>CAZZYZ010000237.1:0-4169 GCA_964658425.1 Vulcanimicrobiota bacterium | reverse complement strand
CGATCGTCACGCTTTCCGACGAGCGCCGAAAACGGAATCAAGATGAGTCCGATCCACGTCGGGATTTTGCCGATCGCCGTATCGAGACGATCGACCGACCATTCCGGCGTCAGCCGGATCCGCCATCCCCATGGAATCGACGACAGTCCACTCGCGGCGATCGGCGGAATCGTTCGCGAGTCGCTCGAGATAATCGGCTTCGGCTCGAAGGAGCTCACAAAGAACGCGCACGCGATGACGGCGATTGCGATGCCCGGCGCGTAGAAGATCCGCCGTATGCCGGGCGTGTTTCGAAGAGCGATCGATCCCGCTCCGGATGCAGCCGCGCAGATGGGCACGACTTTTTCAACGATCGACTCCGTCCAATCGAGCGCGAGGAGTGCGATAGCCGCGCGTGCGGTCCACGTGCGTTCGGCGAGGACCACGGCGCTCGGAAGCGCGCTCGCGATCTGCACGTCGTGAACGAATGGACCGCCCAGCATCGCAAGGGCGACCGGAACGACAACGACGACCGCACGAGAAAATCTCCGCCGCACGAACGATCCTGCGAGCGCGATCCCGAATACGGTCATGGTGCCGTACGAAACGCTTCCGAGCGCGAGTGCAATTTTCGGAGCGACGCCGAGCGTAACGAGCAGGCGCGAAAGGCTGAATTGATCGGACGCCCAGAGTTCGACACGCGCCTGCGCGGAAAGAAAGCGTGCGTACTCGACGTTCGTACCGAAGCCGAGCGTTGCAAAACCGATCGCGATGAGGACGGCGATCGCAATCGCGATCGCGCGCCGTGCACCTGGCACGAATACGAAAAGACCGAGTACCGCGGGTAATCCGACGTGCGGCTCGATCAGCGATAGGACCGCGGCAACGGCCGCGGCGTTCGGCCGCTCGCGATGCACCGCGAGCGCGGCGATGCAAAACAGCGCGACCGAGATAAGGACGGGTTCGCCATATCGAAGATTGAGAATGCCGAGCGTCGGTGCGAACACGAGGCCGACCGCAAACGCTGGCGAACCGGAGATCCGCGCGATGCTCGCCGACGCGATCGCAAAGCAGAGAACCAGTAAGGCGATCCACGCTAGCCGTGCCGCGCCGAAGGGCAGCAACGCGAACGGGGCGAGAAGCGCGGCCGCATAGCTCGGCAAAGGATACGGCGTGACGGACCATGCCGGTTCGTCCGCCTCCACGTGCAGATGCTCGCATGCGCGCAACGGCTCGACACGATACGGATCTGCGTGCTGCAGAACGACCGCGCGTTCGCCGCAATACACGACGCGGAAGTCGCTCACGACCGGAAAAACGAACGAGCGCGCGGCGAACGACTCGAGCACGAAGACCACCAGCAGCGCCGCAAAGGCGAGCGGAATTCCGACGAGCGTTTTCCGATCCGGTACGCTGGAAAGCATCTCTTCCGCTTCCGTCGTCGAACGGCCAGGATCCCGCGGATCCTCGAATCGCGAGACGTACTGGCCGAAGGGATCGCGTCGCTACGGTGCTTTACGAAATCCGTCGTAGAACGCTTCGGTACTCATCGAGCGGCCGAGAAAATTCGCGACCTCGACCGTCGGATCGAGCGCACGCCCGGGCGCGAGGATCGTCTCGCGATAGCGCATGCCGACGGCCGGATTATCGAGCCCGCCGCGCTGGAACGCGGTGAACATGTCCTGCGCGTAGACGAGCGACCAGAGATACGTGTAATAACCCGCATCGTAGCCGCCCATGAGATGGCCGAAGCTCGCCTGCGGATGCGTCCCGGGCACGAGCCCGATCGGCGTCGTCTCGGCCGCAACGCGATCGAGGACGGCCGTGGTATCCACGTTCGGCCCCGCGGTGTGATAGTCGAGATCGACGACGGAGAGTTCGATCTGCCGCACGGCGGCATACGCGTTGCAGAGGCGATCGGTCGCGCAACGCGAGGCGATCAGCTTCGCGATCAGGTCGTCCGGCATCGGCTTCCCCGTATCGACGTTCGAGGTGATCTCGCGCAGCACGTGCGGATCCCACGTGAAGTTCTCGAGCATCTGCGAGGGTGCTTCGACGAAATCTTGTTGGAATTGCGTCAGGCTTTCGTAGGGCGCCGTCGTCAGGAGCGCGGCCATGTTATGGCCGAATTCGTGGAAGAATGTCGTGACGTCGTCGTGCGTCAGCAGCGCGGGCTTGCCGGGCTCGGGCGCGGGCCAATCGCTCACGACCATCGCGCAGAGCGGAGCGCGATACGTGCCGTCCGCGAGCCGGCGGACGGGCACGATCGGGGCGTTGAACGCACCGCCCGGTTTTCCGGCACGCGGATAGAGATCGAGAAAGAACGAGCCGAGAAATTTTCCCGATGCCGCATCGGCGACCGCGTACTCCGTAACGTCGTCGTGCCACGACGGCGCGTTCGGAATCTGCGTGAAACGCACGCCGAGCAGATGCTGGTAGATCGCGAGCACCGCATCGACCGTATGCGCGGCCGGAAAATAGCGCCGTATCTCTTGTTGATCGACCGCGTACTTCGATTTGTCGAGCTGCGTGCGATAATACGAGACGTCCCACGCCTGCAGCACCGCGTGCGGATCGCCCGTCGCCTTGGCTTTAAGCGCCGTCAGCTCGACGACCGTCTGCCGCGCGCGCGGCATCAATTCGGCATCGAGATCGGTGAGGAATTTCGAGATGTGCTCCGGGCTGCGATCGACGCGAACGTCGAGCTGGTAGGCGGCCCACGTCGGAAAGCCCATCAGGTGCGCGAGCCGATCGCGAATCGCGATCGCGCGCTGCAAGAGCGCGACGTTCGCGGGGCTCGCGATGTTCCCGAACGCGATCGCGTACGCTTTGCGCGCCGCTTCGTCGGAGGCGTTATCGAGGAACGGGCTCGCCGTGCTGTCGTTCACGTGCACGACGTAACCCGCGGCAGTCGGCTTCAACGCGCCGACGAGATCCAGGGGTAAGCCCGCGGCTTGCGCCTTCGTGATCTCGATCGTCGTCGCGTCGTTCTCGACGTTCTGTCCGAAGTGCAATTCGAGATCGGTCAGCTCTTTCGAGAGTCGCACGAATTCGGCACGCTGCCCCTCGGCGAGCCCGGCACCCGAGCGGCCGAACATTTGGAGCCAGAGTTTCGAGAGCGCGCGATCGGCGGTGGAGAGATTCGGCGCCTTGTCCGCCGCGACGAGGCGGCCGTAGAGCACGGGGTCGGCCGTCTCATCGGTCGCGAACGCGGACGCATCGTTCGAGCACGCGCGCGATGCGTCGCGCACTTTTTCGTCGGGCGAGACCTCGACGAGAAACGTCTGCGCGACGAGGCGGTCGTTTAGATCGGCGCCGAGATTTTCGAGCGCGAGCGTCGTGTTCTCGAACGTCGGCAACATGCGGCTCCGCGCGATGCTCTGCTCGGCCGTGACGGCCTTCGCGATCTCCGCGGCGCAGCTCGCCTTGATCTGCGCGGGGTCGAGCGACCAGTCGACGACCGTCGGCCGGTTCGCCGCCCCCGTCGTGTCCACCGCCGCGCGGGCGCTCCCGACCTGAAGTGCGACGAACGTCGCTATGAGCAATGCCGAAATCGCGGGCTTCATACGGGTGTGTTGGCGGCGACGGCTCGCAAATCCGGGTGTGCGCTCGATCGGTTGACATCGAACATACGTTCGATTACCATGCCCGAACCATGCCGATCGTGTGCGCGTTCGTGCCCGCCTACAAGGTCGTCGTCGCTCGGCTGGCCGACCCCGCGCTCGCGAAACGGCCGGTGATCGTCGTCGACCGCCTCGAGCGCGGGCACGTGCTCGGCCTCGACGACGAGGCGTACGCCCTCGGCGCGCGCGCCGGAATGACGCTCGTCCAGGCCGCCGCCTCCGCCCGCGAGGCGGCGGTCGCGGTCGACGAGCCGGCGCGCTGCCGCGCGCTCTGGGAGCGCGCCCTCGACGCGCTCGACGCCGCCTCGCCGCTCGTCGAAGACGCGGGCGACGGCACGGCGCTCTTGGAGATGCGCGGGATTCAGGGGCCCGAGCGGCAGTGGCTCGCGAGCGTTCGCGACGCGCTCGCGAGCGATCCCGAACTCGCCGCGCTGCCGCTGCGCGTCGGTCTGGGCCCGAACGCCTTCGTCGCGCGGATGGCCGCCCGTGTGCGGAGCGGCAGCGTCGTCCGCGCGGGCGACGAGCGCACGTTCGTCGCGCCGCTGCCGCTGCGCGCGCTCGACCTCG
>CAZZYZ010000236.1:0-4211 GCA_964658425.1 Vulcanimicrobiota bacterium | reverse complement strand
TCGCGTCGTCGTTGCCGGGGATCGCGTAATCGATCTCGTCGGGATCGCAGTTCGTATCGATCACGGCGATGATCGGGATCTTGAGCTTCTTCGCTTCGAGAACGGCGATGCGTTCTTTCTTCGGATCGACGATAAACACGGCGTCAGGAAGCTTGTGCATGTCCTTGATACCGCCGAGGAAACGCTCGAGCTTTTCGAGCTCGTCGGAGAGGCGCGAGACCTCTTTCTTGGGCAGCAGATCGAAGGCGCCCTGAGCCTTCATCCCTTCGAGTTCGCGGAGGCGCGAGATGCGCTTCTGGATCGTCGAGAAGTTGGTCAGCGTGCCGCCGAGCCAGCGCTCGTTGATGTAATAGGTCCCCGCGCGGTCTGCCTCTTCCCGGACGACGTCTTGGGCCTGCTTCTTGGTGCCGACGAATAAGATGACCTTATTCTCGCGCGCCATCTGCTTCACGGCGGCATAGACTTCGCGCATCATGATGACCGTCTTCGAGAGGTCGATGATGTAAATGCCGTTGCGCTCTTGGAAGATGTAGGGCTTCATCTTCGGATTCCAGCGCCGGGTCTGGTGGCCGAAGTGCACGCCCGCCTCGAGCAGCGCCTTCATGGAAATGACCGATGCCATGGTGAGGATGGCCTTTCTGGTCCCGCACCGGCGATCGCTCGCCGGCATCGTGGGGACCATCGCACCCGCCGGAGCGGGTGAAGTGGATAGCAACCCTACGAGTATAGCACGGAACGTCCACCTATCCCGGGCGCACGGCCGTACCGATCGTCGCGGCTGCGGAAGCGTCGGCCGCCGGATCCGCCGCCCTCGGCGCGGCGATTTCGGCGCGATGGACGCGGACGTCGGGCGGCGCCTCGATCCCGATGCGAACGTTGTTTCGGTCGACCGAAAGGACGACGATTCGGACGTCGGGGCCGATGACGATCGATTGATTGAGCTTGCGGGACAGGACGAGCATCGGGGCGCGCTCCTTCGCGTACGCGGCGAGCCGAAGCATTCGCCCCTCCTCCCGGCATACTACTTGGCATAATCGTCCGAGCTGCGGCCGGACGTGAGCTTTCCGGCGAAGCGGTGTCCCGCCGCGGCGGCGTCAGGCGAGCTGCGCCGCGTAGAGCTTCGCGTAATGGCCGTCGCGCGAGAGCAGCTCCTCGTGAGATCCCGCCTCGAGCACGCGGCCGCCGGAGACGTAGAGGATCGTGTGTGCACGGCGGATCGTCGAGAGGCGGTGCGCGACGATCATCGTCGTACGGCCCGGGAGGAGCCGATCGAGCGCGGCCTCGATCAGGCGCTCCGAGTGGCTGTCGAGCGCGCTCGTCGCTTCGTCGAGGATCAGAATCCGCGGATCGCGCAACACGGCACGGGCGATCGAGATCCGTTGCCGCTGGCCGCCCGAGAGCCGCATCCCGCGCTCGCCGACGGTCGTGTCGTAGCCTGCCGGCAGGTCGAGCACGAACTCCTCGGCGTTCGCCTCGCGCGCCGCGGCCTCGATCTCGGCCCGCGTCGCTTCGAGCCGACCGTAGCGGATGTTCTCGGCGATCGAGCCGCTGAAGAGCATCGCCTCCTGGGGCACGATCGCGATCGCCGCACGCAGGTCGCGCAGCGCATACGCATCGAGGGCGTGGCCGTCGAGCGTGATCCGGCCGGCCGTCGGATCGTAGAAGCGCGGTACAAGGTTGACGATCGTCGTCTTCCCGGCCCCCGACGGTCCGACGAGCGCGACGATCTCGCCCGACGCGATCCGGATCGAGAGATCGTGCAGCACGCCCGGGGCATCCGCTTTGTACGCGAACGAGACGTGTTCGAAGGCGATCGTGCCGTCGATCCGTTTTTTCGTGTCGATGCGGCCGGTCGCATCGTCTTCGACCGGCAGGTCGATCACTTCGAAGATCCGCGCGGCGCCGACGAGCCCCTTCGAGATGTCGCCGACGAACGACGCGAGCCGATTGAGCGGATTGATCGCGAGCACGACGAGGCCCCAGAATTGCAGGATCTGCCCGGGCGCCAGCCGCCCGACGATCGCCTCGCGCACGGAGAACGTCATGATCGCGAGTAGCGCCGTGGTGATCACCATCGCGACGATCGGCGTCTGGATCTGCCCCAGCCGCAAGACCTTCATGAACGCTTGGAAATAGCGTTCGTTGCTCTCGCCGAAGCGTTCGACTTCGAAGCTCTCACGGCCGAACGCTTTCACGATCCGCTCGCCGTGGAGCACCTCCGTGAGGTTCGAAGAGAGATCGGCGATGTGTTCCTGCGCGCGCTTCGTGCTCTTGGAGATCATGCGCGTGAACGTCGCGACGACGACGTTGACCACGGGCGCGAAGACGAAGAGAAAGAGCGACTCGAGCCAGTCGAGATAGATCATGTAGCCGATCGATGCGACGAGCGTCACGAGCGTCACGAAGAACTGCGGCAGCGAGACGGAGAGCGCGTCCGTCATCAGCGTCAGGTCGTTGTTGAAGCGCGCGATGAACTCGCCCGGCCGCCAGCGATCGAACTCCGCCATCGGCATCCGCATCGTGCGTTCGAAGAGCCGCACCCGATAGCGCGCGATCAGCCGCTGGCCGCACCACGCGGTGAGATAACTCTGGCCGAACGTCGCGGCGTTCGAGATGAGATTCACGAGGAACACGCCCGCGATCACCCACGCGAGCAGGCCGATCGGATGCTTCGGGTTCTCGATGACGCCGTCGATGACGAGCGGGAACGCTTTCGTGAGCGCGATCGGTCCGAGGCCCGCGACGAGGCCGAGGACGAGCGCGACCCCGAGCCGCGGATAGTAGGGCCGCGCCTCGGTCGCGAGGCGCCGGACGACGGCGCGGCGGTTCGCCGCTTCGAGAGACGGATTCAGGAGCGAAACCTTTGCGGAGACGATCCGGTAACTTCGGACACGCTGCCTCGTTCGCCGGAGTGACCGCCGTGGACTGTTACTTTCATAACGCCGTTCCATCCGTCGCCGTCTGCCAAGACTGTCGACATCACATCTGCGCGACGTGTCGCGACGGTCAGGGCATCTGCCCGAGCTGCCGGCTCGAACAGCGCATGAACGCCGCGGCGGCCCCGCGCGCCGGGCTCGGCGGGAAGGTCGGGCCGTCGAACCCCGCGCCGCCGCCGCCGCCGCGCGGCGAACCGCGATACGCACCGCCGCCGAGAGTCGTCGCGACGATCGCGCGCCGCGGATCGCTGCACGACGTCTCGATCGAGACGCGCGTGCTGCTCGCGCTCGGCTATCCGTTCTGGCCGCTCGCCGCGCTCGCGCTGCTCGATCAGACGCGCTCGACCGCGATCCGGCGCCAGGCGCTGCAGGCGCTCGGCCTCAATTTCGGGCTTTTCGGATTGTGGTCGGTGCTCGTCGCGATCGCGCAAGTGCCGCTGCTCGGCATCTCGGCGTGGCCGTTGATCGCGCTGCTCATCCCGGTCTGGCTCGTCGCGACGATCGTCTACGCCGTGCAGGTCGGCAGCGGCGAGGAGCCGCGCGTCCCGCTCGTGAGCGATTGGCTCGACCGTCAGGAAGCCGAAGGGAAGAACCCGTTCACGCGGACGGCGCCGTAAAGGCCGCGTAGCGTCGCAGAAACGCCCGTGCCGCCGTCTCGTGATCGACGGCGCGCGCGGGGTACGCGGCGCCGGAGTAGAGCGGGAGCGCGAGTTGCGGGGTCGCGCCGCGCACCCCGTACGGATCGCCCGCCTCGCGGAGTTCCTCGATCCAGCGCCGCGCGTAGGTGCCGAGCGGATCGAACGCATGGCCCTGTTTGCGCGGATTGTAGATCCGCGGATACTGCGCGAGATCGGCCCCGGTCCCCGCGACCCATTGCCAATTTCCGGCCGCGAGCGCCGGCTCGTCTTCGATGAGCTCGCGGTCCCAAACGTCGCGTCCGATCCGCCAATCGACGCCGAGATCGAAGCACAGGAACGACGCCGCGACGAGCCGCGCCCGCGGATGCATCCAACCCGTCGCCCGTAGCTCGCGGATCCCGGCATCGACGAACGGATAGCCCGTCCGGCCGGTGCGCCAGGCCTCCAGCGCCGGGTGATCGCGCGCGAACGGGAACGCGCGCATCCTCACCTGGAGATCGCGATCGGCCTCGTCCTCGAAGAACCACGCGAGCTGCAGAAAGAAATCGCGGAACGCAAGCGCGCGGCGCAGATTGTCGAGCGCGAAGCGTTCCTCGAGTGGGCGCACGTCCACGAAAATTGCTACGGCACCTCGCTC
>CAZZYZ010000235.1:0-4230 GCA_964658425.1 Vulcanimicrobiota bacterium | reverse complement strand
GACTCCGACTGCCGGCCCGAAGCCGACGGCGACGCCGACGATCGCTCCGACCGCCACGCCGACGCCTGTCGCCGGATGCGCGGCGCCGCCGCCGGATCCGGTCACGGAAACGCTGACGCTCACGGGTGCGGTACAGACGACGACGCTCCCGTGTTATAAGGACACGGTTATCAAGGCGACGATTCCCGCTAACAATAGCACTGCCGCCATGCCGATTACCGTCGCGATCGCGATTTCGGACAACGATAGTCTTGGGGTGACGGCCGCTCCGGCTGCGGGCGAAACGGTCATCGGATATACGAGTTTGTCGCCTAACGTGACCGTAAACTTTACGCCGAATACACCGATCGCGACGACCTTCACCTCGCCGTCGCTCATTACGGCCGGCCACACGTATCGCTTCGAAGTTCGCGTCCCCGAGTTCGGCGGTGTCGCGATCCAGTCAGGTGCTGCAACGCTTAGCGGCGACACGCTTTCGTTCGGTATCCAGCCGCCGGGAAGTTCGTTCAACGGCGGGGTTCACGGCGTGGTCGTCCTCTACAAAAAATAACGAGGTCGGCAGATACCAAGGCAAAAAGAGAATCGTCGTCGCGATTCTCTTTTTGCGCAGTGCGAATATCCGCCGAAGGAAAACGTGTCATTCGTGACGTGCGTGCCATGAGCCGCCGACGCGCGGTCGACGGGTCATCGACGTGAGAAGCACGCGCGTAACAATCCACGCGCGGCGTTCCCGACGAAAACATCTCGACTTCGAATCTCATCGGGCGTTAGGGACCGTTCGTAGGCGCGGCCCGATGCGAGCAAGTCATCGCGCAAGATTCCCGCGACCGCGCCGTTTGCGAGAAGCGGCGTGGCGAGCGCGCCGTCGATCTCGCAGAAGAACGTCGTTCGCGAACCGTCGGCGATCCGTCCGCACTCGTCGAGAAGAAGACCCTCGCTCGCGCGCGCGGAGCGGGCCTCGCGTGCGGCACGTTCGTACGCCGACCGTCGCGTCGTTTTGTGGCGGAACGCGGGATCGGTCGACGAGACCCGCGCCGACGTCACGACAAGGACGATCGGATCGCCCATCGATTCGAGGCGCCGGATCGTGACGGAAGGCTCGCCCGATCGCGAAACCTCCAAGCGGAGGAGCCGATCGTCTTCGTCGCGCGCCGAACGCACGACACGGTCGTCGCTTTCATCGCCACGCGATCCCGCGCGTCGCATGCGCTCGTCGTCGCGGTCGACCATTGCGATGCGAGCGCCTGCCACCGCTCGTTCTTGGGGGAACAGCGACGCGCGAACGCATTCGATATCGATCGGAATGCCGCATGCGAACGCCGATCGTTCCAAGCGGCCGAGGTGCGCGTCGAGTCGCGGGATGCTTCCGTCGGCGCGTACCAACATCGTCTCGATCAGACCGAACGGCCCGACGAGCGCGTCGAAGACGCGACGCTTCACGAGGATCTCCGCCCATTCGTCGCGCGCGTTCGAATCGGCGACGATGCCGCCGCCGATCCGCACGACGCCCGTGCCGGCCGTCGTATCGAGATCGAGCGTGCGGATGGCGACGTTCCAGATTCCGCGTAGCCCCGGATCGCAGTATCCGATCGTTCCCATCGCGATATCGCGTGGCGCGCGTTCCAGCGCGGCGATCCGTTCGAGTGCGGACCGCTTCGGCGCGCCCGTCACGCTCCCGCACGGAAACGTCGCGCGGATCACGTCGGAGAAGCGCGTTTCGGACGCGAGCGTTCCCTCGATCGTCGTCACCCCCGTCGAAAACGTCGGATACCGTTCGACGGTGAAGAGCTCGCCCGTCCGTACGTCGTCGCAGACGCGGTGCAGATCGTTGCGCAAGAGATCGACGATCATCACGTGTTCGGCGCGATTCTTCGCGCTATCGAGCTCGCGAGCCGCGTCGTTCGACGCGGTTCCTTTCATCGGCCGCGTCCGCACGCGTTCGCCGTCGAATTCCAAGAACAGTTCGGGCGAGAGCGAGAGGATCGTACGGCGCGCGGTTCGCACCGATGCCGCATAGCCGACGCGCGCGGACGCGCGGAGACGCGCGAAGAGCGTCTCGGGATCGCCCGAATACGCGAAGGCGAACGGTACCGTATAGTTTACTTGGTAGACGTCGCCCGCGTAGATCGATGCGCCGATCGCGGCGAGATCGCTCGCGTAACGTTCTCGCGTGAGGTCCGTGACGAGCGGTCCGAGCGAGGCGAGCGACATCTCTTGCGAATCGTCGCTCGCCACGGCCTCGCTCGTACCGGAAAAGACGCCGATCTCGAGATACGGCCTTCCCTCTGGGAGCGGCGGAGTCTCCAGATCTTCGAACGCGGATCCCGCTTCGTACGCGATGTATCCCGCGACGCTCCACCCGTCGCGCAGCGCGTCGTCGCAACGCGCGAGCGCGGCGCACACGTCCGCGCGTTCGTGCGCGACGATCGTCGCGACCGGATCCGCGTAGCGACGTCTTCCGCCCGAGGCATACGCTTCGACGATCATGTGGGTGACGACGGATGCACGGCGATGTCGATACGCGGCGCCTTCGCGCAGCCCGTCGGCCAGCCATTCGACGGCGATCGGACGCTTTTTCGCAGCGCGCGTCGCGGTCAAGCGGAGCGGACACCGATCGAAGCGTCGTACGAACGACGCGAACGACGCAACGTCGCGGCGAAGTGCGGTCAGCCTGCGTCGCATCCGACGTCGTTCGCACGATCGCGCTCGAGGTCGTCCATCGCGTTGCGGGCGCCCTGCGTGTCCTGGAGTGGACTGCGAACAAGAGGTCGTACGTGCCGTGGAGGGCGAGCGGTGTTCTTGCGAGGAGACCGCTCACGATCGGCGATACGGCGTCGCGTTCGCCCGCGCCGGGGCCACCCGGGTTCCATCGCCGATCGAAAGCATCCGTGCGATTCGCGATAGTAACGCCGGACGGAGCGCGCTAGCATGCACCCATGGATCTGCGGTGGTCGAGCGTACGTCCGACGAAGGCGGCCTCATGGCGATGACGACCCGACGGCGCTCGTTTCTGCGCGCGGTCGGCGTGACCGCGTGCCTCCCCGCTACGCTCGGCGCCGCCCGAACCGAGCACGCCGAAGCGATCTCGCTCTCTCATGCGCTCGTGATGAGCGGCGGCGGCGCCAGAGGAGCCTACGAGGCCGGGATCGTCTCCGCACTCGCCTCCCGAGCGGGCGTATCGGACGGACGGGTGCTCGCGCCGTACGGCATGGTCTGCGGGACCTCGATCGGAGCGATCAACGCGTGGTTCGTCGCGACGGGCCAGTACGGCGGTCTGCGCCGAGCTTGGAAGACGTTGGCCTCCGAAAACATCTTCGAACTCAAATCGAAGTACGTCACGCTCGACAAGCCGCATCGCTTCATCGGCGAACGTATCCGAGCCGCGATCCGACTCGCGACGGGTCTGACGAAAAACGAGACCGGCGTCGCGCGCACGCAGCCCGTGCTCGAATGGATGAACCGCAATATCGATCCGACGCTGCCGGTCCTCATCCCGTTGATCTGGGCGGTGACGAATCTGACGACCCGGTCGCCGGAGTATTTCTACCGCTTACCGACGACCATGAAAGGGCCGATGTCGACGGATCTTCTTCGCGCGCTGCGCTTCACGCTCGGTGAGGGCGCCGTGGTCCGCGAAGCGTCCGATGCGATCCTCCACCGTAGCTTGCTCGCCTCGGCCGCGGTCCCGGTCGTGTTCGATCCGGTGAAACTCGAAATGGCCGACGGCTCGATCGGGATGTACGTCGACGGCTCGATCGCGAGTAACGCGATGGTTTCGATCGCACGCACCGTGGCGAGGACGATTCACGTGATCCTCGTCGATCCGCCGAGTCAGAGCCAGCACTACGCGAATGCGATCGACGTCGTTATCGGGAGTTACGAGACGATGCAGCGGATCATGCTCGAGTCCGAAATGCGCGAAGTGCACTTCCAAACGTTGGGAAAGCGGGCCATCCGACGTCTCGCCCCGAGCGTGACGGTCGAGCTCGAGCGAAACTCGCCCGAACTCGAGACGTTCTTTCGCGATCTACCCGCGGTCGATCTCGCGTACGTCCGACCCGAGGCGCCGCTTCCGGCCGGCTTCGCGTCGTTCGACGAGCAGCCGAAGCTCGACGCGACGTTCGCGATCGGAGAGGCCGACGGTCGGCGATCGTTCGTGCCCTACGCATGGCGGCATTTCCGGGTCTGAATCGCGAATCGCGCGGCTTTTTGCGGCATCCGCGGCTCGAC
>CAZZYZ010000234.1:0-4245 GCA_964658425.1 Vulcanimicrobiota bacterium | reverse complement strand
ATCGTCGGGAGCGGACTGCCGCGGCGGCCGGGCGGCGCGAACGAAGCGTTCCAGGCGCGCGTCGCCGGACTGCTCGTCGAACGGCCGGCGCTCGGCCCTCGCGACCTTGCGATCGACGGCCGAGACGTTCTCGGCGCGCTCGCCGCACACGAGCGTTCTGGCGACGACGGCGCGGTTGCCTCGAAGGCGCGCCCGCGCGGTTCCGGCGGCCCCGTCGTCGGCGAACTGTTACGAGCGCTCCTGGAAGACGTTCTCGATCGACCGGAGCTCAACGACCGCGCGACGCTCCTCGAACGGCTCGGAGTGTTGATCGACCGACGCGGCGGCGATCCGAACGGAAAAGCGTAGCGGTCACGCGGTTTGCTAGCGTAGGACGGCGCAGTTTCCGGTTTCACGTGGAACGTCGATCCGTAGGTTGCTCAGGCGAGGGTCGCGACGCGGACACGGCTTCGCGTGGAAGTCGTGCCTTGTGCGACCTCTGCGAATCGCGGGTATAGACGTTCGGCTGGTTTCACGTGAAACGTCGAGCTACCGCGCGTCGCGTGTGCGGCTTAGTTGGCGCTCCTCTGGTTTTACATGAAACGTCGGTACGATACGCCGCGCATTCGGCTAAGCCGGTCCATCCCGCAGTTTCACGTGAAACGTTGACTTCCGTAGGCTCCGCCGCCCGCCGATATGGGGCCGCTAGCGTTGGTTGCGCGAGATTCGGTGAGGATCGCGCGGCCCTGTTTCAGTGCCTCGCTTGCGGTGAGGATGCTGCTACCGTGGCCGTCATCGTCCGTGCGGCGGCGCGATTCGCCCGTACCTCTTCGGCGCATGTCCGACGTTCCCGGAGAGGCATGGTCATGGGAAAAGATCGAGCGGGTGCGGGGTGAATCTGGACGTGTGAGGTGCTCGTCGAACGCCGCGCCTCGTGCGTGGTGCCCGGTCGTTTCGTCGAATCCGGCGCCGACGGCTTGTTTTTGCAGCGTTCGTCGCGATCGGGATCGATGAGTCGCACGCAACGGAAAACGAGAACGATCGCCATCGTCAATCAGAAAGGCGGCGTCGGGAAGAGCACGACGACCGTCAATCTCGGAACGTCGCTCGCGATGCTCGGGCGCAGCGTCCTGCTCGTCGATCTCGATCCGCAGGGCAACACGACGAGCGGGTTCGGGATCGAGAAGCGTGCGCTCGAAACCGACGTCTACGCCGTCCTCCTCGCGGACGTTCCGATCCGGGAAGCGCGCGTACCGACCCTCGTCGCCGGGCTCGACCTCATCCCTTCGACGATCGCACTCGCCGGTGCGGAACTCGAACTCGTCACCGTCGACGATCGCGAAACGCGACTAAGGATCGCTCTCGACGCGCTCGATCGAACGTACGACTTCGTCCTCATCGACTGCCCGCCGTCGCTCGGCCTTCTGACGCTCAACGCGCTGATCGCGGCGAACGAGGTGCTGATCCCGGTCCAAGCGGAGTATTACGCACTCGAAGGGCTCTCCGCACTCACCGACGTCGTCGCTCGCGTCCGTGACGCATTCAATCCGGAGCTCGAGATCACGGGCGTGCTCGTGACCCTCTTCGACGGCCGGACGAGGCTCGCCGCCGAAGTCCTCGACGAGGTAAACGCTCACTTCCCGAAACAGGTTTTTCGCGTGCAGATCCCACGGAACGTCCGTCTCTCCGAAGCGCCGTCATACGGCAAACCCGTAGCGCTGTTCGACGTGAAGAGCCGCGGCGCGCAAGCGTATCTCGCGCTCGCACGCGAGGTCGTCGGCGGATGAGCGCTCCCAAACGCCGGCTCGGCCGCGGGCTCGACGTCCTCCTCGGCGAGCGCCGCCCGCCTGCGGTCGAGCCGGGCGAGGCTCCGCGCGTACCGCCGACCGGCGCCGGCGCCATCGCCGCCGATCCGGCGGCGCCTGCCGAGACGCTGGCCGGCGGGCTGCTCGAGATCGCGGTCGCGGCGATCCGTCCGAATCCGCAACAGCCCCGTCAGGTCTTCGACGCAGCCGATCTCGCGGAGCTCGAGCAGTCCGTCCGCGAGTTCGGCGTCCTCGTCCCGGTCCTCGTCCGACGGCTGCCCACAACCGCAAACGGTTCGGTCGCGTACGAACTCGTCGCGGGCGAACGCCGCTGGCGAGCCGCGGCGGCGGCACGGCTCGCGACTATCCCGGCGATCGTCCGGGCCGTCGACGACAAGACGAGCCTGGAGATCGCGATCGTCGAGAATCTCCAGCGCCGCGACCTCGATCCGCTCGAGGAGGCGATGGGCTTCCAGCACCTCTTGGACGACTATGCGTTCACGCAAGAACAGGTAGCGGAGCGCGTCGGAAAGAGCCGTTCCGCCGTGACCAACGCGCTGCGTTTGCTCGGCCTCTCAGATGCGATCAAAGGCCGGCTCCGCGCGGGCGCGCTCTCGGCCGGCCACGCGCGAGCATTGCTCGCGCTCGATGCGAACGCTCGGGACGCGGTCGCCGATCGCGTCGAACGCGAGGGGCTCAGCGTCCGTGCCGTCGAGCGTCTCGGCGAGCGGCGCGACCGGCCGGCCCGGGCGACGGCCGCGAAATCGCCCGACGTCGAAGCCGTCGAAGCCCGCCTGCGCTATCGGCTCGGTGCGCCGGTCGCGATCGTCGCCGGCGGTAACGGCGGGAAGATCGAGATTCGATATGCGAGCCCGGCCGATCTGATCCGGCTCGTCGAGGCGCTCGGCGGTGACGTCGCATGACGGCTCGGCCGTGATCGCACTCGCCGGGATCTATGCGATCGTCGATGACGCCTCGGTCGAGCGGCCGGTAGCGTTCCTCGAGGCGATCCTCGCCGGCGGGATCCGGCTCGTGCAGTATCGCGCGAAACGCGGGATTGACGGTGACGTTCTGCGCGCGATGCTCGACCGTACGCGCGCGGCGGGAGCGGTCTTGATCGTGAACGACGATCTCGATGCGGCGACGCTCGCCGACGGCTGGCATGCCGGTCAGGAGGACCTGGCGACGAGCGACCTCGCTCGCGCGCGCGCGCGCCTGCACGGTCGGATCGTCGGCATCTCGTGCGGAACACCGGAGGAGGCGCGCGAGGCGGAGCGCTGCGGCGCGGATTACATCGGCGTCGGGCCGTTCGCCGCGACCGGCTCGAAAGCCGATGCCGGCGAAGCGATCGGCGCGCCCGGCCTCAGGTCCGTCGTCGCGGCGACGCGGCTTCCGGCGGCGGCGATCGGCGGGATCGACCTCGCCGCGCTCCCTGCTGTCGCGGCGACCGGCGCCGCGATGGCCGCCGTCATCTCCGCGCTCGCGCGCGCGCGCGACATTCGCGCGGCCGCGATCGAGCTCGTGGCCGGATGGGAAACCGCGTGCGAACGACGCGGCGAAGGCGGCGGCGCAGGTAGTACGGTACTAAACAGTATTGTCGTGAAGTAAAGAGTCGACGGGATTGTCATCGGCGAACGAGACGCAGGGGACGCCGCCCCGAGCGCGACCGGTCGTCTGCTGCATCGGGACGACCGATCCGTGGAACGCGGCCGGCCTCGGTCTCGATCTGCTCGCACTCCGTGAATGCGGCGCCGCCGGCGTCACGGTCGTCGCCGCGGTCTCCGCGCAATCGCGTCGCGGGATCGCCGCGCTCGAAGCGGTTTCGGCGGGTGCGGTCGCGGCGCAGCTCGCGGGGCTCGCGGACGCGGAGATCGCGGCCTATCGGATCGGCGCGCTCGCCGACGTCGCGACGATCGAGACGATCGCGCGGCATATCGAGCACGCGCGCGTCCCCGTCGTCTACGATCCGGCGCTCGGCGCGAGCGGCGGCGGCTCGTTCTCGAGCGACGACGTCGTGCGCGCGATCGTCGCGCGGCTGCTTCCCCGCGCGACGATCGTGACGCCGAACCTGCGCGAGGCCGCGATCCTGACGGGCGAGGCCGTCGACGACGTCGAGAGCATGGCGCGCGCGGGCGCGCGACTCGTCGCGCTCGGTGCGCGGGCGGCGCTCGTCAAAGGCGGCCATCTCGCCGGTCGCGCGATCGACGTCCTCGTGACCGCAGATGCGTCGGAGCGTTTCGAGGGCGAACGCATCGCGGGCGAGCTGCGCGGAACGGGGTGCCTGCTCGCCGCGGCGCTCGCGGCCGGGCTCGCTCGCGGATGCCCGCTCGATGCGGCCGTCGCCGACGCGCGAGCGTTCGTGCGCGCGAGATTCGCGAGCGCCGTCGAGCGCGGCGGCATGCGCCTCGCGTATTGATCCGCGGCGCTTCGATCGGATGGCCGAGGCCGCCCGCGTCGCCGA
>CAZZYZ010000233.1:0-4251 GCA_964658425.1 Vulcanimicrobiota bacterium | reverse complement strand
GGGTCGCTCGAGATGAGGATCTCAGTTGGCACGTCATTGCCTTTCGGATTCGGGCGGCGCGTGGCGCCGCTAATTCAGTTGTGCCTGCCTCCGCAGAGGCGGCGCGCCCCCGAGCGCAGCGATTCTTAAAACCGCGATGCGACGAGCGCTGTCTTCCGATGCTTCGGTCGGCGTGCGCGGTCGGCGTGGCCGTCGCGCAGGCAAAAATGATACCGGATACGGCGGCTGTTACCGCGAGGCCGTAGCGATTCCTCTATACGACACCTGCGAGCGACGATCCGGCGGTCCGGCCTTACTGCGGCGCCGCTGTCGCGCTCGGCTTCGGGGCCTTGCCGGAGGCGGCTGCCTCTCGAAAGAGCTCGCCGAGCGCACGCGTCGTGTGCCTCGCATCGAAGAGGCGAGCCGCTCGCGCTACGCCGTTACGCCCGAACCGTTCACGCAACTCGTCGTCGAAGAGCAACGCTTCGAGATCGTCGCCGAGCTTGCGCGCGTCGCCGCGTTCGATGAGAAAGCCCGTCTCGCCCGCGGCGATGATCTCGGGGCCGGCGCTGATGTTCGTCCCGATCACGGGCACGCCCGCGGCCATCGCCTCGATGTAGGCAATCCCGAACGCATCCCAATACGTCGGGACCGCGAAGACGTCGGCATTCGCGTACAGCTCTTTCCACTTCGGTGAGAGCGCGCTCACGCCGCGATGCACGATGATCTGCGGATGATCCGGAATATTTTTCTCGCCGGTCACGAGATGGAGCTCGACGTCGCGCGATGCGAAGCGCTGCAAGAAAACGTCGACGAGCAGCGGACCGCCCTTGCGAACGTAATCGCCCCCGACGAAGAGAATTCGCTTCCGCCGGGATACCTTCGGAACGGCGAACGCGCTCAGATCCGAGAGCTGGTCGAGATCGATGCCGATCGGGATGATGCGCACGCGATCCGGCGATAACCCGTGTTCCGCGATCATCGAGTTCGCGGCCCATTGCGAGAACACGACGACGAACGCGGCGGCCCGCAGCGGCGCCGACTCGAGCCGCTCGCTCAGGACGTGCGTGTAGCGAAACCGAGGATCTTTTTCACGCGACATCTGAGGCCCGGATTGATCCGTCGTGATCACGGTCGGCATGCGCCGGATAAAGTCCGTCGCGAGCAGCGTCAATGACTGCGTATGGAAGTGCAGCACGTCGTACGCTCCGACGGGGACGAGCCGCTGTAACAGCCGCCGCGTCTTGTAGGAGTAGCCGAGCTCCGATCGCACGCGACGGAAATCGAGATTGTGCTTCCGCATGTACGGTATCGGGCTGTGGACGCGCAAAATCTGATCGAGGATCTTTGCGTGGAGTTCTCCGTCGTCGTTACTCCATCTCGCCGTGAAATCGATCGCATCGGAATCCGCAAATCCCGCTCGCAACGATTCGCCGAACACCTTGTTCCCGAGCGCGGCGAGCTCGAGCGAAAGCACGCGCGTCTTACGCACAGCTTCGTCGCCGTTCTCGATCGTCGGCATCGTCATGCGGTTATTGTAGACCGCCGCGTATGGAAATCATGCAAGTCGGTGCGTAATCGAGGACCGGCTACCGACGGAGATCTGCTCGAACACGACAAACCGGTAAAATAAAGTACCGGTTTTTACCGTCGACCTGTTTAGAATACGAGCTTGTTGCGCTGAAGATGAATGTTGAGGAGCAGGCCGACCGCAGCGAAATCCGTGAGGATCGCGGTCCCGCCGTACGAAAGGAACGGCAGCGGGATACCGGTGATCGGCATGATCCCGACCGTCATCCCGATATTGATCGTGATGTGGAACGCGAGCATCGCGATGAGCCCGACGGAGACGTAGAGTCCGAAACGGTCGCGCGCCGCGATCATCGCGCGCATGCCGCCGAAGAGCACGATCCCATAGAGCGCGAGCAGCGCGAGCGATCCGACGTAGCCGAACTCCTCGCCGACCACGGTGAAGATGAAATCGCGCGAGTGCTCGGGGACGAAGTTCAGCTGCGTCTGCGTACCATGGTACAGTCCCTTACCGAAGAGCTCGCCGCTGCCGACCGCGATCTTGGACTGATTGAGATTCCAGCCGGCACCCTGCGGATCGGCATTGGGGTGCAGAAACACGAGCAGGCGATTGCGCTGGAACGGCTTGAGCACGAGGTTCGTGCCGACGACGACCGCTCCGATCGCGCCGACCGCGGCCGCGTAGAGCGCGAAGTACCACGTCTTCGAGACGGCGAAAAAGAGCGCCGCGGAGAGGCTCGCGAAGATGACGAGCGTCGTTCCGAGATCGGGCTGCTTCAAGATCAGCAGCGCCGGGATGCCGACGACGGCGATCGCCGCGATCGCTTCGCGCAATCCGACGGTCGCCGAGCGCGCGAGGAGTGCCCCGATGCAGATGACGAGAATTAATTTTGCGGGCTCCGACGGCTGAAATTGCACGGGGCCGATATTGATCCAGCGCTGCGCGCCGAGGGCGCTGCGTCCGCCGACCATCACGAGGCCGAGCAACAGCAAATTTCCGATATACAGCCCGAATGCCCAGCGCTGCCATTTGTGATAATCGATCGACGCGAACGCGCCCATCACGATCGTGCCGAGCCCGACGTACACGATCTGCTTGCGCCATTCGCTCGCCGCCTCGGGCGCGTGCAGATCCGCCGAGTGGATCAGCAACACGCCGCACGCGGCGAGTGCGATCGCCGTCGCCGCCATCAGCCAATTGAACGACGCAAACCAGGGCCGTTCCACGTCAGCGAACGGTCTTGCGGATTATGCCGGACCGAGTTCGGGGGCGCCCGCTCCCGGCGGCATCTGCTGCGTCTTCGCTTTCGCCGCGGCGATCGATGCGGCGCTGCGACGTTTGCGTTTCCGGCGCGGCGGCTGCGAGGCGATCGACGAACGAGCCGGCCCGCTAGCGCTCGGCGTGAGCGGCGCCGGCACATCGACGCCGTCGAACACCGGCTCGCTCGCCGGTGCTTCCGCGATCGGCGTTTCCGTCGGGCGATTGACGTAACGAACGTCCGCCGTGTCTACCGCGCTGTCGAAGGGCTGCGACTCTGCAGATAAGACGGGAGGCGCTTCGTACTGCGCGCTCGTCACGGCCGGCGTATTGCTCGGGCGCATCGCTGCCGCAGAGAGCGGCTTCGACGCTTCATCGCGCGCGCGATCGCGGACGCCGAGGATCGGGATGTTGGCGAGCATCGCGATCTCGCGATCGCGGTGTTCGAACGTGAGATCGGCGTGCGACGAGTCGATCTCGACGTAGCGCGAGATCACCGCGAAGAGATCGTTCTTGAGCGCTTCGACGACCTCGGGCGAGAGCGCGAGCTGATCGGAGATGAGCACGAGCCGCAACCGCTCTTTCGCGGTATCGCTCGAACGCTCGGGGGCGAACATCTTCTTGAAGAAATCGAGCATCAGGCGCGGCCTCCGAAAAACGATCCGAGCTTCGCCCAAAAGCCGCCCGACGACTTCGCGGCGACCGCGGGCTGCGGCGGCACGTAGGGTGCGGCGGCCGGCGCGGAAACCCCGGCGGCGAGGGCGTTTGCGGCCGTCGCGTCGGCGGAGAGTTTGGCTGCGATCGAGCGGTACGCGGCTCCCGCGGGCGAGGCCGGATCGAGTGCGAGCGGTTCGCCCTTGTTCGATGCGACGACGACTCCCGGCTCGTCCGCAATCACGCCGAGCAGCGAGAGCCGCAAGATCGAGTTGACGTCTTCGACCGAGAGCATCCGGCCGCGCTTCACGAGCTGCGGCCGCAGGCGATTGACGATGAGCTCGGGGCGCCAGGCGTTGGGCAGCAGGCCGACGACGCGATCGGCGTCGCGCACGGCCGAGACCTCGGGCGTGCAGACGAGGATCGCGTGATCCGCACCGGCGATCGCGTTCTTGAAGCCCATCTCGATCCCGGCGGGCGAATCGATCAGCACGAAATCGAACCGGTCGCGCAAGCGTTCCACGAGCGCGATCATCTGCGCGGTATCGACGTCTTCTTTCTCGCGCGTCTGCGCCGCAGCGAGCAGATAGAGATTCTCGCTGCGCTTATCGCGCACGAGCGCGTCGTCGAGGGTCGCCTTCTCTTCGAGCACGTCGAGAAGATGGAACTTCACGCGACTTTCGAGGCCGAGCACGATATCGAGATTGCGCAGGCCGACGTCGGCGTCGACGAGCACGACGCGCTTGCCGAGCGCCGCGAGGGCGGCGCCGACGTTCGCCGTCGTCGTCGTCTTCCCGACGCCGCCCTTACCGGAGGTGATGACGATCGCG
>CAZZYZ010000232.1:0-4266 GCA_964658425.1 Vulcanimicrobiota bacterium | reverse complement strand
GTCAGAAGGCGCGGACCGACCGCGATCTCGAGGGGCTCGGGCCGGTCCGGCGGTTTCTCGCGAAGCTCTTCGGTCGGCAGCCGCCCGCAGCGGGCGGCGAGTCGCGCCGGTCGGTCCCCGGCGGTCCCGAGGGTGACGATCGTACGCCGAGAGCGGCATCGTCCGCGTCGCTCGGCGACCGAGTGAGCAAGATCTCCGACGAGGATCGGCTCGGGGCCGCCGAATCGCCTTCGTGGGGTACCTCGAGCGACTGACGTTCCGGAATCGGGCGACGCTATCGATTCGCGGCGCGGAATGCCGATATCTCGAGCATGTCAGCCGTCTGGATCGTCGTTCCGGCCTACCAGGAAGCAGGAGCGATCGAACATACCCTTCGCGGCCTGTTCGCTTATTTGCCGAACGTCGTCGTCGTCGACGACGGATCGACCGACGAGACGGCGGCGATCGCGAAACGTGCCGGCGTCGACGTCGTCCGACATCCGGTCAACCTCGGTCAGGGCGCCGCGCTCGCGACCGGAATCGAGTACGCGCTTCGACGCGGCGCGACGCACGTCTGTACCTTCGACGCCGACGGACAACACGATCCCGCGACGATCGATGCGATGTACGCGCGGATCGTCGAAGACGACGCCGACGTCGCTCTCGGCTCGCGATTTCTCGGCTCGACCGTCGGTATCACGCGGCTGCGGCTCGCGTTCTTGCGTTGCGCCGTGCTCGTGACGCGCCTCCACACGGGTCTTCCCGTCAGCGATACGCACAACGGATTGCGCATGATGCGTCGGGGCGCGGCGGAGCGGATGCGTTTGCGGCAACCGGGTATGGCGCACGGTTCCGAGATCCTCGGCGAGATCGCTCGACTCGGCTTGAGCTACGTCGAGGTTCCGACGACCGTCGCCTACACGGCGTACAGTCGGCGCAAGGGGCAGTCGTTGTTCAACTCGGTCAAGATCGTCTGCGATCTCATGTACGCCGCCTGGTCGCATTGAGGAGATCGCGATGATCGTTACGGTTCTGCTCATCGCGATCGTCGTGTTGACCGTCTACGTCGGAAGCCATCGGCTCAGCGGTAGTACGACGGCCGCCGTCCTCGCGATCGCGATGTTCGGCATCGCCATGGTCGTGTTCCCGAACGCGACGTCGGCGCTCGCGACGTTCGTCGGGGTCGGACGGGGCACGGACTTACTGCTCTATTTCGGCGTGGTCGCCGGGCTCTTCGTTACCGCGCATTTCTACTTCCGCACGAAGTCGCTCGAAGCGCGCCTCGCGACCCTCGCACGCGCCGTCGCGCTAAGCGACGCGCTCCGCGAGCGGGAGCTCGAATCCGCCGAGGCCGCGCGAGCGCGTCGCTCGCGCGCCGGTTAGCGCTTCGCCGCGCGCGCGGCATCGCGGCTCGCGCCGCCCGGCCGTCGGAAGAACGCGCGTTCGAACGCGGCGATGACGAGCGCGCTCGGAAGGAGGAGCATGGCCCGCTCGATCGCGTCGACCACGCGCGCGAGCGGATTCCACGGCCAACCGTATTCTCGAGTCGCGATGCGGCGTAACGCGATCGTTTCGCCGAGCTGGCGCTTCGTTTTCGAGGCTTTCACGCTACCGGGGTGGATGCGATAACGCACGAGCGGGGC
Source organism: Vulcanimicrobiota bacterium (assembly GCA_964658425.1). GTDB lineage: Bacteria > Vulcanimicrobiota > Vulcanimicrobiia > Vulcanimicrobiales > Vulcanimicrobiaceae > CAZZYZ01. The sequence goes on along the minus strand of CAZZYZ010000232.1, from coordinate 2,644 downwards.
GGCGACGTTGCGGCCCGTCCCGAGGCGTAGCACGCGAAAGTACAGATCGTAATCCTCGACGGTCGAGAATCGCGTCGTGTACGAACCGCACGCGCGTAAAGCCGACGTCCGATACATCACCGTCGGATGGCCGAACGGATTGTAGACGACCATCGCGCTTCGGATGCGGGCGTCCGTGCGCGGATACCGGCGCACCCCGACGGTCGCGCCGTCCGCGTCGACGACCGTCATGTCGCTTCCGACGACGACGACGTCTTCGTTCGCCTCGAAGATCTCGAGCTGCCGCGCGAGTCGATCGCGTTCGCAAATATCGTCCGCGTCCATGATCGCGAGGTACCGTCCACGCGCCGCCGCGATCGATCGCGCGGTCGCGACGGATAGTCCGCCGTGCTCGACGCGCAACACGCGGAGGCGATCGTCGTCGAACGATGCGAGGATGCGAGCCGTCCCGTCGGTCGATCCGTCGTCGACGATGACGAGTTCGAAATCGCGCATCGTCTGCGCCAGAACGCTTCGAATCGCTTCCGCGACGTATCGCTCGCCGTTATAGACGCGCAGACAGACGCTCACGCACGGCTCGGTCACGCGCGCGTCTCGTATCGGCGGGCCGGATCGATCGCGCTCATCGCCGACGCGTCGCGACGTCGCGTGAAGGCGCTATCCGAATCTCGAGCGGCGAGCGAAAGGCGATCGTCCGGCGACCGCGACTGCGCACGAAGAACCGGAGGACGTGATCGCCCGGAAGCAACGCTTCCCGCGGGACCTCGATCGAGAAGCCGGCGTGCGAGAGAAGATCGTCGTTGAAGATCCGTTGCAACGACGGCGACGGCAAGCCCGTCCGCGTCGCCGGAATGCGTTTCGCGCGATCGATCTCCGCGTAGAGGTCGCGCGCCGGAAAGCCGGTGAGCATGTCGACCGCGTAGCCGTCGATTCGGAGGTTCGAGGTCCGTGCGACGTAGTGATCGTCGTCGGACCGAAGCGGTCCGAATGCGTCGCGAACCGCCGCGATCCCGGCGACGGTCTCGAAACGCGGCGCGCCGAGAGGTCGGTAGAAATCGTCGTTCATCGCGCGCATGGCGATGACGGCCGCGAACGCGGCGTAACATGCCATAACGCCGGCGGCGATGCTCGTGAATCGGCGTCGCACGGGCAGCGCGAACGTACGCGACGGCACGCGAAGCGCTACGACCGCGAGCGGTAAGAGCAACGGGTACCAATAACGACCTTCGAGCTCGAGCTCGCCGTTCGTTACCACGTGAAGCACGACGAGCATCGAGGTCGCCGTGACGTAGACGTTGGTCGCATGACCCGCGAGCGCGAGCCGAGCCGCGCAGCCGAACGAACGGCGGCGCGCTACGCGCGCGATGCGACGTGCGATCGCGACTTCTCCGGCGACGAACGCGCCGAATCCGACGACGGTGAGCACCCCGAAGATCGCCCCGAGCGACGTGCGACCGAAAATGCTCCCGCCGCGAAATCCGAAACCGAGCCAGAAACCCTTGAACGCGCTTCCGCGGATCATGCCGTCGACGGCATCGGTCGTGAGTTCGAAGGCGCGATGCGGCGAGAGCGGCATCGACGGTTCGGCCGTTTGATTGTGATGGACGATCGATTTCGGCGACTCTAGCGCACCGACCGGGTTGAGCCAGACGTTCGCCGCATACGCCACGACGAGCGGGAGTAGCGCGATCGGGACGAGGCGGCGCACGAACGCGCTCGCATCGCGAGGTCTCGGAATCCAAAGGAAGAGTGGGACCGTCGCGATCCACGTCGCCGTCGCGAAATGGAGTTTGACCGCGAAAAGTCCACAGAGCGCGACCGTCGCGGCGACGTAGGTCCGGCGGGTCGACTCGTAACGTCGACGCGCCCCCGCGTAACAGGCGAGCGCGATGAAGAACGTCGTCGCGTTGTCGGGCTGAACGTACCCTCCGATGCTCGACGTGAGCGGAAAGATCGCGATCGCGAGCGTCGCGAGACGCGCCCGGACGCGGTCGAAACGGTAGGCGCGTAGCGTGTGGTACGCGAGAAAAACGGTCCCCGCGAGCAGGGCGACGTTCGCGATCCGCATCGCGAGAAATCCGGTCCAGAGCGAATGACCGGCCCGGTACGCGAGTCCGAGCACGACGGATTCGAAGGCATAGTACGCGGTCGGGTAGAGGTACATGACGTACGGTAACGTCGCGCCGTCCCGCGGAGGAACGTGAGTCGGCCGCGGAGCGTCCCGATCGAGTCGGGTGCGGAATGCGGCCGTTCCGTACCCACTCGGCACGCGAGCGTAAGGGTTGTAACGCATCGCCTGATAGCCGATCGCGTGCGAGAGATACCGCGTCTCGGGCGTCACGTCGATTCCCGGCCGCCCATCGTGAACGACGAACGGTCGACCCGCATCGAAGAGCGCAAAGACGTAATCGGTATGCGCGCGTTCGTCGGATTGTTGATAGAGCGGCACGCGCACCGCCCAAACGGTTGCAATCAGAGCGGCGAGACCGATGATGCCCGCGAGGATCGCCCGGGAACGCAACGTGGTAACCGACATCGCTTTCCCTACATGTCGGCAGTCGGCGAGCGATCCGATAGTGGACCCGGGGCTACATCTTGTAGCTGTGTAGCCCCGAGATCCAGATGTTGACGCCGAGATAGCAGA
>CAZZYZ010000231.1:0-4269 GCA_964658425.1 Vulcanimicrobiota bacterium | reverse complement strand
CATCCCGAGCGCCGTGCCGAACGTGCCCTCGGCATTGCTCGATCCACGCGGCGCGTGGACCGACGGGGATGCGTACGACGCGCAGGCGCGCAAGCTGACGCGCCTGTTCGCGGAGAACTTCGTCGCCTTCGAAGCGGGCGCGAGCGACGGGATCCGCGCGGCCGCTATTCGCCCATCACTTTGACGATCACGCGCTTGCGGCGCCGGCCGTCGAATTCGCCGTAATGCACGCGTTCCCACGGCCCGAGATCGAGGGCGCCCGCGGTAATCGGGACGATGACCTGGTGGCCGAGAAGCATGCGCTTGAGATGGGCGTCGCCGTTGTCTTCGCCCGTCGCGTGATGGGCGTAGTCTTTTCCGGACGGTGCGAGTCCCTCGACCCACGTTAGGATATCGGACCAGAGCCCCGGCTCGTGATCGTTCACGAAGACGCTCGAGGTGATGTGCATCGCGCTCACGAGCGCCATGCCGTCGACGACGCGCGATGCGCTCACGATCTTCTCGACGGAATCCGTAATATCGCGGATTTCGTAGTGCTCGTCCGTCGTGATGATCAGGTAGTCCGTGTAGGTCTTCACGCGGCGTTCCTACCCTGCGAACGCGCTCGGCGTCGATTCTTTCTCGCGACGATTCTCATGTGCGTCTCACCGCGGCGCGTAACACCCCAAAGAGCGCGCGAGTTTTTAGGGGCATGGCATCGTGCCGCACACTTCGCAGGAGTCCGAATCAGTCATGAATCACCGTCTCTCCCTCGCCCTGCCCGCGCTCGCGATCGGCTTACTCGGAATGAGCGCCGCCGTTCTGGCGCAGAGCGCTTCGCCCTACCCGATGCCGCCCGCACCGGCCGCATCCGCCGCCGGCTCGAACGACGGCACGCACGCCGGGCACCATCATCGCAATCGGATGATGAAGGCCTTGAAGTCTCTGAATCTAAGCGATTCGCAGCGCTCGCAGATCAAAGACGTCGTCGCATCGTATCGTTCGTCGCGAACGAGCGCGACGCCGATGACGCGCGATCAGATGCGTCAGAAGATCGAAGCGATGCTCACTCCCGCGCAGCGCACGCAATTCGAATCCCAGATGGCTCGCCGTCGGCACGCACCCGATATCGACGCAGCACCGAATGCGAGCGCGCCGCCCTCGCGTTAACGATGCATGGTCGTGAGCCGCAGTCTCTTTCCGAAGGCACTCGCGGCCGCATCGCTCAGGTAGACGAGCGCGATCGCGATCAACACGTACGACGAAAGATCGCGATCGTGAAAGAGCTGCTGCGCGTTGAAGATCTCTTGGCCGAGGCCGCCCGCACCGACGATCCCGAGCGTCGTCGAAGCGCGGACGTTCCACTCGAATCGATAGAGCAGGTGCGACGCCATCGCCGGCAGCGCGCTCGGGACGATCGCGCATCCGAGCGCGGCGAGCGCGGTGCCGCCGCACGCGAGCAACGCTTGCGCCGGCTCGAGATCCGCGAGTTCCAAGCTCTCCGCGAATAGCTTCCCGAGGACGCCCGCCGTGTGGATCGTGAGTGCGAGTGCGCCCGCTTTCGGCCCGAGGCCGACGTACGTGACGCCGACGAGCGCGAGCGCGACGGGCGGGATCGCGCGTGTCAGGACGGCGATCGCGCGCGCGACGGCGACCGGCGCTGTCGACCACGGCCGGTAGCCGCTTCCGCGCGCGTAGCCGCTCGCGACGACGCGCGAGAGCGCGAGCGCGAGCGGTACCGCGAGCACCGCACCCGCGACGGTACCGGCGATCGCGACGCCGAGCGTCTCGAGGACGCCCGTGAACGCGCGGTCGAGGATGCGTCCGGTGACGGCGGGCGGCCACGCCCGGGCGAGATAGGTCGCGACGTGCTCCGGCGCGCGGGAGAGTTCGCCCGTGGAGATGCCTGCCGAGAAGAACGCCGCCACGCCTGCGAGCGAGAGCGCGGCGAAGACGGCGAGGGTCGCCCAGACGGGAGCCCGTTCGCGCAGCACGTTGCTGAAGAGTTCGACCGCGACGACGAGGACGACGAGCGCCGCAACGTACCATGCGAAGGATGCGTAGTCGATCAGGTTGAGGGCCGTGATCATCGCGGCTCCGAGCCCTCCCGCGCCGACGACGCCGACGATGACCGCGGCGCGCATGATGCTCTCGAAGACGTACGCACCGAAGCCGACGAGGCCCGGCCACGCGGCCGGCAGTGATCCGACGAGGAAGCTCGCGGCGCTCGTCGCACCCGTGGCGCGTAGCGCCTCTTCGGGTTCGCGGCGTACCGACTCCAGCAACTCGGCGAAGAGGCGCGCGACCGTCGCCGCCGAGGAGATGCCGAGGGCGAGCATCCCCGCGATCGGGCCGAAGCCGATCGCGACGACGAAGACGATCGCGAGCACGAGTTCCGGAATCGCGCGCACGAGCGCGGCGAGTACGCGCACCGCGCGGCCGAGCGGCGAGCCGCTCGCGATCAGCAGCGCCGCGGGCGTCCCGAAGACGATCGCGATCGGGAGTGCGCCGCAGGCGATCGCGATCGTTTCGAGGATCGGCGTTCGTAGGAAAGCGAACGTCGCCGCGAGATTCACGTGCGCTCGTCGCCGACCAGGCGGCCGTTCTCGATGCGGATGATCCGGTCGAAGCGGCGCGCGAGCTCGGGCTGGTGCAGCGAGCAGAGCAGCGCCGCGCCGCGTTCCCGCGCGTCGGTCAGAAGCATGTCGACGATCTGGACGCCGCGCTCGGGATCGAGCGAGGCGGCCGGTTCGTCCGCGAGCACGAGCTCGGCGCGCTGAGCGATCGCGCGTGCGATCGCGACCCGTTGGCGCTGGCCGCCCGAGAGATCGAACGTCCGCGAGCGGCTGCGATCCTCGAGCCCGACACGCGCGAGCGCGTTCGCGACGAGCGCGCGCTCCGTCTCGTTCGGCGCGAGCACGGCGCGCAGCGAATCCATGGTGCTCCGCCGCCCGAACGTCCCCGCGATCACGTTCTGCCGCACGGCGAGCCGTTCGACGAGGCCGTGGGCCTGGAAGATCACGGCGATGCGGGCGCGCGCGGCGCGCAGCGAGCGCCCGTGCAGCGTCGCGAGATCCGCGCCCGCGACCGCGACGTGGCCGGCCTCCGGTGCGAGCGCGCCGTAGGCGAGCCGGAAGATCGTCGTCTTCCCTGCGCCGCTCGGCCCGACGAGGGCAACGCGTTCCCCCGGTGCGACCGAGAACGAGAGCGCTTCGATCGCGGTTCGCGAGACGTACTTGCTCGTCACGCCATCGAAGCGAAGCGTCGGTCTCGGCGCGGCGTTCAGGGCGTTCGGCGCTCCACGTGCTGTGCGGCGAACGATTGCGCGACGGGCATCAGCTGCACCGAATTGACGTTGACGTGCGCCGGCCGGGTCGCGACCCATGCGACGGCATCGGCGACGTCGTCCGCGGAGAGCGGCGTGACGTTCGCGTAAACCGCCGCCGCTTTCGCCGCATCGCCGCGGAAGCGGACCTGCGAGAACTCGGTCCCGCCCGAGAGCCCGGGCTCGACGTCGGTCACGCGGATCTGCGTCCCGCGGAGATCCGCGCGCAGATTGAGCGAGAATTGATAGACGAACGCTTTCGTTCCGCCGTAGACGTTGCCGCCCGGATACGGAAATTCGCCCGCCGTCGATCCGATGTTGACGACGTGACCGCGATCGCGCGCGACCATGCCCGGCAACACGGCGCGCGTCACGTACATGAGCCCCTTCACGTTGGTATCGACCATCGCGTCCCAATCGTCGAGATTCGCTTCTTGCGCGGGCCCGAGCCCGGCCGCGAGGCCGGCGTTGTTCACGAGGAGGTCGATCGCCGCGAACGAGTCGGGCAATCCCGCGATCGCGGCGGCGACGGCCGCACGATCGCGCACGTCGAGCGCGAGCGGCAGGATCGCATCGCCGAACTCGTGCCGCAGCGCATCGAGGCGCTCGGTCCGGCGGCCGGCCGCGATGACGCGCGCGCCGTCGTTCGCGAAGCGGCGCGCGATCGCGGCGCCGAAGCCCGCGGTTGCGCCGGTGACGAGGGCGATCACAAGAGATCGAGACGCTTGGCGATCGCGCGAACGTCGTCGTACTCGCCGTCATCCGCGGTTACGAATTTCTTCGCGCGTAAGAGATCGAAGAGTTTCGGATCGGTCGAATGCACGAAACCGTTCGCGATCCGTTGCGCGATCGCGGGATCGAGGTCTTTGCTCGTCACCCACACGTAATCGACGAACGGCGCGCTCGTGTAAAAGACGCGCGCCTTCGACGGGTCGATCGTCTTCTCGTCGACGAGTTTGCGATAG
>CAZZYZ010000230.1:0-4378 GCA_964658425.1 Vulcanimicrobiota bacterium | reverse complement strand
GTGCGATCGGAATTGGGCGAACGACGCGCGCGAGACGATCGTCTCGATCGACGATCCGGCCGAAGTCGAGATCGTCCGCTCGGCGCTCGACGGCCGTTCCGGCGGCGACGAGACGTTCTCGACCGATAAGTCGGCGGCGCTTCGGCTCGAAGCGGCGACGATCGCGAACGCGACCGCGGACCGCATCGACGTCGAGACGGAGTCGTTCGGGTTCACGACCGTCTCGACCGCGCTCGAGGCGCGCCTGCGAGCGGGTGCGCACGTTCGGCTGCTCGTGTGCGGCGCGTACGTCGCGGGCGACGGGAAGGCGGCCGTTCGCGAGCGTCGGGCGCTCTGCGCGCTCCGGGCGCTCGGAGCCGAGGTAGCGCTGACGCCCGCGACCGAGAAACTGTGCGTCGCCGGCACGTCGGCCTGGGTCGGCTCCGCGAATCAGACCTTCGCGGTCTCCCCGACGCTGGATTGGGGGTTACGATCGGACGATGCCGGGAGCGCGGCGGCGCTCGAAGCACGATTCGAAGGCACCTGGGGCTCGGCGCGACCGTTCGCGGCGGCCTAGCCGCTAGTCGCCGAAGAGCGCGCGGGCGTTGCGATCGGTCCGCGCGACGACCTCGTCGTACGGCACGTCCAGCAACTCGCTCAGGCGGGTCGCCGTGGCTGCCATGTATGCCGGTTCGTTCCGTTTGCCTCGGAAGGGGATCGGTGCGAGGTACGGACAGTCGGTCTCCAAGATGATCCGCTCGAGCCCGACCGTCGCGATCGCATCTCGCAGCGGCTGCGCGTTCTTGAACGTCAAAACGCCGCCGATACCGAGGTAGAGATCGAATTCGTCGATGTACGTTCGTGCTTGCGCGGCCGTCCCCGTGAAGCAATGGATGACGCCTCGAATGCTGCCGGAGGCGTTTTCCCGTAAGACCGTCATGAAATCGTCGAAGGCGTCGCGTTGATGGAAGACCGTCGGAAACCCGTGGTCGAGCGCGTACCGGAACTGCTCCGCGAGGACGCGTCGCTGCACGTCGCGCGGGCTGTGCGCGTAGTAATAGTCGAGTCCGATCTCGCCGATCGCGCTCGGCTCGAAGGCGCATGCCTCGCGGACGTCGTCGAGCCCGGCCGCGACGTCGTCCGGCGCGTCCTCGGCTTCGTGGGGATGGATCCCCATCGCATAGGTCAGGGTATGGGCCGCCGCCGTCGCACCGGCTCGCCTGCTATCCGCGAGATCGGTCCCGATCGTCATGATCCGATCGATACCGGCCGCTTTCGCTCGCTGCAGCATCTCGTCACGGTCGGGATCGAAGACGGCGTCATGGACGTGGGCGTGGGTGTCGAACATGGCCAAAGGATGGTAGCATGATCTCCCGCCCGGAGCCTTCGGCGCCGTCACCGCGCGCCCGATTGCTCAGGCTCGCCCTCATCGGGTCGGTCCTCGTCCATCTGCTGATCTTCGCGTTCGTGTTCGATGCGGCGGGGCTGCTCGCGAAGCTGATGCACGTCGCTCCGCGGCCGCCGAAGAACGAGACGGTCACGATGTCGACGGCGCTGCGCTTCGAGAAGCGTAGCGTCGCCCAGGACGTGCCACCGAGCACGGTCCGGCCGCCGGCGCCGCAATCGCAGCCGGTCCCCGTCTCGCCGCCGCACCCGGTCACGCGACCGGCCCCGCCCGTGCCGCACGTCGTCGCGCACAGACCGGTGCCGCCCTCGCCGCGCCCCCATCGCACGAAGCCGCGCGAACTCGCGAAGGTCGTGCCGCGCGCGGCCCCGATCGAGAGCCCGCATCCGACGGCGCCGCCTCGCTCGCCCGCGCCCGTTCAGACGCCCGCGCCCCCGGCGCCGCAGACGGAGAGCGAGCGCCAAGCGCAGCTGAGCCGCGCGATGATCGCGCGGATCGATCGCGATCTCGCGAAGTCGATCGCGCAGGATCGCTCGCGCGAGAATCCGCTCTCGAACGTCGCGCATCACCCGCATGCGGCGGCCGCCGCATCGAGGCGCGCGGCGATCAACATCGCGGGGATCGATCGAAATCCGTCCGGGGCGCAAGGCCTCTGCACGGCGCTTCGGGTGTGGCTCGCGCACGGCTACGTCTATTTTTATCTGACGTGCCGGACGCAGCGTGCCGACGGCACCGTGCGCAACGAGGCGATCCCGTGGCCGACGCGCTACCTGCCGTCGCAGGTCGCGACCGGGCCGTCGGGGCCGGAGCCGCCCCCCGGCGAGATCCCGCTGCCGTTGCCCGGGTGGCATCTGGCACCCGGCCAGCGCATCGACCCGGACGTCCTGGACTTCCTACGTCAACGCGGCTTTCGCGACTAGATCCGGCGGCCGCGGCGCGTACGTGTGACGCACGGCCGGACGCAGCCTCTGGCTACGCCGCGGGCGGGGCGTCGAGGCGCGGAAAGAGCGCCGCATCGCTCGGGGCCGTTTTCGTGCCGGGCGGCAGCCGGCCCCAAACGAGCTCTTCGAGCCATGGGCCGCGCGGCTCGCCCTCGAAGCCGAGCTGGTGCCAGATCGCGCGGGCCGTCGTCGGCATGAACGGCGCTGTCAGGTGCGCGAGCCAGCGAATCCCCTCGCAGAGATCGTAGAGCACCGCATCGAGCTCGCTCCGCGCGTCACGCTTATAGAGCTCCCACGGCTTACGCTCGTCGATCGTGCGATTGAGGGCCGCGACGAGCTCCCAGATCGTTTCGAGCGCGTCGCGGAGCGCGACCGCTTCGATCGCGGCACCCGTCCGCGCGCCGAGATCCGCGAAGCGCGCCCCGAACGCGTCGTCCGTCCGGGCCGGGACGACGCCCTCGCGATAGCGCGCGAGCATCGCGAGCGAACGCTTCACGAGGTTGCCGAGATCGTTTCCGAGATCGCCGTTACGCCGGATGCGGACCTTCTCTTCGCCGAACGAGAAATCGCTTCCGAAGGGCGCCTCGCGCATCAGAAAATAGCGTATCGTGTCGGCCCCGAAGCGCTCCGCGACGTCGAAGGGGTCGACCACGTTGCCGAGGCTCTTCGACATCTTCTGGCCTTCGAGCGTGATCCAACCGTGCGCGAACACGAGCTCGGGCGCGGGCAAGCCGAGCGCGAAGAGCACGGCCGGCCAGACGATCGTGTGAAAGCGCGCGATCTCTTTCCCGATCAGTTGCACGTTCGCGGGCCAGAACGTTCGGAAGCGCTCGCCCTCGTGCGCGTAGTCGAGCGCCGTAACGTAATTCAGCAGGGCGTCGAGCCAGACGTACATGACGCCGCCGCCCGGGAGCGGGACGCCCCATTCGAGATTGACGCGCGAGATGCAAAGGTCGTCGAGGCCGCCCTCGAGCGTCACCATCATCTCGTTATAGGCGCGCTCCGGGCGTAGCCAGCCCGGATTCTCGCGGAAGTGCGCGAGCAGGCGGTCGCGATATTTCGAGAGCGCGAAGAACCAGTTCTCCTCGGAGAGCCATTGCACCGCGCGGCGGCATTCGGGATTGGGGCAGCGGCCGTCGACGAGTTTCGCTTCGAGCCAGAACGTCTCGTCGTTCGTGCAATACCAGCCCTCGTACGCGCCGAGGTAGACGTCGCCCGACGCTTTGAGCCGCTCGAAGATCGCGACGACCTGATCGACGTGGCGCGGTTCCGTCGTGCGGATGAAGTCGTCGTACGAGATCTCGTAGCGATCGAGGAGCGACGTCCATCTCGGGATCAGCGCGTCGGTCCAGGCTTGCGGTGCGAGCCCGGCGGCGGCCGCGGCTGCCGCCACTGTCTGGCCGTGTTCGTCCGTCCCGGTTAGGAAGAACGTCGCGCCCTTCGTGCGCGCGTAGCGCGCGAGCACGTCGGCGGCGATCGAGGTGTACGCATGGCCGATATGCGGATCGCCGCTGATGTAATAGATTGGCGTCGTGACGAAGTAACCGAGGTCGGACATCGAGCGCTCGCGTTCGCGGGCGGTCGGGGCCGGCCCCGGTTCGGCCGAGCGGACCTAACGGCGGCCGGGCTTCGACCCGACACTCTAGACATGCGTCGTATCGGCCCGTGGCTGTTGCTCGTCGCGGTCGTCGTGGCGCTCGGCATCGTGCAGCGTCCGTGGCGGACCGCATCGCTGATCGATTACGGTGCGTTCTATTGCGGCGCCAAAGTGGTCGCGGCGGGCGAGGATCCGTATCGGATCGGGCCGCTGCGCGCGTGCGAGAACACCCTGCCCGTGTGGCAGTCCGGCGACGACGCGGCCGGCCGGTTCACGGTCCCCTCACCGCTGCCGGGTGTCGGTTTCTTGCTCTTCATCCCGTTCGCCGCGCTGCCGTACGTCGCGTCGCACGCGCTCTGGCTCGCGTTCGGGATCGCATGTTCGGCCGCGCTCCTCGTCGCGCTCGAGCGCCTCGTCGCGCTGCCACGCGCCTTCGTGTATGCGGCAGCGCTGTTG
>CAZZYZ010000229.1:0-4421 GCA_964658425.1 Vulcanimicrobiota bacterium | reverse complement strand
CGAGCATACGCCCGGAAACCTTTCATCAACCTTACGATCGGGAAACTAAATTCCGCACGTCGCGTCGCAGCGGGGTGGGGCGAGCCTACGCCGATCGGCGGGGAGGGGCTAAAAGCCGTGTCGGCTACGGATGTGGTTCGTGCGCGCGGACTCGCGGACGGTGGAGCGTTTTCGCCAGGAGTTCGGCACGTGATCGCACGCCGTACGCGTGAAAGATCGCCTTGACGTGATTGCGGATCGTGAACTCGCTCCGTCCAAGCTCTGCCGCGATCGCCGCGTTTCCCAGACCTTCGAGCAATTTTTCGAATACGAGCGCCTGCGCCGGCGTGATCGCGGCCGTGGTGGGCTCGGAGCTCGAATCGCCGCTGTTCCGCGCGTCGGCGAGCGACGAACCGAGCCAGCTCGATTGGTAGGGTCGCAGCTTCACGACCGCACGCTCGAGCCAGATCGGATCGCGGGTGGTTTCGGCGAGGGCGAGTGCCGTGCGTCCGGCTCGCCAATCGTAACCGATCGCATCGTAAATCCTCCACGCGTGTTCGAGAAGCCGTCTCGCTTCGCTCGAATTCCCTCGCGCGTGTTGCACGATGCCGAACGAATACGATTCCAACGCATCGACGCGACGATCGTCGCGCGACGAACGCGTCCGATCGATGTTGCCCCGCGACGATCGATATCGCCCGAGGTAAGCGAGCGCGAGCGCGCGATCTCTCTTCGCATAGCGTTCGGCGAGCAAGACGAGCGCCGCGAGATCGTCGCCACGACAGGTTTCCCAATCGATACGCGACGCGAGTTCGTGCGCGTCGCTGAGCTCTTGCGCGGACCATCGCGACTCGCCGAGCGTCTCCGCGAGGTACGAGCGATCGCAAAACGCCATGACGCGCCACGCATCGGTCGGCGCGCATGTCGCCGCCTCTTTGAGGCGGCGAAACGCGTTGAACGAATCGCCGTCGAGCGCGTGACACCAGCCGATCGATCGAGTCGCGAGAAACCGCAGGTGCGCGATTTCGTCCGACCATGGAATGCGAGGCAACTCCTCGAGGGCGGCCGCACGCAATGCGGCGCTCGGTAATTCGCGGCCGAGCGACGCGATCTGCTCGACGATCGTCGCCCAGAGATAGACGTCGGTCGTGGCGCGATCGCCGACCGTAGAGAGGGCGTCGAGCAACGTCGCGGCCTGCCGCTCGAACTCGCCGCGCGAGCCCGCAATCGCCCCACGTAAGATCGCGACGAGTAACGCGACGCTACGATCGCCCGTCCCAGAGGCGCGCGCGAATGCCGCGGCGTCCTTCGCGAGCAAGACCTCCGCCGCATCGAGCTCGCGTTCGATCCATTTTGATGACGCGCGATGATAGGCGATCTCGGCAAGGACGACCGGATCGTGACTTCCGATCTCCAGTGCCTTCGCAAAACAAGACTCGGCCGAAACGGAATCGCCGAGACGCGCGTGCGCCGCCCCTTCGAGCATCGTCATCGCGGCGCGAATTTCACGCGACCGCAGCGACGGCGCGACGTCGCAAGCATATGCGACGGCGGCGACGGCGTCGAGCCTTAGATGACAGCGCATGCGAAGCACGATCGCGTCGCCGCGCAGCGCTTCGGGCGACGTCGTGAGGGCCGAGTCGATACATGTCGCAGCGGCTCGAACGCGAGCCGAGCGCATAGCTTCGCGCGCATCGTCGAACCACGACGAATCGACTCGGGATATCGGACGGGGCATGATGCGACTTTCCAAAAAGACTTGACTAGCCCTTTTTAGCCATCATAATAGCGCTATGAGGGTGCGCATCTGGATGCGAGTGATCCGAGCGTTCGTTGTCGTCGCGTTCGCGGCGACCGCGAGTCTCGTTACGCTCGGATGCGAATCCAACGGCGGGATCGCGGCATCGACTCCGAGGCCCGTCGCGACGCCCACGGCATCTCCCAGCCCGACACCGACCGCAACCGCCGCGCGCTGACGCCATGCACTGAAGCGCGGTCCCGAACACGACCGCGCAACGCGCGCGCCTCAAATACGACTTCGCCGAATATCCCGCCGCCGTGGATCGTCGATCCGATGGAGCGTCTTGATGCGCGTTCTTCGTGCACGCTATCGTTGTCTTCTATTTCTTAATGCGGTCCTGACGGGTTGCGGCACGGGAGCCGTCATGCCGACGATTCCGTCACAAACGACGTTCCCGGCGGGAACGACCGAGGTCCCGCCGATGCTGGCGAATCGCGCCACGTCGACCGCATGCGCGGTCTCGTACGACGGCGGGCTCTGGTATCGGCTCCCGGCGACGGATTTTCCGCCTATCGAATTCACGCGCGTTCGCTGCGCGATGCGCGGCGTCATCGCGAGCGACGCGCCGACTCGAGTTCCGCACTGGGCGCGACCGAACGGTCCGACCAAGGCGATCTTCGTCGCAAGTTCGCTCGAAGAAGCATACTCGTTATCGGGCATGCAAACGATCGCACGGATCGCCGAATCGCATGCGTTACCCGTTACCTGGCTCGTGGGAAATACCGCCTATCTCGACGGAAATGCCGCGTATTTTAATCGGCTTCACGCGACGTACGGCGACGACGTCGAACTCGAGAACGCTTCGAATCTCTACGATTCCGCGGCTCGAACGTTGCCGTGGTTCGCGCCGGCCGTATCGATCGAGGGCGCCGGCCACGAGCGCGATATCCCGGGAGCGCTCGCGCGCGGTAACGATGCCTTTTGGGGAATCACGTGGAATTCTCACGGGACCGATAATACGTCCGATGAAGGCTCGCCGTGGGGGACGTATTGCGCCGACCGGTCGTCGTATAAAAGGCCATCGTCGAACGGCGATTGTTCGTTGCTCTCGTTCGAATGGACCGCGCGCGATCTCACGCGCGCCTATCTGACGGATACGAATACCCGAGGGTTCTCGGCGGAAGCCGCCTTTTCGACCGATCCCGACGATATTCTTCAGCGCGGAGGGTTCGATACGGCTGCCGGCGCGGCATACGCGCGCTCGCTCGTCGATGCGTACGCAGCGGCGGGCCAAGTGCAACCGCTCGTCATGGTGAGCCAACAGGAAGCGATGGGCCAACAAGCCGGAGGCGTCACCGACGACACCGTCCTCGACGCGCTGTACGCCCAAGTCGGTCGCGACGGCATGCATCCCGAAACGATGCGAAGGGCTCGCATCGATGCCGCGACCTTCTCCGCAATCCCACGCGCGATCGCCTTTCCGTTCATTCCTGGAGGCGAGGCGAGCTCGTACGACGGCGCGTCGTCATTACCGGCGACGATCGACTTCCACGACGACATCGCAGGCATGACGTTCGTTTCGGGTCACACGTTACCGTCGCGAATTTTCGAATATGCGAGCGACCCCGCCTCACGTTTCAACGCCATCCTCTCGATGGTCGGTTCGTCGGCACCGACGTACCCGCTTCTCACCGGCGTCTCGTTCGATCGCGGATCGCTTCGCTTTTCGTTTCGAGCGACACGACCGATGCATTTCGGAATCGCGATTTGGAGCGATCCGATGGCGCTCGGGATCTCCGGGCCGAACCTCTTCGCGGCCGGACGCGCCGGGGCGGTGGTCACGTTCGATCTGCCCGTCGGCTCGTCGACACAAGCGGTGCCATGCGCGGCATGTACCTCGACGACGTTCGCGTTCTCGACGTGACGTCTGTCGAGCCGAAGCACGTCGGAGTCGATACGGTACGTCGTATCGCCCCCGGAGGTGGGTCATTTCGTCGTAAATGTGCCGAGCGAAACCCGCTCCGTCGTCCCTCCTCCACAGCCGAACGCACGCTTCGAGTCGTACGAGACGACGTACGTCGAAGCCGCGTAAAACGTTGGGAACGTGACCGCGAAGTCTCGACCGAACGGCGAGCCGACCGCATCGCTACCCGCCGGTAGGGGAGACGGTAACGCCGCGGGCACGCCGGTTTCCGTCAGACCCCGAACCGTCAGGTACACCGTAGCCGCTCCGACCGCCGAATAAACGACGAGTCGCGGCTCGAACGCGATCCCCGTGGCGCCGATCCGCGGATACACGATCGAGATCGTGTTCGCGGTCGCGAATGCCGGGCACGCCCTCCCGCCACCACACCCGGCTAACACGAGCAGTCCGATTGAAACGATCAGGGGTTCTCGCATGAGCGCGCCTCCAATGATTGTTTAGTCGAATATATATAGCCTATTCGGGCTATTTACAGCCAAATGTTGCTATATTTCCTCCACCGCGCGACCGTGTCGGCGGTTCTGGAACGCAGCTCCGCGGCGTGAGCCGCCCATGGTGCGGAGCGATGCTCGCAGGTCGCGTCTGCCGGTGTGCGGTCATTGAGCCGGAACGCGACCAAGCACGAGACGTCGCGTCACGGACTCTGAATCGGAAGATCCACGCGCGTCGTCAGAAGTACGATGACGTCGGTCGTTTGGCTCAAGCGCGATCTCCGGA
>CAZZYZ010000228.1:0-4422 GCA_964658425.1 Vulcanimicrobiota bacterium | reverse complement strand
GCCATAGCCGGGCCCGCCGCCGTAACCGGGCGGAATCTGACGCCGACCGATCGTCGCGCGGAAGATCGCGCGGATGATGAGGAAGCCCGCGATGAGGATCAGGATCAGCCAGAAGAGTGACATGCCGCCTCCGAACGTTGATTGACGGGATTCGGGTGCCGCGAACGAGCGGCGACCGTTCGCGCCGCTGAGCGAACGCTCGTGGCTGCGATACTGATCGAGGATGAGGTTGACGCCGGTCGTGATACCCGCATTGTAGTCACCCGACCGGAAGTCGCCGCGCATCGCGCCGCGAATCGTGTCGATCGTCCCCGAGGGAAAGAACGCGGCCGACGCACGGTCGGGGAGGATACCGTCGACCTTCTCGGCCTTGGAAAGAAAGATCAGGACGCCGTTGATCCGGTGCTGCGAGAAGAGCTTCTCGGCGGCATCGGCCGGCTTTTGTCCGTTGAGCGACGGGACCGTCGCAACGACGACTTCCTTCCCGGTGCGTTGTTGGAACGCGCCGATCGTGCTATTGAGACTCGCGATCGTTGCCTGGTCGAACAGACCGGCATCGTCGTGGACGTAGGTCGCGGCCGAGGCGGGAGCGCCGAACGCGACGACGACCCCGAGAAGGGCGGCGAACGCGAGGGCGAGCGGGTGGGCGCGGCGTCGAAGCATCACGTTCCTCAATACCCGATTGTCGCAAAAGTGTTTCCTAGCGAAACGAGTGACCTCGCGCCTACCTCGCGCTCACCGAAACGAAGGCCACGCCGAGGATGCTCGTAAGAAAAATCGCGATGAACGCCCAAATCGCCGCCTTCTTGAGCGTGTCGCCGAGCTCGCGCCGTGGAGACCGGCGCTCGTCCGGGTCACGCTGCGGCACGCGGGACGTTCCGGCGCCGCGCCTGCCGGTTCGCGGAGCGCTCACGAGTTGCTGACCTGGCGCGTCTCGACGGGCGGTCCCCAGAGGCGCTCGAGATTGTAGAACGTCCGCTGATCCGGCGTGAAAACGTGCACGACGATCGCGCCGAGATCGATGAGGATCCAACCGCCGTCGCTGTAGCCCTCGGTGCGGGCGGGCGGAAACCCCTGCTCGCGCGCGGCCTCCGTAATGCGATCGGCGATCGACCGCGTTTGGATCTTCGAGCGGCCGGTCGCGATGACGAAGGCATCGGCGACGATCGTCCGGCCTTCGAGTGGGAGGACGATCACGTCCTCGGCTTTGATGTCGAGCGCGGCTTCGCGCACGATGTCGACGAGTTCAGGCAGAGAGCTTGCTCCTTTCGCGTTCTTCGAAACGCGCCAACGCGGCGCGTGTTTGCGGTGCGGCTTCGAGGCCGCGCCGGTCGAGGTAGGTGAGGGTTCCGCGCATGAGCTCGCCGAGCGCGCGCTCGGGATCTTCGAAGGCGAGCGCTTCGAGCGCGGCTCGCTCGGGGAAATCGCGCCCGGGTTCGAGGCCGTCGGCGAGGTAGACGATCGTATCGAGCGGCGACATCTCGAGCGCGGCGACCGTGTGCTTGCCGATCGCGGAGAGGACGCCCGAATCGTCGATCCCGAACCTTTCGGCCGCGAGTTCGGCGCCGAGCCGGGCGTGCAGCACGATCGGATTTCGGCGCTCGAACGCGTCGATCGGCATCGCGCGCGCCTCGCATTCCGCGACGAGTCGCGGCCCGTCGTAGAGCCGCGCGAGATCGTGGAGCAACCCGGCCGTTCGCGCGCGTGCGGGATCGAGGCCGTGGCGCATCGCGAGACGTTCGGCGAGCCGCGCGACGCGAACGCTGTGCGCGTAGCGGGCCTCCTGGCAGATATGCGCCCGCACCCCGCGCGCCAGCGCGACGTAGGCGTTCGTCAGCCGCGGCCTCCGCGAATGCGCGCGGTGAGGTCGCGCTCGAGGCTCTCGAGGCGTGACCGGTAGAGATCGCCGCGCAGGTTGCCGGCCCACATCACGACCGCGTTCTCGCCGTTATCGCTGTAATACGCGCGCCGCGTCGCGACGACCGTAAAGCCGTACTTGCGGTAGAGATTCTGCGCCACGGTATTGGATTCGCGCGCTTCGAGGGTGATCCACGAGGCGCCGCGCTCGATCGCTTCGCGCAGCAACTTCACGAGCATCATTTCGCCGAGGCTGCGGCCGCGGAAATCGGGATGGACGGCGATCGTCGTGACGTGCGCGTCCTCGAGAATCGCCCAGATGCCGCCGTAGGCGACGATCTCGTGGCCAGCTTCGCCGTTCTCGCGGGGGAGGCGGCCGACGAAATAATGCGCGAGCTTGTTGTCGCTGAGCTCGCTTGCGAACGCACTCTGCGGCCACGACGTCGTGAACGAGAGTCCCTCGATCCGCATGACCGTGCGGATGTCGGGCGCCGTCATCGGCACGATCGTCATCGGCTCGGGTCGATCCGCGGTTAACGGATCGAGGTCGGCCTTCACGGCAGCCGTCCGGCCCCGGAGCGTTCGGCGTAGTGTGCCTCGCCGTATTCCGCGCGCAACGCGTGGGTATCGGCGGGCGGCGCACCATGGAGTGCGCGAAGTGCCGCGATGACGGCCGGGCCCACGATCGGCGATTGGGTCTGCACGATGATCCCGCGTTCGCCAAGCGCCGGAGCCGCGCCCTGCGGCGACCCGTAGCTGCGGAGGGGGCCGGGCGCAACGTACCGCGCGAGCTCGTCGGCGAGCACCTCGTACGTGCCGCAGATGCGAACCTCGGGTTCCGCCTCGCCGCCGCGCAGGCGCACGCACGCGATCCCGGTCCGCCCGTGCACGAAGGTCGCGTAGGGGCCGCCCGTCGGGACGGCGAGCGGCTCGAGCGCGTCGTAGGAGCTCACGCCGACGAGCGGGAGTCCGGCCGCGAAGGCGAGGCTTTTCGCGTAGGCAAGCGCGATGCGCAGGCCCGTGAAGCCGCCCGGCCCGACCACGACCGCGAGGCCGTCGAGGTCGCGCAGCGGCGCCCCGCCGAGCACCTCGGCGACGAGCCCGAGCCCCCGTTCGAGCGCGTCCTGGCCTTGGCCGCGAACGGTTCGGGCCTCCGCTGCGGGGTCGGCCGCATCGCCGTCGACGAGCGCCGCGGAGAAAGCGCCGAGCGCGCCGTCGATGCCGAGGTAACGCGCCATCAGGGGCGCTCGATCGTGACGTCGCGCGGGCCGTCGCCGCCGCCCGCGATCCGGATCCGGATCGCGCTCGCGGGGACGAGCCCGGGGACGCGATCCGGCCATTCGACGAAGACGATTCCGCCCGACTCGAAGGCGTCGGCGAGGCCCAGTTCCGCGAGATCGGTTTCGGCGTCGATACGGTACAGGTCGAGGTGCTCGATCGGTATCGCGCCGTCGTATCGTTGCCAAAAGATGAACGTGGGGCTCGAGACCTCGGCGAGCGGCGCGAGCGTAGCGACCGCCGCCGCGACGAACGTGGTTTTCCCGGCGCCGAGCTCGCCTTCGAGCGCGACGACGTCGCCCGCGCGAAGGTCGCGCGCGAACGCAGCTGCGAGCTCCGAGAAGGCGCGCGGGTCGGCCGCATTGCGCCGTACGATCGTCATGGAAAAGAAGATTTCGTTCGCGAAGCGAAGGGAACGGCAATGTGGATGAGAGCGAACGACGTTCTGGTGGGCGTGGTCACGGGCGCGTTCTCGGCGGTCGTTGCGGCGCTTTTCGAGGCGTCGATCGTTACGGCGCGCTTCCTATCCATCGGCGATCGTACGGTGCCGCTCGGCAGTAAGCTCGCCTGGATCGTCCTCGGCGGCGCGGTGATCGGCGGACTCGTCGGCTTCTTCGTCGTCGCGTTCGTCAAGCCGCGTCCACAACCGCGCTGAGCATCGCGACCCCTTCGCCGGGTGCGCCCGATACCCCGCGCCGTTCGCTAGCTAGGACCAATCGTTGAACAACAATCGGATCTCTCAGGTCAACGTCGAAGACGAGATGCGCGAGAGCTATCTCTCGTACGCGATGTCGGTCATCGCGTCGCGCGCGTTGCCGGACGTGCGCGACGGCCTCAAGCCCGTGCAGCGCCGCATCCTCTACGCGATGCGCGAGATGAACCTCACCCCCGACAAGCAGCATCGCAAATGCGCGGGCGTCATCGGTGAAGTCCTTAAAAGTTATCATCCGCACGGCGATAGTTCGGTGTACGACGCGCTCGTGCGCATGGCGCAAGATTTCACGCTGCGCTACCCGCTCGTCGACGGCCACGGCAACTTCGGCTCGATCGACGGCGATCCGCCGGCCGCCTACCGGTATACGGAAGCTCGGCTCGCGCGCATCGCGATGGAGATGCTCGCCGATATCGATAAGGACACGGTCGATTTCGTCCCCAACTTCGACAACCAGGGGACGGAACCGGTCGTGCTCCCCGCGCGGCTGCCGCAACTGCTCGTCAACGGTTCTTCGGGGATCGCGGTCGGCATGGCGACGAACATCCCGCCGCACAACGTCGGCGAGATCTGCG
>CAZZYZ010000227.1:2883-4506 GCA_964658425.1 Vulcanimicrobiota bacterium | reverse complement strand
GCGGCATCGACGACGAATCCTTGTTACATCGGTCAGGACCTCCCTACGGATTGCCGATTGTGCAAAGGGGAGCACACGCCCGACCTCTGCGACGACTCGACCATTCAGCCGTGACGTGCAGGCGCGCGCGGCGGCGGCTGCGTTCTTCGCGCTCGCGCTCCTGACGCAGCGGACCGCCGCCGCGGACCCTCAGATATCGACCGGCGTGACGACAGGCGCGGCTGACGCGTGTGGAGTTAAGGGAAACGCTGACGTCGGCACAGCTTTGTGAGGCTCAGGAGGCGGCCAGCCGATCTTTGTCTTTGTCGTCCGAAAAAAAGCGCGCGTCGCAAAGAAGCTCGCGACGCGCGCGGCGATCGGGAAGACGCGCGACGTGCCGGCGCCGGATGCGTTCGGCATGGCGCCGCCCGAGCACGCCCGCGCGAGCGGCGAGAGCGTCGCGCGGAAACTTCTCGAGCGCTTCATCTCGGGCGGGACGATCGACGCATACGCGCACGATCGAGATTTCCCGGCGATCTCGGGGACGGCGCATCTCTCGCCGCATTTGCGGGCCGGGACGATCGGCATCCGCACCTGCGTCGATGCGGCGCGCGCCGCACGCAGCGAACGCCGCGGCGCGGCTGCGGCCGGCATCGACACGTGGCTCGGCGAGCTGATCTGGCGAGACTTCTACCAGCAGATCCTCCTGAATTTCCCGCGCGTCGCGACGGGGCCGTTCGACGAACGTGCGAAGAAGCTTCAGTACCGTACCTCGAAGCCCGATTGGGAGGCGTGGTGCGCGGGGCGGACGGGTTATCCGCTGATCGATGCGGCGATGCGCCAACTCAACGCGTACGGTTGGATGCACAACCGGTTGCGGATGATCGTCGCGTCGTTCTTGACGAAGGATCTGCTGCTCGACTATCGCCGCGGCGAGGGCTACTTCGAACAGCACCTCGTCGACGGCGACAAGGCGGCGAACAACGGCGGCTGGCAATGGTCCGCCTCGACCGGGACCGACGCCGCGCCGTATTTTCGGATCTTCAATCCGGTAACGCAGAGCAAGCGCTTCGATCCCGAGGGCGCGTTCATTCGCCGGATGGTGCCGGAGCTCGCCGAGATCTCGGGCGACGCGATCCACGCGCCGTGGACGCTCGGGCCGCTCGACGCGCGGGCCGCAGGCGTCGTCCTCGGCGAGACCTATCCGGAGCCGATCGTCGACCACGCCAAGGCGCGTTTGCGCGCGCTTGCCGCATACGCGCCGGTCCTCGGCAAAGCGTCAAAGCCCGAGCCGACCCGCGGTGTGTAACATCGCACGTCAATGTGGGTATGAGCGTGGAGCCTAATGCGAGCAGGTACGGCTCGCGCTTCTGAAAGGAAATCACATGGGACTCAAAGATGCGCTGAATAACGCGGTCGAAGGCGTCAAGGATGCCGTCGCTAACGCGAAGGATTCCGCGAGCGAAGCCGGCCATCGTACGGCCGCCGAGAGCGAGCAGGCTAAGCGCGACGTCGCCGGCGACAACATGACCCTCGGCGAGAAGGCCGGGTCGGTGTTCAATCAGGCGAAGCACAGCGTTCAGG
Source organism: Vulcanimicrobiota bacterium (assembly GCA_964658425.1). Lineage (GTDB taxonomy): Bacteria > Vulcanimicrobiota > Vulcanimicrobiia > Vulcanimicrobiales > Vulcanimicrobiaceae > CAZZYZ01. The sequence goes on along the minus strand of CAZZYZ010000227.1, from coordinate 2,943 downwards.
CCGATGCCGACGCCGCGAAGCAAGACGCGCGTAACGCCACCTAAACCGTTCGGATTTCCT
>CAZZYZ010000227.1:0-2873 GCA_964658425.1 Vulcanimicrobiota bacterium | reverse complement strand
CGTGCGGGCTCTTTCTTTTCGAGTCTCGAATGCACCCGATGTGACCGCAGCGACCGTGCGTGCGTCGGGCCTGCGATGAGTCGGCAGCATGCAGCGATGACCGGACGCGCGTGAGTGCGTGGATGACGATCGCGTTCTCGTCGCCGCGGCGCGTCGCGGCGATCGCCGCGCGAGCGAGCGGCTCTTCGAGCGGTTCGGCGGTCTCGCATACACGACGGCGCTGCGCCTCCTCGGAGATGCGGCCGAGGCCGAAGACATCGCGCAAGAATCGCTGTTTCGCGCGCACCTGCGGCTGCGCGAATTGCGCGACGACGGGCAATTCGGCGCCTGGCTGCGGCGGATCGCGGCGAACCTTAGCGTCACGCGCCTGCGCCGCCGTGGGCGGCTCCGCTTCGAATCTCTCGACGACCCGCATTCGGCACGCGACTTCGCCGACGAGCGAGCCGGGAGCGCCGAAGATCGCGCGCTCGAGCTTCTCGATCGCGAAGATATCCAAGCGCTGCTCGCACGGTTGCCCGTCGATCAGCGGATCGCCGTCGTTCTGCGCGATCTGTACGATTACGAGATGGCCGACGTCGCGGCACTCGTTCGCTGCCGGCTGTCGGCTGCGAAGATGCGCGTGAAACGCGGCCGCGCGGCGCTGCGGGATGCGATGAACGCTCGAAAGGAATCCGACCGATGACGCACGATCCCGAACACGAACTGCCCGCGCCGCCTGGCGTCGCCGCGAGAGCGCTCCGGGCGCTGCGCGAACGCGAGTCGGCCGCCGCCGTCCTCAACGAAGTCGGCGCACTCGTGCAGACGATCGCGCGGTCGGTCGGCTCGATCGTCTTCGGGAAGCGCAACCCGTGAGCGATTTCTCTGCGACGTTCCGCGACGACGTCGGGCAGATCGGCGCCTATCTGCCGCATCTCGCCGCGGCGGTCGTCATCGCGCTGCTCGGACTCGGCCTCGCGTGGCTGCTCGGCATCGCCGCGCGCACGATCGCGCAGCGCTTCGGCCTGGACTCGTTCGGCGAACGCCGCGGTCTGCAAGACGATCTGCGCTCGGTCGGGGTACGCGTCGGGCTCTCGCGCGCGCTCGGCCGCGCGGTCGCCGCGACGGTCGCACTCGCGACGCTCGTACAAGTCGTCGACGCGCTGCAACTCGCATCGCTCGCCGAAGCCCTACGCGGCCTGCTCGCGTACGTGCCGCACCTCTTCGTCGCCGTCGTGATCCTCATCGCGTCGGTCGTCATCGGCAACGTCCTCGGCGACGCGGTCACGACCGCGGCCGCACGCTCGGGCGTGCGCGGCGAGGCGACGCTCGGAATGCTCGTGCGCGGGCTCGTGATCGTCTCCGGCGTCTTGACGGCGCTGCAGCAGATCGCGATCGACGCGTCGTTCATCTTCGACGTGTTGCTGGTCGTGCTCGGCGGCATCGCACTCGCACTCGCCCTCGCGACGGGCTGGGGCGCGCGCCGGTTCTTCGAGAACGTCGCCGCGGCGCGATACGTCGAAGAGAATTTTAAGCTCGGCGATGCTATCGTCTCGGACGAGATCGACGGCAGCGTCGAGCGCGTCGGGCTCACGAGCGCGACGATCGTCACGGCCGCGGGCGAGCGGGTCGTCGTCCCCAACGCCTGGTTCGCGACGCGCATCGTTCGAAAGGGATCCGAAACGGTGTGACCGATCGGCCGTACCGTGCGTCCTCATCGCATGGAACATACATCTCGACTCAGCGATAGCGCGCCTGCGAGCAGCGCGGATAAGCCGTCTCCCGAACGCGAGCAGCCGGCCGAGGACGACGCGGCGGTCCGTCAGCGGATCGCCGAAGTCATCTCGGCCGCGAGACGCTCGGCGAACGCGAAGGGAAACGCATGATGGTCGAATCGACGAATCTCCGCCGATTCTCGTGGGGCGCCGTTTTCGCGGGCCTCGCCGTCGCGATCGGCGTGCAGATCGCACTCTCGTTACTCGGGCTCGGCATCGGCGCGAGCACGATCAATCCGGCCGGCGGCCAAGCCCCGAGCGCGAACGGATTCGGCATCGGCGCCGGCATCTGGTTACTCGTGAGCACGCTGCTCGCCATCTTCGCCGGCGGCTGGGTCGCGGGACGCGTCGCGGGCATGCCGCTCCGGCTCGATGCCGCGCTCCACGGTCTCGTCGTTTGGGCGATCACGACGATCGTCACGCTCTGGCTGCTCACGACCGCGCTCGGTGCGATCTTCAGCGGCGCGACGGCGATCCTCGGGAAGACGCTCTCGCTCGGCGCATCGGCCGTTCAATCGGCGTCGCCCGCAATCTCGAGCGCCGTCGGCGGTCAATTGCAGAAGAGCGGCCTCTCGCTCGGGACACTCTCCGATCAGGTGACGAAGACGCTCGCCGAGACCGGCGATTCACGCCTCTCGTCGCAGTCGCTGCAAAAGCAAGCCGGACACATCGCGCGTGACGCGTCCAACACGGCGAAGCAATCCGCGCTGACGCCGCAAGACGCACACACCTCGACGAACGACCTCGTCGCTCGCGTGCTGCACGAAGCGAAGGGGACGGTAAATTCGGCCGACCGGACCGATCTCGTCAACGTCGTTATGGCACGCACCCACGAGTCACGTCCGCAGGCGGAGAAGACCGTGGACGGTTGGATCTCGACGGCGCACGACGCGCAAGATCAGCTCTCGCAAGCCGCCTCGAGCGCGCAGGCCACCGCCGCACAGGCGGGAACCGCGACCGCGACGGGCGTCTCGCGCGGCGGCATCTTCGCCTTCATCCTGTTGCTGCTCGGCGCAGCCGCGGGTGCGGCGGGCGGCTATACGAGCCTCGCCGGTTCCCGCAGCGTCACGCGGCGTCGCTTCGCCGTCGAGCAGCCGTAAGGCAAACGTTCCTCGGTCGGCG
>CAZZYZ010000226.1:0-4562 GCA_964658425.1 Vulcanimicrobiota bacterium | reverse complement strand
TCGATGTTCGGCACGACCGGGACGTCGCTAAGGTTCGCGCCGATGAGATTCGCGTTGCGGAAGTTTGCGCGGCTTCCGCAGACGACATCCGCAAGCCAATCAGCGTGAGACGCGAGAATCTTCTTCAGGTCGTCCGGTGAGATAATCGTCATGCGGATGCCTTTCTCGCGGACTCGGCCGCGGCTTCGATTACGTCCTTGAGCGACGACGCCCGAAGCACGGGGCGCGCGGGGTCGATCCAAAACCAACCCCAGCCGACCGACGTCTCGAACGCGATCGCGAGCGGGTTTCCGTCGACCTCGTCGCGGATGACCATGACGCCGTTCTCGCCGCAGAGGCCCGTCCACCGAATCGGCATCGTCGCGATCTGCAGCGTCGTTACGCGCGTCGCTACCGGAAAATCGCCCATCACAGACTCCAATCGTGTTCGCCGCGCGAGTCGGGCGCGTCGGCGAAGTCGGGCGGTTCGTAGTCGTCGGACGGCTCGCAGACGGCGCCGGAGCACGAAGGGCAGACGTACCCTGCGGTTCTGGCGACCAGCTTGTCGCCGCAGTTCTCGCACAGATCCGGCATTACGCGCGCACCTGCACGGCGAGGGTGAGGAACACCGTGAACGCGACGGCCGCGCCGATCGCGCACAGGAGCGCGCCCGGACCGCCGAGCGCGGCCACGAACGCGAGGAGCGAAAGGGTCGTGAGTCCCCAGAGCGCGGTCATGCGACGTCTCCGAGGGCGAGCGGGATCACGCGGCCGTCGAGCGCGTCGCGGCGCGCGCGGATCTTCGCACGGTCGGCCGCGATCTGCTCGGCGACGAATCGCTCGAACCGCGACGTCTCGACCTCGAGATCGTCGAGGTGCACCGCGTCGAGTTCGGCGATCGGCACGTGGCGCACGAACGTCTGCCATTCGTACTCGACCATCGTCGGCGGATAGAATTGCGCGGGGATGCACGTGATCTCGCGCGCCATCTAGCGGACCTCCGAGATCGGAGCGGCGGGCGGCGTGAGGTCGCGGTAGTCGACGCGCTGGCGCAGGACGATCAGGCCGTCCGGGAGCGTGTAGTACCTCGTCCGCACGCCCTCGCGGCGTCGCGATCCGATGCGACGATTCTGCGAGCGCGGAGGGGTCGTCAAGGGAACCGGGGATGTGGTATCGTCGTGCATAGCGGGTGACTCCGAACCCCGTGCGTTTCCCGCGCACGGGGTTCCTCATGTTTTGAGGGTTCGGCCGAGCGGCCGATGCGTCAATCGTGGGCGAAAATGTTGGAGGTCGTCGTGAGGATCGCAGGAGCGAACGCGTCCTGCCCGACCGCGTCGAAGATCGCCTGGAAGGCGGCGACGAGGCCCGTGATCCGGCCCTGGCCTTGCGCGTGAAGCGCGCGCTCGAGCGCGTCCATCGCGCGTTGCTCGCGCGACGCCGACGCAAGAGTCGGGCGGTCGAACGGTCTTTGGGGAATTTTCCCCGCAGACGCCTTCACGCGACGTTCCGATCCGCCGGAAGGCGGTGTTCGAGTTCGTGCGCGTGGGCGCAAAGGTTCGCGATCCGCTCGCGCTTGGCGATGATCCGGCGGTAGAGCCGGAACGCGAGATCGTCGCACCGTCGTTCGTCGCCCGCCCGCATTCGCTCGACGCGCGCGCCGAGATCCGCCCGGTCCGCCGCGAGTTCGTCCTGGAGCCCCGCAATCGTTTCGATGACCGCGTCGAGGGCGTTCGATACCGCGCTCGCCTCGGCCGGAAGAAGTTCGCGGACAGTTCCCCGACGACGTGCGGGGCGGGTTATGGTCGGAAGCGTGACGCTCATGGCTACGCCGCGACCACGTTCGCGATCAGCTGGGTCAGGTCGCCAACGTCCACGCGGAGGACCTTGGCGAGATACGGGATCGCGTTCACGTCCGGTCGGCGACGCCCGTTATGCCAATCGTTGATCGTATTCCGCGCGGCCGAATAGCCGACCGCGGCGAGTTCGTTCTGGATCCATGCCACGCGGTATGGAGCGAGCAGCTCGGAGAGGGTTCTGGCGTCGCGTCTGTCCATAGGACACACTTGTACGATACGTCGGTATCCAAAGTCAATACCCAGGACATTTCTGTACTGAAAACGCGCCATGATGTGCGCGTGGCCGATATTTCGCTCGACCCGATCGCGCTCCGAATAAGTGGGGCCTTGAAGCGGTGGATGGACGTTGTCGATCTCACGGTGCTTGATCTGCACAAGCGAACGGGGATCGCTCGCAGCACGGTCGACGAGATCGTTCGCGGAAAACGTGTCCCGTCCGTCGACACGCTCGATCGTCTGGCGACGGAACTCGGGACGACCGGCGGACAGATCCTCGACGGGATCGGCCCGGATCTCGGCAAGGCTATGAAGCGGTACGGCGAGAGCGATCTGCCCGCCCGCCTTGCAACAATCGAAAAGCGGGTTGCGGCGTTTCAGATGGTTTCTGATCGGGTTGGCGCTCTAGATCAGGCGTTTCACCTTCTCGTAAATAGCGAAGCGCTTCCAAAAATCGTTCGCGATCGTGCGCTAAAAGGGCTCGAATCTGAGGGATCGGATCAACCTTGAGAACTGAAACGGGACGCATCATCGGACCTCAACTATCCATGTTCGGCTCATCTATAGTATCGAACGCGCGTTCGATACGACAAGAGTATGACGCCGCGAGCGCATGGGCGTCGCTAGGCATTCCGGCCCCCGTTCATTCCAAGGGCTTGCCTACCGAAGCGAGCGCGCATCGGTGAATCATTGTTCGAACTGCCACATAACTAGTGAGGGACGCTTCTGCTCGAAATGCGGCGCGGAACTTGCTGCTGGCGCGGCGCCCATTCGAACGGTAGATCGAGAGGCGCGTGATCGGTCAAACAGATCACTTTATCTTGCGATTATTGCAGCGATCGTTGTCGCAATCTTCGTCGCAAAGGTTTCCGAATCTAATAATCACGCGGAGTTAGACAGCGTAGCCGTGGCAACGGAAACGCCGGTTCCAATGTTTTCGGCAAGCCTAACAAGTATAAACCTTGATCTTTTAACCGAAACGCCTCATTTAAACGGAATGCTAGCGTTAGCTGGAGCACCGCATTTAATTAAAAACATTGATGCTGACGGCGACCATCACGTTACTGTAACTATCGACGCAGATTCTTACGGCGCGCAGAGTGAGCAAGACCAAAAGTTAATACGGAAATCTATTGAAACCGAAATCCTCGGAATTTGGAACAAGACGTACTCCATTCCGAAAGATGGGATCGACATCGAATTTGTCGACCTATCCGACTCTGAGATCTACACCGAGCGACAGATGACGCTCGCGCCGCAGTAAGCCGTTGTCCTCAAAAGTTAGGCGGCTGTGCGGCATAGTTGACGCGTACGTCAAGCCCGCGAGCACCTAACGCGTGGCCGCAAAAAAACGGCGGCCGAAGGGTCAGGGTACGATTATCGAACTCGGCCCGGGAAAATGGCGCGGTGCGCTTGAGCGCGAGCCCGATCCGAAGACGGGAAAGCGGCGCCGGCTCTATTTCTACGGGCGCTCGCGCGGAGAAGTCTCGGACAAGATGCTCGTCCACTTCCGCTCGGGCACCGCGACGGACGCGACGATCCGCGTCGGGGATTTCATGCGCCGCTGGCTCGACGGCGCGGAGAGCGCGGGGCGGCGCGCGTCGACCGTCGCGACGAACCGCACCGTGACGGAAGCGCACATCATCGCACGGATCGGCGCCGTGCGCCTGCGCGATCTCACGTCCGCGAAACTCCTCGCGCTCTACGCCGAGATGCGCGAAGACGGCGTCGGCGCGCGCACGATCGCGCTCTCGCACGCGATCCTGCGGTCCGCGCTCGGATCCGCGCAATCCGAAGGGCTCATCATGACCAACCCGGCGTCGCTTGAGAATCAGGCGCCGCGCTACGTGCCGGCGGAGCGCGAGCCGCTCACGCGCACGCAAGCGCGCGCGCTCCTCGACGCCGCGCGCGGCGATCCGTTCGAGGCGCTCTACGTCCTCGCGCTCACGACGGGCGCGCGGCAAGGCGAGCTCTTCGCGCTGCGCTGGCGCGACGTCGACTTCGAGGCGGGCACGCTCGCGATCCGGCGTACGATCCACGACGACGCGGCGGGCAACCCCGTCGCCGGTCCGCCGAAGACGGGCGCGAGTCGACGGCGCTTCGCCCTTGCCGCGATCGCGCTCGCGGCCCTCGTCGCGCACCGTGCGCGCGCGCGCGGCGGGCCGCGCGAAGAACGAAAACGACCTTATCTTCGTCGCGAGCGGCGGCGAGATCGTCCGTCGCCACAATTTCATGCGGCGCCACTTCTACCCGATGCTCGAGAAGGCGAACCTGCCGCGCATCCACTTCCACGATCTGCGCCATACGGCCGCGACCCTCGCCGCAGAAGCCGGGACGCCCGTCGTTGCGGTCGCGGCGATGCTCGGGCACGCCGACCCCGCGATCACGCTCCGCACGTATCAGCACGCGTTCGAGGGCGGCGCGGGCGACGCGTCGCGACGCCTGGGCGATATCTTCGCGTCCAAACCAAAGTCCGGGCGTATAGAGGTCAAATAGGATGCGCGCTCACGAT
>CAZZYZ010000225.1:0-4567 GCA_964658425.1 Vulcanimicrobiota bacterium | reverse complement strand
GACGCTGCGCTCGCCGAGCAGCTTGAGATCGGTAACCGCTCGCAGCGCGCGGCCGATCAGGCGCTGGATCTCGTGCGTTCGGCCGCCGACCTTCCCCTTCGACGATTCGCGCTGCGTCCGCTCGGCCGTCGCGCGCGGAAGCATCGCGTACTCGGCGGTCACCCAGCCGCGGCCTTGGCCGCGAAGCCACGGTGGGACACGTTCCTCGATCGTCGCGGCGCAGAGCACGCGCGTGTTGCCGACGGAGATCAGCGCGCTGCCCTCCGCATAGGCGAGCGGCGAGATCTCGATCCGCACCGGGCGCAGATCCGCGAGCTCGCGCCCGTCGAGTCGTGTGATGGCGAGCGACATTATTCGACCGTGACCGTCTTTGCGAGATTGCGCGGCTGATCGACGTCTTTACCGTCGATATCGGCGATGTGATAGGCGAGCAGCTGCAACGGAACGACGTTGACGATCGGTGAGAGCAGCTCGTCGACCTTCGGCACCCAGAACACGTAATCGGCGAGTGCCGCGGCTTCGGTATCGCCGTAATTCGCGACGACGACCGTGATCGCTTCGCGCGCTTTCGCCTCGGAGAGATTCGAGAGCACCTTCTCGCGCACGCGGCCGTCGGTGACGACGGCGATGACGGGCATCCGCGAATCGAGCAGCGCGATCGGGCCGTGCTTGAGTTCGCCCGCGGCGTAGCCCTCGGCGTGGATGTACGAGATTTCCTTGAGTTTGAGCGCGCCTTCGAGCGCGGTCGGATAGTTGACGTAGCGGCCGATGAACATCGCGCTGCGCGCCTTGCGAAGCTTCTTCGCCGCCTTACGAATCTCGTCGGACGCGTTCAGGCAGAGATCGATCGCCTCGGGGAGCAGCTTCGTGTTGCGCGCGATCTCGCGCAGCCGTTCGATCGGCTCGCTGCGCCGCACGCGTGCGAGATAGAGTGCGAAGAGTACCATCGCGATTGTCTGCGAGACGTACGTCTTCGTCGCCGCGACGCCGATCTCGGGGCCGCCGCGCGTGTATAGTACGCCGTCGGCGAGCCGCGTGAGATGCGAACCGAGGACGTTGCAGATGCCGAGGACGGGCGCGCCCGCGGCCTTCGCGATCTTGACCGCTTCGATCGTGTCGGCCGTCTCGCCCGATTGCGACATCGCGATCGTAAGCGTGCGCGGATCGAGCACGCGATCGCCGTAGCGAAACTCGCTCGCGAGCTCCATCTCGACCGGCAGCTTGCACAGCGCGCGCAACAGATACATCCCGACCATGCCCGCGTGATACGCCGTGCCGCAACCCGTGATCGAGATCTTCGTCATCGCGCGCAGCACGTACTCGTCGATCTTGAGTTCGGCCGCGAGCTGGCTATCGAACGACTCGTCGATTCGTCCCGCGAGCGTCTCCTTGACGACGCTCGGCTGGACGAACATCTCCTTGAGCATGAAATGCTTGAAGCCGTCCTTCTCCGCCGAATTCGCATCCCACATCACCTGCGTGACCTCGCGGTCGATCGGATTGCCGTCGAAATCGGTCAGCGTGTAGCCGTCCTTCTCGAGCACGACCATCTCGTTCTCGCGCAAGATCACTTGTTTGCGCGTGTACTGCAACATCGCCGGCGAATCGGAGGCGACGAACATCTCGCCCTCGCCGATCCCGACGACGAGCGGGCTCGCACCCGTGCGCGCGAAGACGAGCCGATCCGGCGCGTCCTGCGAGATCACGCCGATCGCGTACGCTCCCGCGACGTGCTTGAGCGTCTTGCGCAGCGCATCGACGAGATCGCCCGCATCGTTCTCTTCGATGAGATGTGCGAGCACTTCGGTATCCGTCTCGCTGAGGAAGACGTGTCCGTCGCGGATCAGTCGCTCGCGCAGGCCCGCGTAATTCTCGAGAATGCCGTTGTGGATGACGGCGAACTTCCCGCTGCAATCATGATGCGGATGCGCGTTCGCGTCGGAGGGGCGGCCGTGCGTCGCCCAGCGCGTGTGGCCGAGGCCGGTCGTGCCGTGCAACGGCTCCGTTTCGAGGCGCTCGGCGAGACGGCCGAGCTTCCCCTCGGCCTTCGATCCGGCGAGCCGTCCGCGCTCGTCGATGACGGCGACGCCTGCCGAATCGTAACCGCGATATTCGAGCCGCCGAAGCGAATCGAGAATGATGGGGACGCTATCGCGCGTCCCCACGTAACCGACGATGCCGCACATAGTAGATCTCCCCTACGCGCGTTGCCCGCGTCGCGCTATTTGATGCCTTCTTTGACCCGTCGGTAGGGAATCTTGCCGTCGGCGACCTCGGCGAACGCCGTCGAGACGGGCTTGTTCGGGTTGGGATCGGGCGAGAGCGACGGCGCGCCGTTATTGAGCTGCTTCGCGCGTTTCGTAACGACGTTGACCAGGGTGAATTTCGAATCGACGTGCGTCAACAGGCCGTCGAGATCTCCGAATACCGATTCGCTCATGCGTTCTCCACATCTCTGAAGATGTCGTCGTGATAGTGATGGATCCGGAAGCGTTCCGCGCGGACGATCGCTTCGAGATCGTCGACTGCGGCCGGTTCCGCGCGTCGTTCGGGTGGGGCTTGTTCGTTGATGATGACGTAATCGAAACGTCTGATCTGGCGGAGTTCCTGATGCGCGATCGCGAGCCGGGCCGCGATCGCGTCGCTCGACTCCGTACTCCGGGCCGCGAGCCGCGTACGCAAGTGCGAGAATTTGTCGGGGAGGAGAAAGACGAGCACCGCGAGCGGGAACGCCGCCTTGATCGCGAGCGCTCCGTGGACTTCGGGTTTCATCACGAGATCGTATCCCTCGGCGAGCGTCCGTTCGACGAATGACCGTGGGGTGCCGTAGATGTTCCCGTTGTATTGATTGGTTTCGAGAAACGCGCCGCGCGCTTGCTCGGCCTCGAACGAGGACCGCTCGAAAAAGAAATACGACCGTCCCTCGATTTCACCGGGACGCGGCGCACGCGTCGTCGCAGAGACGGAGTAACGAATCCGCGGCATCCGCGCGCGAAGCGCGTCGACCACGGTATCTTTTCCGGCTCCCGAAGGCCCCGATACGACGAACAGTAAACCCGGCCCCGGGCCTCCCATGCACTCCCTCTCCGAAGCGAATCTGACTCATTCACATTCTTGAGCGCACGGGCCTGCTCGACTGGTCTCGGCGCCGCCGTCTCCGGATCGTCGCATTCGCGTTCGTGCTCGCGGCGGCAGGCCGCGCACCGGGTGTTGCCGCCGCGTCTTCCGACGGCGCGATCCGCCCCGTCGCGCGCGTCGCCTTCTCGCTGCCGTTCGTGGGCGACGTCGTGAAAAACACGATCGTCTTCGCCGCGAAGCGCTTCGGTTACGATCTGCAATACGCGTCGCTGAGCAACGGCGGCGGCCACCTCGTCCTCGCGGGCGCGACGGTCTCCGCGACGGGGCGCGAGCCGCTGCTCCGCGTGAGCCGCCTCGACGTGGCGTATTCGATTTGGGATCTCTTCGGGAAGGGCCGCACGTTCGGCATCTCGCGCGTCGAGATCGACGAACCGCGTATCACCGTCGTGCATCGCACGGACGGCACGTACAACTTCGATCTTCCCAAACAGAACTCGAAGCGATCGCAGAAACCGTTCGAGCTGCCGAAGATCGCGTTCGTCGTGCGCGACGGTAGCGCGTCGATCGACGATCGGACGCGCCTCTCGCGCGCGAGCCGGCACCTCGGCATCGAGCGGCTCTTCGTCGATGCGGAGCTCGATCCGAAGGCGCCGTCGTCGCTGCGCGCGTCGCTCGCGGTCGACGAAGCGGGGCGGCGGTATCCGATCTCCGCGCAGGGTCGCTTCGACGATCCGCGCGGCTACGAATTCGTGCGCGTTCGCGCGGCGTCGCTCGCCCTCGCACCGCTCGTCAACTACGCGATCGATTCGCCGTCGCTCGCGATCGGCGACGGCCGGCTCGACCGGCTCGACGCCGTCATCTACGGCTTGCGCGACCGAAGCGGGACGATGGTTCGTCACGCCGCCGCGACGGCCGAGCTCGATGCGTTTCGCGCTTCGCTCGGCGGGATCGCGAAGCCGCTTCGCGACGGCCACGGTCCGCTCGCCGTGTACGACGACGGCCTCTCGATCGAACGCGTCGACGGGACGATCGCGGGCGTCCCCGTTCGTATCGCGGGCGGCATCTTCGATCTCGCGAAACCGCAGCTGCGCCTCGGCATCGCGGGCCGCGGCGACCTCTCGCAGCTCGTTTCGCTCTCCGACGCGGCGCGAAAGTTTCCGATCGCGGGCGCCGCCGCGTTCGCGCTCTTCGTCGAAGGCGACGCGACCAAACCGCAGACGCTCGCGACCTTCTCCTCGCCGCGTCTGACGTACGGCCGTATCCCGCTCGACGCGCCGGCGGGGCTCGTCGCGCTCTACGGTCAGCAGACGACGATCGTGCGCGCATCGGTCGGCTACGACGGCGCGACGGCACGCACGCGCGCCGCGATCACGCTCGCGAAACACACCGACGTCGATCTGCTCGCCGCGATCGAAGCACCCGCAAACCGCTTCCCCTACGCCCGGCAACTCCTCGGCCCGATGACCGTCAGTGCGACGGCCGTCGCGAG
>CAZZYZ010000224.1:0-4577 GCA_964658425.1 Vulcanimicrobiota bacterium | reverse complement strand
GTCCACTCGGAGCGCGGCAGCGGCTCGACCCAATCGTGCGGCTGCGCCATCAGCTTCGCGTACTGGAAGATATTGTTCGCGAACCGCGCGTAGCGCACGACGGCGGCGGGGATCGCGGCGAGACCCGTCGCGGCCCGACCGCGTTTATTGCGCCGGTTGTTCTCGGCCATCTTGCGCAGGCACGCGCGGAAGTACGCCGAGCGCGTGCGGATCGCGAGGCCCCAAACGCCGTGCGCGGCATCTTCGGTCTCGTCGATCACCTTGAAATCGTATCTCTCCCAATCGATGCCGAGCGTCTTATAGACCGTCGCTTCGGCGTCGCGCAGGTACATCGTGATGTACACGGCGAGCGTGAAGAACTTCACGCCGAGCTTCCCGCGGAAACTCGAGTAGTAATGCGGCTGCGAGCGCATCATGAGTGCGAAGAAGCGGCTGTGGCGCCGTTCGTCCTTGCACCAGTCGTCGAAATAGTCGAATAGCGGATGGAAGTTGAATTCGGGATGCAGCTTGAGATGATCGCTGATGTTCTGATAACGATAGAAGCCGACGATCTCCGAGAGATACGTCGTCACGAAGATCCACTTCGGATGCATGTACTGCATGCCGTCGAGTTTCGGCAGGTTCGCGAGGTCGAAGGCGCGGCCCATGTGGCGCATCACCCAATTGAGGAACGACGAATGCCGGCCCTCGTCGCGCCCCATGCACCGGTAGATCGCGCGCAACGTCGGATCGGTGAGTTTTTTCTGGACGTCGCTGTAGAGCAGGCAGCCCGAGAACTCGCCGATCGAACTGCGATGCAAAAACTCGTAGAACTCGTTCCACACCGGCTCGTAATCGTGACCGTTGACTTCGGGGCCCCATTTGAAGAGCGCGCGATTGTAGTCGGCTTCGAAATCGTTACGGAGTGACTCGAACTCGTCGCGGCACCAATCGATCGACAGCGAATTGAGGATATCGATATCGGTCTTGTAGAGGCGAGGCGCGAGCAGCGTCTTTTTCTTCGGCGTCGGCAGACGATTCGATTCGGGCACGATTGTGGCGCTCACGTGCGATCAGTCTCTCCGGTGAACGGTTGGGCGATTACGCACGGACGCGGACGGCCTCGAAGACGAACGAATCGTAGAAGAAGAATTTGATGCGCTTCTTGCGGGTCATCTTGAAGCCCGCGCGATACAGGATCTTCTCGACTTCGTCGTACGTGAACATGTGTAGCTTCGTCATGCGGTTCTTCGCGTGGAAACGCTGACCGACGCTCATCCAGAAGTCGTTCATCGGCGTACGAAGTGCGAACGAACCGACGAATTTGTGGGCCGCGAGCGACGTGAGGCGCTTGAGCATCTCGGTCACTTCGTCGTACGGATAATGGAAGAGGACGTCGAGGCAGCAGACGACGTCGTAGCTACGTTCGGTCCCGGCGACCGCGGCGATATCGCCGACGAGGAAGCGCGGCGCGATCCCATTCGTGCGGCCGGAGTTGATGTATTTCGCGAAGTGGATCATCGGCGCCGAGACGTCGAACCCGTCGACCTCGAGGCCGTGCTCCGCGAGGCGGATCGCCAGGTTTCCGGTACCGCAGCCGGCGTCGAGCGCCGTGTGGCCCGTGCCGCCCGAGACCCATTCCATCACCGTGTCGACGGCGCGCGAATGGCCGTCGCGTATGACTTTCCAGATCGGCGGGATGTCGCCCTCACCGTAGATGGCGGTCCAGCGCGAAAATCCGGAAGTCTCGAAATACTTGCGAACGCGAGCGCCCGTCTCCGAGGGCGTGCGATCGGCGAAAAGGCTCGGTTCAGTCGTCGGAATGCGGACGGGACGACCGGTGGCGGATGCGATCATGTGCGACCTCGGAGAAGGCGAATCGCCATTACTGTACCGAGGCTGCCCAGGAGCGGCGGTGACGGGTATCACCCGTCCGGGGGCGCCGCCCTAGTTCGCGGCGCCGCTCGCGGCGAGGCCGGCGAGGGCGCTCGGATCGACGAGGACGATGCGCGCGTTCTTGCGCGCCTCGATGATCCCGCGCTCTTGGAGTTCGTGTAATTTCCGCGTGACCGTGACGCGATTGGAGCCGATCATGTCGGCGAGCCGCTGATGCGTCAGCGGATAATCGATGAGGCTCGCGCGCCCCTCGGCCTTGCCGAACTGCTTCGAGAGTTCGAGCAGCGTGCGATAGAGCCGGAGATTCACGCTGTTGTTGAGCAGATCTTCGATGAGCACTTGCGATTCCGCGAGGCGGCGTGCGAAGTTCGCGATCACGTCGATCGCGGCGGTCGGCTGCGCGGAGACGATCTCGGTCATCTGCTTCTCGGACGCGGAGACGACGCGCGAGGGCTGCATCGCTTCGGCGCAAAGGCACGAGAGGCTCTGCGATTCCGTACGCCACTGTAGGAACACGTCGCCCGCGCCGAGGATCGAGATCGTGATGCAGCGGCCGTTCGGCAAGAGATTGTAGAGCCGAAGTTTGCCGTACTCGACGAAGTGGAAGCGCATCCCGCCCTCGTAGAGTGGGGCGATCTCGCCGCCCGTCGCGATCTCGCTCATCGCGAACTCGCCCGCGTTGCGCAACATGATCTCGCGAAGCTCGTCCTTGGCGGGCTTCGCGACGATGCCGCGCGCCGTATCCTGCTCGTTCTTGTAGCCCTCGGCGACGGCGACCGCGATCATCGAGCGCAGATCCGCGAGCTCGTTGATGATCTCGAGCGGCGGGAGGGCGCCGTCCGCCGATTCGAGCAGCGCGAGTTCGATCATGTTCGTCGCTTCGATCGTCCGCCCGATCGCGTCGATGAGATCCATGCCCTGGCTCGATTGGAATCGGCCGGCCGTACGCGCGAATTCGAGCAGTTCGTCGTATTCGCCCGTCTCGACGGCGTTCACGATCGCTTGCCAGTAGAGGTGGTGTTGCGCGACCGTCTCGGGGCGCGGCGTCGTCTTATAGCCCGTTTTGGTTTGCTCGACCCAACGATCGCTGTAGATACTCGTGATCTTGTGAAGCATCTCTGCTAATGCGGCCGACACGGTGAAACTTTTTTGCCTGCTCGCTCAGGCGAACCTCTGTCGGAAGGCGAATGGACCCGGCTGTGAACTCGCCCTTCGACGGCCTCCATCCGGCCGTGGCGATCTGGTGCCGTGAAAAGCTCGGCGAGCCGACGCCTCCGCAGCGCGGGGCCCTACCGCTCGGACTCGCGCGCACGACGCACCTCATCTGCTCGCCGACCGGGACCGGGAAGACGCTCGCCGCCTTCCTGCCGGTCATGAGTCGCCTCGCGAGCGCCCGCGACCGCGACGAACTCTTCCCGCGGCCGTACGTGCTCTACATCTCGCCGCTGCGCGCCCTCGGCTACGACGTCGAACACAACGTGCGCCGGCCGTTACGCGAGATGGGGCTGCTCGAACGCCCGAATACGGAACGCGCGGTCCTGCGTCGGGGGCGGATCCGCGAGGCGTTCGTTCGCACGGGCGTCCGCACGAGCGACACGCCGATCGAGGAACGGCGCCTCATGATGTCGCGCCCGCCGCACATCTTGATGACGACCCCCGAATCGCTCGCGCTCATGCTCGCGATGGAGTCGTATCGCAAACACTTGCGTGCCGTCGATACGGTCGTCATCGACGAAGTCCACGCGATCGCGGGCAACAAACGCGGCGCGTATCTCGCGCTCTGCCTCGAATCGCTCGAAGAGATCGTCACCGTGCCGCTCGTGCGCGTCGGCCTCTCCGCGACGGTCGCGCCGCTCGACCGGATCGCGCGCTACCTCGCGGGCGGCGACCGACCGTGCGCGATCGTGGACGAGCGGCACCTGCGGACGATCCGGCTCGAGATCGACGCGCCGTTCGGCGGTGCGATGGCGCCGATGACCCGGATCGCGCAGCGCTGCGTCGAGCTCGGCGAGGACGTCCGCACGCAGCTCGTCTTCACGAACGTGCGCAGCCAAGCGGAGCGCGTCGCGCACGAGATGACGCTCTTTCTGGAGGGGCGCAGCGCGAACGAAGCGCCGGATACGAGCGTCGGCGTCGCATCACCCGATGCGGTTCCGCGGCCGCGCAGCGACGCGAAGATCGGCATCCATCACAGCGCCCTCGAACGCAGCGTGCGCCATCGCACCGAAGCGCAGTTGCGCGCGGGCGAGCTGCACACGGTCGTCTGCAGTTCGAGCCTCGAACTCGGCGTCGATATCGGCTTCATCGATCGCGTGTGCATCGTCGGCGGCGCGCGCGGGATGACGCCGACGCTGCAGCGCGTCGGCCGTGCGGGCCATCGCCCGGGCGCCGTCGCCGACGGTGTTATCGTCGCGCAAGATCGCGACGACATCCTCGAAGCGGCGGCGACGAAGCGCTGCATCGCGCAGGGGATCATCGAAGAGATCGTTTTGCCCGAAGCGCCGCTCGACGTGCTCGCCCAGTGGCTCGTCATGAGCGTATGTTACGACCGGCGCTTCGAAATCGCGGACGCTCTTTCGCTCGCGCGGCGCGCCGCACCCTATCGCGAACTACGCGAAGACGACGTGCGCGGCTGCATCGCCTATCTCTCCGGCGGTGGTGTGGGAGAAGACGAAGCGCACGTGCGCCGGCTCGGCACCGAC
>CAZZYZ010000223.1:0-4667 GCA_964658425.1 Vulcanimicrobiota bacterium | reverse complement strand
CGACGGAACGGGCTTGGGTGGCGGGCTCGCCGCGATGGCGACGGAAGCCGGCGTCGCCGCCATCGGAGCGGTGGTCGGCGGAGCCGCGACGATCGCCGGTCCGAGCGTCGGAACCCCGGCCGCAAAACGATCGTCGCTCGTCCGTACCGCAGCTCGGTAGCCCACCGGCGGAACGACGGGTTTCGGTTTCGGATCGCGGCGTCCGGACGGAACGCTGCCTCGCCCGTTATGAAATATGCGGAGTCGGAGCGGCCTCGATTGCGATCCAACTTCCAGAACGAAACTATCGTACACGCCGTCGACCGTAAACCGATTGAGCGACGCGAGGTACGTATAATTGATCAAGGTGTCGCCTTCGGCCGTGACGGCGAGCGAGATCGGCACGTCGTTCGGTACCTCGCGTTGTTGCGGAAACTGGATGAACGTATGCGTTCCGTCGCTACAGACGACTTGCGGCACGAGTTCCGGTGGAAGGGGTTCGCTCGACGGTCGTCCGCGCGGCGCGTGGTCGCTCTGCGCGTTCGGATCGACGAGATACGTGTAGTCGAAGTCGAAACACGTACTCTGTAGGGTCGCGACGTCGGCCGGCGTCGCGGTGGCGATCGGCTGCGGCTCGCCGTTCGCCGCTCGGAGCGCCGTCTGCGTCGCGATCGCGAGATCGGCGAGCGACTTATAGGTTTCGTCGCCGTACGAAAACGAATAATACGACGCTCGTTCGCTTTGCGTCGAGATCGCGAGGAGATAGTACGTCCGCTTCGTCGTCGTCAGGATGATGTTCGTGCGCAGCCCGGCGCGCGAGGGCCGGAGCACGAGGTGCGGCGTAAGTTCCTTGTCGCCGGAGTACCCGATGTGCGGGTCCCATTGTTCGATGTGCGCGTTGAAACCGTCGTTCACGCGTTCGCCCGCTTCGAGTTGGATGTCGCACTCGTATCGTGCCGCGCACGTAATCGCGTATTCCCGATGTTCTGAGAACGTCATCGAGACGAACGGAGACCGATCGCTCGCTTCGACGATCCCCGACGTCGCGACGCACGCAGCGAGAATCGCGGAAACGAAACGCCACGTCATGACTTCAAGACGCTCCAGTTCATATCGAAGTCCTTGATATACACGCCGGCCGGGTTGAACTGGCCCACGAGCGGGTCGCTGGGCGCTTCAGGCGGAGCGGCGAGGTAGACCGTCCCCGTGAACGTGCTCCCTTGCGGGGGTTCGTTGCCGCTCGATCCGCCTTGCCGTAACCGTTCGTGCCAGGTCAGGCGATAGGTCAGATCCGCGAGTCGGCTGACGTCGACATCCATCACCGTTCGCCGATAGCCGTGCGCCGACAAGACCTTCGGATTATCCGCATAGATGAACGTGCGATACGCATTGTACGCGGGCGAATCGGCCGTGGTCATGTAGAGCGCCGTCTGCGCGTTCCTATTGATGAGATCGTCATCCGCCCCGGGGATGTCGCGGACCGCTTCGAGCCAGACGACCAATTGATGTCGCACGGCCGATTCCATCGGGATGCGCGCGTGACTCGAGAGACCGATCAGCGCCATGTCTCCGCTCGCGTCCTCGCGATACACGACGGCCTCCGTATGGTCTTTCGTCGCGAGGAACAGCGCGATGACCATCGTGACGAAGCAGAGTGCGACCGCGGCGAAAAACGCGCGGCGCCAGGACGTCGCATGACGCTGTTCCCGCTCGAGCAATCCCATGTCGATCAGCCGCGCGTCGACGTACGGACTCTCGCCCATCGGTTTCAACGGTGCTTTACGCGACCTGTCCGAACCTTTGATACCGAGCATACTCACGCATCGACCAATATTTCAGAGTCCCGATCGGGGCCAAGTAGTCGCTAACTATGAGCTAGCGAGGGAGGCACATTCTGGCGAGGTGCGACGAGATTCCTTCGAAAAAATCGGACGCGCGACGAACGTTTTTCGTCCGTTCGTCGACCGACAAATGAGGATGCAAGCAACTTCCCCGAAAGAGTGGAGAGCGCGCGGTGACGATGACGGACAGGCGTGTATCAGATGACAGCAGGAGCGCGGAATGCAGCCGAGAGGTGAGCGCGCGTCGCGCGGTTCAGGGCGGACGCCGTGCACGTGCTTCATCGGGCGACGCCAAATGTCGAATGCCTCGGCCCGTCCGACGGCACGTCGAGCGAGATCGCATCGTCGAGGATCGGACCGTGCGTTCGTCAGGTTCGCGATCACGTTATTATGATCTCCTCGGGAGTGCCGGACGCGACGCCGTCCGAAATCAAACGCGTATCTCGGGTCGATGACCCGTACCACCCCGACGTGAAACGGCGTTACCGACGCGAACGCGATCGCGTCGTTCGTCGAACGAAGCGTAGCAGACCGTCAGCGTCGAGGGGCGTCGGCGAGTCGGCGAGACGCTCGTACGTCGCGGCCGTTCGCGACGGACGGGTGCTCGCGATGACGTTCCGCGTTCGTGTCGGAGCGCGACCGCCAGGAGGCGCCGTACGTCCGTTCAACATTTGGTCGATACTCGGCGACCGAGCGAGGATTTCAGATCGTGAATTTCTTCAACAAGAAGCCTGCGGCTGACACGCCGACCGGTAAAGGCGTGAAGCCGCCCACGCCTCCTCCGAATCGCGCGAGCGAGGGCGGCAAGGGCTGGAACGCGCCGAGCGGCGTTGGCGGCGCGTCCGGGCTCGGGTGGACTCCGTCCGGCGAAGACACGGCGCACGATCGAACGGCCGGCAGTTCCGACCGCAACAGCTGGAGCTACGGTTCTTCGCACGATTCGTCCTCACCAAACGCGACGCCGCACGATTACGGCGTCCACGGTAACGCAGCTTGGAACGGTGGCGGCGTCTGGGAAACCGACGGGTGGAACGGCGCGCGCGAACGCAGCAAGGAATGGTGACGCGTTTCCGCTAGCTAGCGTTTCCCCGTTGCAGTTGCCAGAAGCGTTCGGCATAGGTCGTCGATTCGACCGCGATCGGGCGGTAGCGCGACACGTATCGTAAGGGAGTCGGCCCGAAATACCGCCCGTCGTAACTGAACGGATTGACGCCGAGTAACAGGACGTCGTCGGCGGGAACGACGAAGCGGCCGTCGCGATGGGGTAGCGCGCGTCCGTCGCTATCGTTCGCGCGAGGCGCGCTCCACGGCCACGCGACGCCGTTCACCGAGATCCCCGAAGCATCTTCATCCACGACGTCGCCGCCGACGGCGGCGACGATCTTGAAAAACGGTAACGTTCCGCCGTCGCACGGCCCGCGGTTCTCGACTCCGTCGCGTGCGATCGCCAGGGCGATCCGTTCGGGCAAGCATCCGCCGACGACGGCATCTCGTGCGACGGTTCCCGGCGCACGCCAGTACAGTCCGCGCGGTATCGAGTCGGTGATGACGACTCGACCGCCGCAAACGCCGCCGAGCAACATCGCCACGCATGCGGCTACGGAGAGGTTTCCCGCGGCGATTCCGAGTCGGACGACTCGGTCGAAGACGCGCCGAACGACGTCGCTCGGAAAGACGACGCCGAGCATGCCCTCCCGTTCGAGAGGTCGGCGCGACGCGCGATAGATCATACCGTCGTTTTCGGCGTTCGGGCGCGGCGGGTTGAGGTCGAGCCGACGCGCGGCGGTATGGCGGGGCCGCCCGAGCGTCACGACCTTCTCGTCGTCCGTGTAAGCTCCGGCTTCGCGTCTCCAGGACGCCGACGATCCGACGTGCCCGACCGCCGAAGCGGTGCGACCGACGAAGCCGCGTTAGCCGCCGGCGACTTCGTGTTCCGTTCCGACAGCCGGCAACGCGAAGCGCTGCCGGTGCGGATCGCGTTCGACCGAGGTCGCGCGCGCCGAGCGCCTCCGACGACGTCGTTGCGGCGACGGCGCCCGCTCGCCGAGAACACAACGCCGACGCGAGAACGCAAAAGCAAGAAGCGAGACGCGCCGCGCGATCGAGACGGGAAGGCGAGACGTTCTTGCAATGCCTCGATTAGAGGGGTTCGCACCATCGCGCGTCCGTGGCAAGGCCCATCCGACGGCGAGCGTCTCGAGTCTTACCGCGAGACGCGACGACGCCTCGCGCGCGACGTCCTCGGTTTCGGGACATCCGCGGCGTTCGGACGACGTTCCGACGACGCCGCTCGCGCGGCGCGTCGCGACGTCGTCCAGCGCGCGCTCGGGGCCTAACGCTTACGCGTCTCGACGCCGCTACGGTTCGGGCCGGGCGCTTCCGTTCGGTCGGCGTCGCGAGCGGCATCGGCCGCTTCGCACGCGGCGCATCGGGACGACGACGCCGTCCTTGCGTTCGGGTTCGCCGAGCATCACGGGCGTGATGATCCGCTTGCCGAACGCCTGCTCGAAGACTTCCGAGATCTCTTCGACCGACACGAAGGTCATCGTGTCGCGGACTTCCTCGGGCACGTCGTCGAGATCGACTTCGTTGCTTCGGGAGCACGATCTTCGAGATGCCGGCGCGCTTCGCGCCGAGCACCTTTTCCTTGAGGCCGCCGATCGGACTCGCACGCGATCTCGTTCGCACGCAGCGCACGATCTTGGGAAACGTCCGTCTTTTTTCAAGCTTCGTCGCAGATCGGCGTCCGCGGTAGCGACCTCGCGCGAGACCGACATACCGTCGTCGGCGGTGCGCGATTTCGCGACGATCGTCCGAAGGACGATGAATCTCGTGCATGGTACGGCC
>CAZZYZ010000222.1:0-4686 GCA_964658425.1 Vulcanimicrobiota bacterium | reverse complement strand
CGCGCGATCGCGCGCGCTCGGCGGCGCGACGATGACGACGGGGCCGAGCGACGGCGTCGCATCGATCGCGTCGAGCGTGCGCGCGAGCAGCGTCCGCCCCGCTACGCGAACGAACGCCTTATTCGGTGCGCCGGGTTCGAGCGCCGCGACGGCATCGCGCGGACCGCCCGCGAGGACGATCGCGGCGGTACGCGTTAGCGCCACGCCGCGTCGTGATGGAACCCCACGACGAACGCGCTCTCGACCGCGCCCTCCGCGCCGACCGACACGCTTTCGGCCGTGGCACGTGCATCGCACTCGCGTTCGAATGCCGCGAACAGACACGATCCCGAACCCGAGAGCAGGACGCGCCGCGCCCCCGCCTCGCACAGCGCCGCATCCGCGCGCGCGACCTCGGGGTACGCCGCGAGGATCGGCGCGTGGAAATCGTTCTGCAGCGCGCCTTCGAACGTGGCGAAATCTCGGCGCTGCAGCGCATCGACGACCGCGAGCGACGCGCTCGTCGAACGGGGCCGAGTATCCGGCACGTCCTCGCCCGATGCGCGGCGCGCGGCGAGCATGCGATATGCGTCGGCCGTCGCGACGGCGGCGTGCGGGCGCGCGACGACGAGCCACCAGTCCGGGAGCGTCGCGATCGGCGTCACGCGTTCGCCCGTCCCCTCCACGAGCGCGCCCGTCCCGCCGAGGAAGAACGGCACGTCGGAACCGAGCCCGCGCGCGATCGCGAGCCAGTCGCACGGATCGTGCGGCCCGAGCTCGCCCTTCATCGCCGCCGCGATCACGGCCGCCGCGTCGCTCGACCCGCCGCCGAGGCCGCCGCCGACGGGGATCGCCTTGTGCAGCGTCGCCGATTGCAGCCCGTGCAGCCCGCAGCGCGCAAGTGCGCGCGCGACGAGGTTGTCGTTCGCGAGCGCGGGATCGCTCGAGGTGAAGCGCTGCGCGCTCGCGGGCTCGATCTCGATTCGGTCGTAGAGCGCGATCGGCAGCATCACGCTGCGCAGATTGTGATGACCGTCTTCGCGACGGCTGAGGATTTCGAGCGTCGCATTGATCTTCGCGGGGGCGAGCAGCGTGGGCACGCGCCGAGGTTCGCGCGCTCGCGGGACGGGCCCCGTGCGATTCCGCTCGTTCGACGTCGTGGGAAAGAGGATGCCGGCTCGGGCGAGCCTCGCAACGGCTCGCGGTAAGGGCCTCGCGCATCGTGCCACGAAGCGGATGCCCTCGTGACCCCGTCCTACGATGCTCGACGCAACGAACGCTGCTCGTACGTCCTTCCCGAGGCGGAGATTCCGTTCGGGCACACGCTCGCGAATTTTAAGACGTTCGCTTCGTGCACGCCCAAGGGCGGAATTCGCGGGCTCTGGGATGCCGACAGCGACCGCATCATTTTCGGCACGCACCAAATCGCGTATCGTCTGCGCGACGGCGAGCGTACGATCATGCCACACGAGATAGAACGGGACTTTACCTTTCGGCCGTACGCGCAAGAGTCGCGGTTCGATCTCGACCGCCGTGTCGAAGTCGCAGAGACGTTTTTCGTGCCGCACGGTCCGCGCCACGATCGCGCGGTCGCGTTCGTCGTCGATATCGCGCTGCGCAACTCGTCGCCCGAACCCGTCGAAGCGCTCGTCTTTCCGTGGGCGCTGCTCGTCGGGCAACGCTTCTACGGCGAGCCCGAAACCGAAGTCCACGCGACGAGCACGGCCTCGACGATCCGCGCGTGGCACGAAGAGACCGGAGCGACGCGCGTTTGGGGCTCGTCGCGCACGCCCACGGCGGCCGTCATCGGTTTGCGCGAGGGCGTGCTGCTCAACGGCATGCGCGCCGGGACGCTGCGCGACGAAGCAAATTTCGACGAGATCACGCCCGCGCTCGCCGAGCACGTGCGCGGACGCATCTTCGGCGCGTTCGAATTCGACATCGCGATCGCACCGGGTGCGGTCGAGCATCTGCGGCTCGCCGTGCTCTACGATGCGAACGGCCGCGACGCCGCGCAGACGCGCTTCGACGCCCTGCTGCACGATCGCGAAGCGCTTGCCGATACCGAGTACTATTACGCGCTGGCGCTGCAGGACGCGCGCTTCATGGTGCCGTCGCCCGTCGTCAGTCGCGGCATCGTGTGGGCGAAGACGAACATGTTGCGCATCGTCAAAGAGTATCCGCACGGCTGGGGTTCGACGAACTCGCCACCCTCGGATATTCTCGTCTCGCGCGACACGTCGTGGTTCGTGCACGGCTTCGATTATTTTCTGCCGCAATTCAGCCGCGATGCGATCGACGTATTCAACCGCTTCCTCGATCCGAGCGGTCAGGTCGTCGAGTACGTCCGCGGCGTCAGCGGCTACAGCACGTCCTACGATCTCAACATCAACGACGACACGCCGCTGCACCTCATCGCGATCCTGCATCACTACAACGCGACGCTCGACGAGGAATGGGTGCGCGGCCTCATCCCGCTCATCGTTCGCATCGCGGATTATCTGCTCGCGCAGCGCGATTCCATCGGGCTGATCTCGTGCACGGCGAAGGGCGTCGATATGTACGGCATCGCCTCGTGGCGCAACATCATCCCGTACTACACGCTCGACGGCGCGGTCACGGAGATCAATGCGGAGGCCGTCTTCGCGCTCGAAGCCACGGCGATGCTTTGCGCCGTCGCGGGCGAGACGGGCCACTGGGAGCGTTACGCGCGCGAAGCGCAGACGCTGCGCGAGAACATGATGGCGCATCTCTTCGATGACGATACGGGCGCGTTCGTCCTCAATTACGATCGCGCCGGAAATTTTCAAGACAACTTCACGGCGGACGAAGTCTTCCCGGTGCTCTTCGGCGTCGCGGATCCGGCGCAGCGGCGCGAGATCCTCGCGCGGCTCGGCGAATCCGATTTCGTCACGCCGGTCGGCTTACGCACGATCTCGACGGCGGATTCCTGGTACTTCCCCTCGCACGGCTTCGGCTTGCTCGGCGGCGTTTGGCCCGATCTCACGCTCTGGTACGCCGTCGCCCTGGCGCGCAACGGCAGCATCGACGCGGCGGCCGCGTGGCTCGAAAAAATCTACGCGACGATGGAAGAGGGCGCTCCGCGCAACACCGTCCCGGGTCAGTTCGCGGAGTGGTTCGACGGCGGCTCGCTCACCAATCGCGGCATGTATCTCTCGCCGTGGACCGGGGCGAAATATCTGTGGGCCGTCGCGGAGACGGCGGGCGGGCTCGACGGCTATCGCACGAGCGGCCGGCCGCACCTCTCGCCGCTCGTCCCGGCGGAATGGGCCTGGGTCGGCGCGGCGCGCGTGCGCTGGGGTTCGGGCTGTTGCACGTACGTCATCGACGTCGTCGCGAAGCGGATCTACGGCGATATGCGCGAGCTCTCGGCGGAAGAGCCGTACGCGTGCGTCTACGCCGGGCGCGACGTCTCGGACGAGGTCGAGGCGTCGGCGCCCGAGGCAGGGGTGATCGCCTTCGAGGACGAGGAGGGCGGGGTGCGGGCGTTCGTTTGCAATCTGCTGGATGGTCCTCGCGACGTGACGCTCTCGTTTCGCGGCGAATCGTTCGCGTGCCGCGTCGAGGCGGGCGCGCTCGGCTGCGTCGTCCTCGCGGGGACGCCCGTCGATCGCGACTCCTATCCGCGGCCGCTCGACGGATCCGCGGCCCCGGTCGCGGCGGTCGGCGACTGATGGCGCACCGCTAGGGTGGGCTCTCGGCCGCGCTTCTCGCTGCTGCTGTTCGTCGGGGCGCTCGCGCTCGTGATCGCGATCGTCATCGGGAATCGTCTCGGATCGGGCGTCATGCGCGGCGTCGCCGAACGCGTCCCCGAGGACGCGGTGACGACCGTTCCGCAGGCGCAGCCCTCCGACGACGGCGGTGGGGGCCCGCTACGCCTCAAGCGGCGCGCCGTGCTCAGCGTGGCGACGGACCCCGCCTTTCCCGACCCGCGGATCACGCCCGAGCCGACACCCAAACCGACCCCGAAGCCGACGCGCCCGCCGGCGCCCGAGCCGTCGCCGAGCGACGATCTCTTCCCCGACGCCGGATCCCCGCCGCCGCTGGACACGTCGCCGCCGACGCTTGGTCCGGGTGAGAGCCCATCGCCCGTCGCCTCTCCCGGACCTTGAGCGGCGCCCTCGGCGTCGAACGACCGGCATCCATCGCGGGCGGCCGCCGGTTGTGAGCCGTGAGGGCCGCCGAAGATAGAGCCTCGAGCGGCGTGCGTGGAGAAGATGGGACGATGAACCAGGGACGTAACGGATCACAGACCGGCACCGAGACGGTCAAGCGCGGGCTCGCGCAGATGTTGCGCGGCGGCGTCATCATGGACGTCGTCACGGCGGAACAGGCCGCGGTCGCGCAAGAAGCGGGTGCCGTCGCCGTGATGGCGCTCGAACGGATCCCCGCCGACATTCGCGCGTCGGGCGGTGTCGCACGGATGAGCGATCTCTCGCTCGTGCGACGCATCATGGATGCCGTCACGATCCCGGTCATGGCGAAGGCGCGCATCGGGCATCTCGCCGAGGCGCAGTGCCTGCAGTCGCTCGGCGTCGATTACATCGACGAATCCGAAGTGCTCACGCCCGCCGACGACAAGTACCACATCGACAAGGCCGCGTTCTCGGTGCCGTTCGTCTGCGGCGCGCGCGATCTCGGCGAAGCGCTTCGGCGCATCGCCGAAGGCGCCGCGATGATCCGCAG
>CAZZYZ010000221.1:0-4730 GCA_964658425.1 Vulcanimicrobiota bacterium | reverse complement strand
AAATGTTCCGCGCGCTCTTCGAGCGTCTCGATCGTGCCGTAGAGCATCGTCGCATTCGAGGCGACGCCGTGACGATGCGCGACCTCGTGGATCTCGAGCCAGTGCGCCGCATCGACCTTGTTCGGGCAGACGAGTTTGCGAAAGCGCTCCGAGAAGACTTCGGCGCCGCCGCCGTTGATGTTATCGAGCCCCGCCTCCGCGAGCGACGCCATGATCGCATCGTACGAAAGCCGATGCCGGCGCGCCATATAGTCGATCTCGGCGGCCGTGAAGAGCGAGAGCTGCACGTGCGGCAGGGCGTCTTTGAAACGCCGCATCAGCGGGAGCCAGTAATCGAGCGTGAGTTGCTTCGGATCGTGCCCGCCGACGACGTGCAGCTGATTGAAGTTGTCGCCCGTCTCGAGCGCCTTCCCGAACACCTCGTCCGCCGGCATCCGCACGACGCGATCGCGTTCCTTGTTCTCGTCGACCGCGAACGAACAAAACGTGCAATGCGCGTAGCAGACGTTCGTCGAGTTGATGTAGCGATTGAGCACGTAGAACACCCGATCGCCGCTCTTGCGACGTTTCGCCGCGAGCGCGAGCCGACCGAGCGTATGGATATCGCGCGTCCCGAGAAGCGTCACGCCGTCGGCGCGATCGAGCGAGATGCCCGCGTCGATCTTCGCTTCGATGTCGCGCAGGGCGGGGTCGATGACGGTATTCACGTGTGGTCGGTTTCCTCGTTGTCGGGTCGGGCCGTACGGACCCTAGAACCGTTAGACGGCGCCGTTTCGTTTCCGATACCCCGAACCCGAGCTCTCGCCGATATCGCGAGCGACACATGCCGCGTCATGCGACTTTTATCGCAGCGGAAATCGCGCGAATTAACGACCGCGTCATCGAGCCGCGGCCGCGCGGGCATCGGCGGCGGCCAAACGGAACGCTTCGCTTCGCCGTTCGAGTTGCCGAACGGCGAGGTACGCGAGCGAGAGCAGCCCGACGGCGAGCACGTAGCCGCCGAGCACGTCCGTCGCGAAGTGCGCGCCGAGTGCGAGGCGCGACCACGCGATCGCGACGCTCCAGAGCACGAGCGCGCTCGCGAGAGCGAGCCGCACGCCTCGCGGCAGCGACGACCGCAGCACGACGAGCGCCCAGAAGCCGTAGAAGGCGAGCGAGAGCGTCGCGTGGCCGCTCGAGTACGACCACGAGGGCTCGCGCGTGACGAGCCAGTGCACCGGCCGCGGGCGCCGGAAAACATTCTTGAGCGTGTCGCTCGTCTCGAGGGCGATCAGCAAGAGCGCGATCGAGGCGAGCGAGTATGGCAAGATCGCGCGGCGGAACAGGCCCGCGGCGAAGACGGCGACGCACGCCGTGAAGTACGCCGGAAAACGGCCGCACGCGGTCAGGGCGGCCGCGAGCGGCGTGGCGGCTCCGAATGCCGCCGCACCGACGTCGCGATCGAACGCCCCCGGCGGCCGACCGCTTACCGCGATGCCGAGTATCGCGTACGAAACGAACGCGAGCAGCGCCGATACCAGCGGCACGACGAGCGTCGGCGGCTTCTCCGCGGCGGTTCGGGCTCGCGCGCTCACGCGTCCTGCGAGAAGAGCTCGGGCTGCTCCGAGCGGCCGAGGCGGTCGGCGATCGTTTCGAGCTCGCCGAGACCGATGTTGATGCGGCGCGGCTTCGTGCCCTCGTGCGGCCCGACGACGCCGAACTCTTCGAGGTGCTTCATCACGCGCACCGCGCGCGGATGACCGATACTAAAGCGCTGTTGCAATTGCGCCGTCGATGCGAAATCGCTCTGGATGATGAATTGCGCGGCGTCGTAGCAGAGCGGATCGACCTCGCGTTTCTTATCGTCCTCTTCGATCGGTACGACCTCGACGTCGAGCAGATTCGCGGGGCGCGCCTGCGTCGCCCAGAACTCGACGAGCCGCTCGACCTCGAGATTCGTGATGAGCGCGCCCTGCGAACGGATCGGCTTCGGCGCGTCGATCGGAAGGAAGAGCATGTCGCCGCGCCCGAGCAATCGCTCCGCGCCGACCATGTCGAGGATCGTGCGCGAATCGACTTGCGAACTCACGGCGAACGCGATGCGCGACGGGATGTTCGCCTTGATGATGCCCGTGATCACGTCGACCGACGGGCGCTGCGTCGCGACGACGAGGTGGATCCCCGTCGCGCGGGCGAGCTGCGCGAGGCGGCAGATCGTCGTCTCGACTTTCGCGGGCGCGATCAGCATGAGGTCGGCGAGTTCGTCGATCACGATCACGACGTAGGGCAGCGTCTCCTCGGGGAACTTCGCGTTGTACTCTTCGATCTTGCGGACGCTCGCTTTCGCGAAGCGTTCGTAGCGCGAATCCATCTCCTTGGTCATCTCGAAGAGCGCGCCCGCGGCGAGCCGCGCGTCCGTGATCACCTCTTTGACGAGATGCGGGATGCCGTTGTAGATCGTGAGCTCGACGCGCTTGGGATCGATGAAGAGCATCTGCACTTGATCGGGCGTCGCGGAGACGAGCAGCGACGCGATGATCGTATTGAGGCAGACGCTCTTGCCGCTCCCCGTCGCGCCGGCGACGAGGAGGTGCGGCATCTTCGCGAGATCGCCGAAGACGGGACGGCCCGTGATGTCCTTACCGAGCGCCATGTGCAGCGGCGGCACCGTCCCGCGCTGCGGTAGCGATTCGAGGATCTCGCGAATCGCGACGATCGAGGTCTGCGCGTTCGGCACCTCGATCCCGACCGCGGATTTACCGGGGATCGGCGCTTCGATGCGGACCGACGTTGCGGCGAGGGCGAGGGCGATATCGTCGGCGAGCGCGGTGATGCGCGAGATCTTGATGCCCTTCTCGGGCTTGAGCTCGTAGCGCGTGATCGACGGGCCGCGTTGAACGTGAATGACCTTCGCGCCGACGCCGAACGAGGCGAGCGTGTCTTCGAGCAACTGCGAGCGATGCGAATCGTCGACGACCTGCGCCTGCGGCGGGTCGAAGAGCTCGAGCGAGGGCAACGCGTAGATCTTCTTCGTCCCGTCGGCGATCGCGGCCGCCGCGGCGACGCTCGCGGGTTCGTATTCGCCGACGACCGCGCGGCGGAGGTTCGCGCGCGTGAACGTCTCGTCGTCGTCGAGATCGTCGTCGAACGCGTTGTCTTCGGGATCGCAGCCGTCGTCGTCCGGTGCGTCGCGGCGCGGATCGTTCGGCGGCGGCGGTTGCGGGGCGGGGCGTTCGCCGACCGGCGGCTCGGAGACGATGAACGTCTTCGCGTCGAGCGGCGCGATCGTCGCGAGCGAGACCATCGGCATCGCGAACGACGCGGCACTCGCGGCATCGATCGCCTCGGAGAGATGCGACGCGATCGGCGTCTCCGGTGCGAGGCTAGCCGGGGGCGCGCCGTTCGTCCCGGCCGCTACGCGTGCTGCGGAAGCATCCACGGGAACGATCGGCTTCGAAGCGCGCTTCGGCTTCTCGCTCGGCTTCGCGAACGACGCCGGCAGATGGAACGCTTCGCGCAGCGACGTCGGGCCGCTCGGCTTCGCGACGGCGGCCTCGGGGAGTGCGGCGCGGTACGCGCGCGATTCCGCCGAGCGCGCGCGCATACCGGCGAAGGCCTTGGCAAACGTCGTCCGCACGCGGGCGAGCAGCATGATGACGGAGCCGATCGAGCGCTTCACGGAGACGTTGCCGATCCACACCGTCACCGCGATCGCGCAGAGCGCGAGCACGAGCGTCGCACCCTGCGGCCCGACGAGCGTCTCGAGACCGCGGCTCAACAGTCGGCCGAACGCACCGCCCGTGCGCCCGAACGCGGCATCGACGATGCAGAAATAGCAGACGCCGGCGAGCCCGAACGTCAAGATCAGCTTCGGCACGTTGATCTCGAGGAAGACGATCCCGCCGAAGAGCGCGAC
This sequence comes from Vulcanimicrobiota bacterium, assembly GCA_964658425.1. Classification (GTDB taxonomy): domain Bacteria; phylum Vulcanimicrobiota; class Vulcanimicrobiia; order Vulcanimicrobiales; family Vulcanimicrobiaceae; genus CAZZYZ01. The sequence continues at coordinate 835 of CAZZYZ010000221.1, read as the reverse complement.
GAGCACCGGCGCGAGCCACGCCGCACGACCGAACGCCGCGAGCAGCGCATGTGCGAACGCGGCGCCCACGGCACCGGAGTGGGTCGGAGCCGCGAGTGCGACGCCCAGAAGCAGAGCGAGACCGAGCGCGGCGATCCCGACGATTTCCAAGTTGAGCCGCATGCGCGGAGCCGGTCGCGATTTGCGGCGGACGCGTGCCATTACCCCTCGGATTAGGCGACCCGCTCGCGGTCCCTGTGCCGCGACGGCGGCTCAACTCGCGATGAGCGCGACCCCGAGTGCGGCGAAGCCGACGCCGACCCACTGCAGCCGCGAGAGCGTTTCGCGCAGCACGACGCGCGCGAGAAAGACGGTGCTCGCGGGATAGAGCGAGGTCAGGACCGCGACGACGGCGAGCATGCCGTAGCGCGTCGAGATGACGTAGAGCACGTTCGCACCCATGTCGAGCGCACCCGCGAGCAAGATCGTCGGGAACGCGCCCGGTGCCGGCCGCAGCGACTCTCGCCGCACGGCGAGATACGCCGCGAGGAACGCGATCGACGCCGCGCGCGCGACCGCGAGCCGCGCGAGCCCCGCGTCGCGGTGGCCGAGCGAGAGCAAGACGTAGAGCGCGCCGATCCCGAGGCCGGAGAGTAGCGCAAGCCCGAGGCCGGGCTCCGAGAGCGAGATCCGCTTCGTCTCGGCGTTCGTCGAGACGAGCGCGACGGCGACGAACGCCGCCGCGACGCCCGCAAGCACGATCGTCGGCGGTCGCTCGCCGCTCCACAGCCCGACGACGACCGGGACCGTCGCGCCGATCACCGCCGTGACGGGCGAGACGACGCCCATCCGCCCG
>CAZZYZ010000220.1:0-4757 GCA_964658425.1 Vulcanimicrobiota bacterium | reverse complement strand
GGCTCCCGCGACGGCGGCGCCGGTTCCGTCGATTATCCCGCGCAATCCGAATCCGAGTCCGTTCCCGATCGGCTCGCCCACGGCCGCGCCGCACCCGACCGTCGCGCCGACGACGCCGCCCGGATCCGGGGGCGAAGGTCCGGCGACCGGCGGCACGGGCTGCCCGCACTTTGCAACGAATCCGCTCTGCGCGTCGCTCCCCGCGGAACCGCGCGTGAGTTCGTCGAGCGCCGCCTGGGCCTCCGTCGTCATGCAATCGGGCCGCGCGTATTTTCCGAACTTCAACGGCTACGTTCCGGCCGGGACGACGAGCCAGAACGACGGCAGCCTCCCGCTCGACGAACTGCCCGCCGCCGCTCCGCGGATCGCGCAGATGATCGATTGCGACGCCGTCCCGTGGGGCGTCTATACGTGCAAGGGGAGCGGCATCCAAGGAAAGATGATCGACGTGCCCGCGATCATGCTCCCCGCGGGCAATAGCGATCATCACTACTCGTGGAACGACGAGAAGGCCCAGGGCGAGTACGATTTCTGGCTCGCGCCGAAGCACGGCTCGTCCGATGCGACGCTGCACCTCGGCGCGGGCGGATTCTGCCGCTGGTCGGGCGACGGCACGGGCTGTTCGGGTTCGACTGCGACCAACATCGCAAGTTCGCTCGGAACGGTTCACGCGTATGCGCTCAAAGCGGCCGAAGCCGACCCCGTCCACGGGACGCTCGGGTATGCGATCGCGACGAGCGCGCTCTGCGCGGATCCCTCGTGGGTCTATCCCGCGAACTACTCGGACGGCGCGAACACGAACGGCTCTCCCGCCTGCGCCGGCCACACGGCGAACGGCCAGCGGCCGCCCGAGGGGACGCGCTGGTTCCTCGCGCTCACGGACGCGCAGATCGACGCGACCGACAATGCCCCGTACGTCAAAGCGCTGCTGCGCACGATGGACGAAGAGCACTACGGTGGGTTCGTCTCCGACACCAATTGGTCGGGAGCGCCGGGCCTGACGCCGCAATACGACCGCGGAGACTTCCGCTTCGCCGCCGCGGAAGCCGGTGTCTCGACCGGCGCGTACGGTTCGGTCCCGTTCACGTTAAACGGAATCGATCTCGCGAGCAGCGTCCGGTTTTGCAGCAACGGCAGTTGCCGTTAACACGGCCGAGAGAGAAGGCGATCGTCCGGATGGCGGACGATCTCGCGATGCGCGAGCGACGAGGTTATGGGGCAACGAGTTCCAGGCCGAGCGACTCGACGGCTGCGATGAGCGAGATCGGGCGCGAAACTATCGGCCGAGTGCCCTCTCGAAAAAGGACCGTGCGAGCGACAACGCTCGCTCGTGAAGGGCTTGGCGGCTCGGACCCGCATCATCGCAGATAGCGTGAAATCGCTCGCGACCGGCCTGTGCGCAATCAGTGAGAAACGTATAGTGACCCGCGGGCTTCGGCAAGATCGTGAGTTCGGCATCCGGGATCGCCAGTGCATCCGGGATCACGTTGTCGTCGACGGGTAAGACCGGGTCGCCGAATCCGGCAATGAACGCGACGGGAACCGTAATGTCGTGAAGGCTTTGCGGGATGAGCGCCGGTCCGAGTGCGGGCGCAATGGCAAGGATCGCTCTTACGCGCACATCCTTATGCGACGTTGCGTTTTCCGCGATTGCTTCGCGAAAGAGCGGATCGGCCGCCGCAAGTTTTCGCGCCTGAGCAGCGATATCCGGAAAGCCCGGCGTCCCGACCTCGGTGCAAACGGGCGACGCCGGATTCCGCGCGCAGTACGCTTCGATCCGCCGCACATCGCCGCGCGCGCCGCCGAGCACGAGAACGCTGTAGCCGCCAAGGGAAAATCCGGCGGCCCCGATGCGACTTGCGTCGATGAGCGCGGCAAAACGGGGCACCGCTAGTACGCCGTCGATCGTACGGGAAAGATCGTTCGCGCGTTGCCACCAGAGCGACGAACCCGCTACCGTCGGCTTGTCGAGCGCATTATTTCCCGGATGATCGACGGAGGCAACGATATAGCCGTGTGCGACGAGCCCCGCACAGAGCCACGTCAGATCCATATTCGTTCCGCCGGTACCGTGCGAAACGACGATAAACGGCTGCTTCGCGGCAGTCGGAGCGATCTGCGCATCTCGTGCACCATCGCCTTCGGAGAAGAAGGGCACGTCCGGCGGACCTACGTCGATCGGGTGCACGATCGTATCGGGCGTGGCCGGATACCACACCACGACACGAAGGCGATTCGACGGATCGCCCCGTTCGGCAGTCGCGCCCGCGACGGTCAGAGTCGTATAGCCGACTTTCGCTTCATCGGCATGTGCGAGACGTGGGGCGCTCGCGAGCGCGAGTATGGCACACGCGGCGAAGAACTTAAAAAATCGGGATCGCAAGATCGCACTCCAAATCGGCGACGGCGCACGATGCCGGGTCGCGCAAATAGGTGTTGATGAACGGTGCATCGCGTAAGCGGAACCGTTCGGTAAGGATGTAAGCCGTAACGATCAGATCGTAGATATGCGAGATCCGATCGTACGAACCGCGGTGCCGAAAGACGGCAAACGTACCGCCCGGAATTACGATCGGCGACAGCCCGTCTGCGCGCGCCCCGGCAACGTCGGCGCCCGGTACGATCGAAACGCATGCATCGAAACGTAAGCGATCGTGATCTTCGATATCGGGCGAGTCGTACGATAGTCCGAAAATTTCTGCGGCCGGCAGAAACGTGCGACGTCTCGCGATGTCGAGCATCCGCTCCATGGCAGTCGAAACGCAATCGTACGGCCCCACGTACCGAACGCCGAGAGCATCGCACGCATCTTTGCTCGTGATACGCGGTTCGGACAGCGTGTCGACGAAAGGCTGCGCGACGTACGCAGCCGGCTGCCGTGCGACCGGCGCCGCGCGGAAAAGGCTCGGCGTCGATCCGTATGCGCGAGCGAACGCGGCACCGAAAGCACTCGGCGATTCGTATCCGCAGTCCAGCGCAATATCGGTGATCGAGTGCGAGCTATCGCGGAGCATCCTAGCCGCTCGTTGCAATCGATGCCGGATAATATAGGCGTTGAGATTTTCGCCGAACGCTGCGCGAAAGATGCGATGGAAGTGAAACGGTGAGAGACCGGCTTCGCTCGCGAGCGTCTCGAGCGTCAGCCGGTCCGCAACGTGCGAACGAACGTACAGTGCAACGGTCGCCAGACGCTTTTCGACACTCGGCATTTCGAGAAGCAACATGCGACTAGTGTACGCGCTGTGCCCGCCCGAGGCTCTCGCGATCTTGCTATTGCGTCGCTAAAGGGACCGAAAGCCGACCGCGGACGCCGTTAAGAGACACGCGCTATAACTTGTACTTCGAGCACCTGAAGAGTTCCATCATACAGTCATCTAGAGGCATGAGCTCGCGTTTAGGCCCGGCGAAAAGCCCGTCCGCCGTGAGGTCATTTTTTACGAAACGTGCGTATCCGACGTACGGGCTGACCCCAGGTACCAACGAGCAGAATCACCGAGCGAAGGCGCGCCGGAGTGTGTTTGTGATTCAAAGCAATATCGAGCCAACGATCGTAGAGTCGCTCGTCCAAAGGCTTCGCTGCGTCGTCACACCGTAGGAATTTGAATCTGATTGGGTGCTCGATCAAATATCGGTCGTATCCCCATCGAAGGAGATCCGCGAGGGCGAGTCGGTTCCTCGCAGTCGCAGTTTGGGCGAATTTGCTAGTAGCGCGCGTTGTGATTTCCGCTTCTCACGACAGAGCAACGCTTTTAAGGAACGCTGCGGCACATCGAACAAGGGTCCGCGCGTTGCTCGCGATGCGCGAGCTAGGAGGTTACGAGGCGACGAGTTCCAGGCCGAGCGACTCGACGGACGCGATGAGCGAGATCGGGAGCGATATGTCGCTCTCGTCGCCGTAGAAATACACGGAGACGGCGCTCGAGCTCAAGATATCGGTCCGAAAACTGCCGGTGAAAACGCCGCCGTCCGTAAGCGACATGCGAATTCGGCCGTGGCATTTGGCGAGAAGTTCGGTTGAAAGCATACGCGCCCCGTCCTGGAGAGGATCCCTCAGTCTAGCGGGTACGCGGTAGGTCGTTCGTAGCACAGATCACCAAAACGGGAGTTTTTCAGCGGCAAATGCGAGCCGTTCGGCGAAGCCACGGCTATGGCTCAGCCGAAAACGACCAATCCGATCACCCTGCTCATGCGTGCCCACGGCACGAGTGAGGCAGGGAAAACGTCGATCACGACCCCGCTCGGGCGTCTGTTCGTCAATGGACTCAATTACGAGTACCTGCCGGTCGACGGTTCGCAGAAGCGCGTCGCTCCGGGCGGCATCAACGACAGTGCGAAGAGCGCCGTCCTGTTGCGCGCGATCTGCCGGGAAGATCCGTATATCGAAGACATGGCGAAACCGAAAGTAACGACCTAGCCGGCGCACACCGGTAGCAAAGCGAGGCACCATTCGAGACGATCGGACGTTGATACGGCGTAACCGCCTTCTCCGACCGAGAGTTCGACCGTGCCGCGCATTCCGAACGTCATCGCTACCTTCATCGCCGCCGCCATCGCGATCGCAATCGCATCGGCGGCGCCGCCTGCGAACGCGAGGTCTCAAACGGTCGGGACCGACGTTCTCGTCATCGGCGGGACGCCGGCCGGAGTCGCGGCGGCACTCGCGGCGGCGCGCGGCGGCGCGAGCGTCACGCTCGCGAGCGCGACGCACGATCTCGGCGGCGTCCTCACGGATGCGATGATGGATCAGTGGGATCTCA
>CAZZYZ010000219.1:1943-4785 GCA_964658425.1 Vulcanimicrobiota bacterium | reverse complement strand
GCCCCTTTCCCCATCCCATCTCGGCCGATCGGTCGACGCCCAGCGGCTCAGCGCGGCCCTGTGGCTCTCCCTTGCGGACCAGGCCGACGTCTGGGCCGTCCTCGAGCAGCTATCCGAGACGAAGCTCTCGCAGATCGGCTCGACGGCCCTCGCGGTCTCCGTCGACCGCGCGATCGGCGAGCACGAGCGCGGCGTCTGCACGGCGTCCTGCGGCTTCTGCCCGCGGCCGGTGCCCGCCGGCGAGGTGACGCTGTGATGGCGGCGCGGGTCGCCGTCGTCGACGGCAGGCTCGTCGTCCGGCACGTCCGCAACGCGACGGGCCGGTGCCTGTGCGGCTGCGCCGCGGCAGACGGGACCGACGCCGGCTGCACCGTTTACGTCGGCGACTATCTCCAAGCCGCCTACGAGATCTCGGGCGGCGATGCGTCCGGCGCCTTCGCGTGGCTCCTCTCGCAGTTCTCGCGCTCGCGGATCGCACGAAAAGCCCACAAAATCCTGGTCGCCAGCCGACGCGACCGGCGCGCGACGCGCTTCACGTTCGACCGCCGCTCGCGCATTCAATGGGAATCCCCCGTGGAAGCCGCGACGCCGTCGCCCGTCTGCGTGTGCCCCGTAGACGCGAGCGGTCGGCTGCAGAGCGCCGCGGGCTGCGCCGTCTGCGCCGCGTTCGCGAAGTTCGAGGTGGCGTCATGATCGCGATCGATCCGGATCTCGCGCGCGACGTCGTCGAGATCGCCGAGCTCGAAGCGCGCGCGTACCGCGACCTCGATATGGCCGCCTACATCCGCGGTTTCGTCCGCGGGCCGCTCGTCGCGACCGGGCGCAAGAGTCTCCAGTTCGCCGATCTCGAGGTGAAGCTCACGCCGCGAACGATCGTGCGGTGCGCGTGTCACGCCGTCGACGTCTCCGTCTGCGAGACGGCGCTCGCGGGCGAACCGATCCGCGTCGAGTGCGTCGCGTGCGACCCGAAGCTCTCGGTGCGTCGCGTCGAGGCCGGCCGATGAAGGGCAAGAAGGACTCCGCGATCGAGGAACTTTACGCAATAATCGCCGACCTGGCAAAACCGAAAGAGGGTTCGCCATTCGCGGATCTCAGTCCGGAAGATCGCGCGATGTTGGCGCAACACGAGTTGCAACGCGAAGCGCGACGTCAGAGCCTGCGCATCGCCGCGGCGCACGATCGGTACTCGTTCGCGCGGGAGCAAGATCAGCTACGCCGCGAGGTCGAGATCCAGCCGGAGGCGGCGTGGCTCCAACATGCGATCTCGGTCGAGGGCCTCAACCAGATCCTACACGCCTTTCTGCTCGAGCGTGCGGCAAGTGACGACGATCGGGACTACGACGCGGACGACGACGCCGCGGAGCTCGCCTACGAATTCGTCGGAGCGGGAACGGGCCCGACGTTCGATCTTCTCGCGGAACGTTTCGGAGACATTGGGATCGAGAACGAGCTCGATCCGGATCGTCAGCTTCCGCAGAAGCAGGCGTTCGAGCAAGGGTTTCGGCTCGCGCTCGAATTGATCGTTCCGATCCTCCGCAATCCACTCGGGGGCGTGTCTCTCGACGACGTGATTCAGAAAGCACGCGAGGACTATGCGGACGCATTTCAGGTGCATCTCGAGGCGTTCGACGCCAAGAGAGCGAGTGCGGAATGAGCGTTCAGGTTACGATCGACGCAGCCGAACTCGATCGCCTCATTGCGCGCGTCGCGCTCATCGTCTCCGAACAGGTCATCGCCTCGATTCAACGCGGGTCGGTCGCGTCCACGACGCCGGCGGTCACGCCGGTCGCGAGCATCGAAGAGCACCGGGCAGCCCGTCCGATCGAAACGGCGCGCGCGGCGCCCCGTGACATCGGGATCACCGCCCGGCAGCGCGAGATCCTCGACGGCTGGCGCAACCGGCGCGCACTGCACGACGCGATCCGCGCGATCGTTGGGCACGACGTCGACATCGCGGGCCTCTCGAAATACCAAGCCTCGCGGATCCTCGACGAGCTCATGCCCGCGCGCGCCGGCGGGGAGCGGCGATAATGCGGTCGGACGTTCCCAATCTCATCTGCGACGCGTGCGGCGCCGGCTGGTTCAGCGCCGCGAGCGCGTTCTGGGTCGGCCGCACGTGCTTCTACGACGGTTGCGACGGCAAGCTCATCGCCGGGCGCGTGCTTCAGAGCGTGAAGCCGCGATCGCGCTAAACCGAAGAGGCCCCTTTTGCAGACGTCACGCCTTGCGCGAAAAGCGCCATAAGCGCGGAAAGGTCGCCCGCATTGGGCTTTCCGCGCTTATGGCGCTTTTCGCGCAAGGTAGAGACGATCGCGGTGGGGCGAAACGAAAAGGCCGCCGGGCCTCGACTCCCGGCGGCCTTTCGCTGGCCCAAACCACTTCCAGGCGCATCGTAGCATCGGTCAACAACGGCTGCAAGCACGAGCTACTCGAGCCGATGCGATCGAGTGATGGATCCCTGTCTCGCGACCGGGACACGCTATTGGCACACCGCGCATGCTATGCTCCGGGCGCGAGCGATCGTCGCCGGTATCCGAGCCCGATGACCCGAGAGGAGCGTACACGTGGTGAGCCGCGAGAGGAAGCCGATCGCCGAGATCTTGGCCCAGGCCGAGGCCAGACGCGCCGCGGACTTCGCCCGCTTCATCGCGCGCGTCCAATCAGTAGTCGGTCCTCTGCCCCGCACGCTCACGCCGCTTTCGCACCGGCTCGTCGGCCGATCGTTCGCGCGAACGCTCTGCTACCTGTTGTGGCGCGCGCTCGCCGTGATCCCGTTTTTCATCGGAGAGGTCATCGCGGTCGCCGTCGGCTACGATCACGGAAACGTCGTGACGACCTGGAG
>CAZZYZ010000219.1:0-1843 GCA_964658425.1 Vulcanimicrobiota bacterium | reverse complement strand
GGAATGCGCGCCTCGCGTGAGCGGCGATCGCTTCGGGCGTCGCGTCCGTGTGTTTCTGCACTTGGATGATGACGTTGCCGCCGACATGCACGCCGCCGTTATTCGTCGCCATCGCGACGACGTGCGGATGCATCCCGTGCGTCGCGCGAACGGGCGTGTGCATCGGATGACGCGCGGCCGCGTGTGGCCCGCCGCCGTCACGCCGCTCGCCGTCGTCCCATCCCGAGCCGACGCCGGCGACGAAGGCGCGAGCGGCATCCCATGCGCCCCCGTGAAAACCCCGGAACACACCGACGACGGTCTGCTCGATGCCGCCAACGATGAATTTGACGACGTCGACGAACGCCTGAAAAAGCATCGGCGCACCGTGCTTGACGATCCAATGCGCGGCTTCACCGAGGATCGAGCCGATCTGCTTCGCGTGCGAACCGAATAGCTTCAGCGCGTCGGTGATGAGCAAGATTTCACCGACGAGCGGAATGGCGCGCAAGCCAAGCTTTCCCATGACCTCTGCGAGCCATTTCGTCGGGGAGAGCGCCGTTCCGATGTCGCGCCCGAGCATCGCGAACCCGCGCGCGTACGGGCCGAGAAACTCGCTGATCGCGTCCCCACCGACACCCTTCCACAGCGATGACATGCCTTGGCGCGTCGATCGAAAGGAGAGCGTGTCGGCGAGGAGCTTTCCGATCTTCGGCATGAAGCCGCCCGCATCTGCCGCGGCATGACGCCCGCCGAAGCGGAGGCCCGCGCCGAGACCGAATTCGCTCGCCGCGGCGTGCGCGGCCGCGTGCCCGAACGCATAGACACCGCCGAACATCTTTGCGAGCTGAAAGGCCCCGTAGCCCGCGCCCGCGAGCAGGCCGCCGCTCGCGAGGGCCGTCGTCGCGGGATGGCGCGAAAGCCACGTCGTCGCACCACCGAGCGCATCGGCAAGGCTTCGGAGAAGATTGGTGAGCGGGACGATAAACGGATCCGCGAGCACCTTCGCGAGATTCGTGAACGACGTGACGAGGCGTTCGGTTTGATCTTTCAGATTGCCGAGCAAGATCGCCTCGCCAGCCATAACCGTCGGCATCCTGGACTGCGCCTTATCGAGCCGCTGCAAGAACGCCGTCGTCTTCGGGCTCATCGCTTCTGCGAAGACGCGCGCGGCGTTCGCCGGCATTGCCTGATTGAGAAGCACCTGACGCGCCATCGGCGTCATGCCTGCAACACGATTGCGCGCGGCATCGATCATTGCTAAAGGCGTGAATTCTCCGCTCGCATTCATCGTCGACCGAGAAAGTTTGCCCGACGCGTCGAGAATACCAAGACGCTCAAGCGGTACGATCTGCTCTTTCGACGGCTTACCGATCGTGCGTAGGATCTGCCCGAAGCCCGCGCCCCATTTGCCGTGGCCGACGCCCCAATACCCGAGCTCCGCGAGCTTGAGAATGTCGTCCGTCGCGCCGGACCGTCCGCCCGAAGCGAGCCGGAACTGCTCGCCGAAATAACCGACTTGCGTAACGAGCGGCTGAAGTTCCATGTGCGATCCGACGACCGCGCGGTAGAGCGAATTGTGGACCTTCGACATCTCGGGCCCGCGATACGCGTTGAGAATGTGATCGAGCGTAATGACGTTCTTAGCGATCGCCGACGCGTTCTCGATCGCCACGCCGCTTTTTCGAAGCACCGTGACGAAGTCGAGCATTCCTCCGGCCGATCCCGTTCCGGCGATCGCGTCGTGCAGCTCGCGCGGATCCTTGACGACACCCGAAACTTGCGAGACGACGCCGAACGCGTCGGGCATGCTCATGCCCGTGCGATTGGACGCTTGCAGCGCGAGCGGGAGGATCGAGCGGGA
>CAZZYZ010000218.1:0-4799 GCA_964658425.1 Vulcanimicrobiota bacterium | reverse complement strand
GTGACGGTGACATGACCAACCTTCATTGGTCAATCATCGCGGCAAAGGACGTCGATCTCGCACGCACGCAGCTCGCCCTCGATCGCGCCGACGAGCGGAGCGCACTCGCGAAGATCTCGGCCGCGCAACTCACGTACGATGCCGCGCGCCGCCAAACGACGATCGACGTCGCGACCGCGCGCAGCGACGCGGCGACCGCGGCGACGCAACTCGGCGCGGGTTCGGCCGCCGCATCCGCGGCGCGCGTCCGGCTGCTCGCAGCGGAGCACGACGCCGCGAACGGGACGCTGACGGCGCCGGAGGCGGGCATCGTCATCGCGGTCTACAAGCACGTCGGCGAGCCGACCGATACGACGACGCCCGTCGTCGAAATCGCGCCGCCCGTTCGCTCCGAGGTCACGCTCGGCGTTCCCGCGGGCGACGCGGCGCGCGTCCACGTCGGCGATGCCGCGTCGCTGGATTTCGGCGCCGGCCGCGCACGTTCGGCGGGTCGCATCTCGGCGGTCGTCCCCGAGGTCGATCCGACGACGCAGCTCGCGACGATCGTCGTCGCCGCGGATCGCCTGAACGCATCGGCGGGCGACGCCGTCACGGTATCGATCTCCGTCGCAACGGTCCGCGGCATCGTCGTACCGACGGCCGCGATCGTCACGGATCCGCAGACGGGGCGCACCGTCGCATTCGTGCGCAACGCGAAAGACGGCTTCGATCAACGCACGGTCGATATCGCCGCGAACGACGGCACGACGGTCGCGCTTCGCAGCGGCTTGCATCCGAACGATCGCGTCGCCGCCCGCGGCGCCTACGAATTACTCGCGCCGCCGAATTAGAGGACGAACGTGGTCAACGGCTTTTTCGATGCGGTCGGCGGAACGCCGTGCATCGTCCTTCCGAAGCTGTCGGCGGCGCTCGGGCGCACGATCGTCGGCAAGGCCGAATTCCTCAATCCCGGCGGCTCCGTGAAAGATCGCGCGGCGCGCGGGATCGTCGCGGAGGCCGAGGCGGACGGCCGGCTCGCGCCGGGCGGGACGATCGTCGAGGGGACGGCCGGCAATACGGGGATCGCGCTCGCGCTGCTCGCGAACGTGCGCGGCTACGGCGCGATCATCGTCGTTCCCGACGATCAATCCGACGAGAAGATCGCGATGCTGCGGCGCATCGGTGCCGACGTGCGCGTCGTCCCCGCGGTCCCGTTCACGAACGACGAGAATTACTATCATGCCGCGCGCCGCATTGCCGCCACGACGCCGGGCGCGTTCTGGGCCGATCAGTTCGAGAACCTCGCGAATCGCCGCGCGCACGAAGCGACGACGGGTCCGGAGCTGTGGGATGCGCTCGGCTCTCGGCTGACGGCATTCGTCGCCGCCGCCGGGACGGGCGGCACGCTCGCCGGGACGTCGCTCGCGCTCAAAGCGCGCTCGGCCGCGATTCGGACGGTGCTGTGCGATCCGTACGGCTCGGCGTTATTTCAGTACCTTACGAACGGCGAATTACACGTCGAGGGCGAATCGAGTTTGGAAGGCGTCGGCATCAAACGGATCACGGCGAACTTCCGCGGCGCGCCGATCGACGAGGCCGTTCGTGTCGACGACGGCGATGCGATCGCGATGTCGCGCTGGCTCTTACGCGAAGAGGGCCTGTATCTCGGCGGTTCGGCGGCGCTCAACGTCGTCGGCGCGGCGCGCGTCGCGCGATCGTTGCCCGCCGGAAGCACGGTCGCGACGATCCTCTGCGACGGCGGCGACCGCTATCGCTCGCGTTTCTGGAACGATAGCTGGGCTGCGGAGAACGGCGGCCTACCGCGATCGCAGGGACTCGATTTTCTTTAAGAGCCTCGCGTTTCGAACGAGCCGCACGTTCGCGAGCGAATAGCGAGGCCGTGTGAGAGACCCGTCGCACGATCGCCGTTCTTAATGTATTTAACAATGTTCGGTCGATCGCATCGACGATGTGCGCGAGGTGCGAAACGTCGAGAAATCGTGGAAAGGGTTCGCTCGCCGACGCGCGCATCTTCGGGATGCAATGCCTATTACCGCAGCACTCCCACCGACCTCGATCCCGATTCTGAGCGGCTTCGATTACGTCGCCGTCGATGCCGCACGGCGGCGCATCTATGCGGCGCATACCGGAAGCGAAGCGCTCATGATCGTGGACGCGGATTCCGGAAAGGTCGTCGGCCAGATACGAGTCGGGCCGCTGCACGGCGTGGCCGTCGATCCCGTCAACGGCCACGTGTATACGGGCGACGGCGAATCCGATAGCGTCTCGGAAATCGATCCCGTCGCGCTGACGGTCGTGCGTTCGACGGACGTCGCGGGCCACGTCGATGCCGTCGCGTACGATCCCACCAATCATCACATCTATGCCGACGAAGACGACGGAACGCACGTCTTCGTGCTGGACTCGACGTCGATGAAATCGATCGGGACGATCGACGTCCCCGGCCACAAGCCGGAGTATCTGGCGATCGATCCGGCGACGCACGCGCTCTATCAAAACATCTCCGACCTCGGCGAAGTCGTGGTCGTCGATCCGACGACGCTCAAGGTCACGCGCACGATCGCGACGCCGCAGATCAAAGGCAACCATCCGCTGCAATTCGATCCGGCGTTCGGTCATCTGCTCGTCGGCGGTCAGAACGGAACCGTCGCCGTTTATAAGACCGACGGAACGTTCGTCGGAAGCGCGGGCATTCAGGCGCGCGTCGATCAGTGCAATCTCGATCAGACGCATCACGTGCTCGCGTGCGCCGGGAGCGGCAAGATCACGTTCTTGCGCGACGAGCCCTCGGCGGCGCCGACCGTGCTCGGCACGGCCGCCATTCCGCGCGAAGCGCACACGGTTGCGATCGATCCGAAAACCGCGAATGCCTGGATCGTTTGGCCGCAGCCCAACGGCGATTTCGCGCAGCCGTTCAAGCTCGGCCAGTAGCCCGATGTTCGCAACGCTCCGCGTCGCGTCGGCGACGTTTTTCGCCTTCTTCTTCGCGGGGTTCGGCGCGGGTTTGCCGGCGAGCGCGGCCGATGCGAATGCGAACGGGAGCGCACCGCTCGCGCTCGTCGTGATCGTCTCGCGCCACGGTGTCCGTTCGCCGACGAACGCGACGGAGATGGATGCGTACGCGGCGCGGCCGTGGCCCACGTGGGACGCGCCGCCCGGCAATCTCACGGCGCACGGCACGGAGTTGATGCGCGATTTCGGCGCGTCCTATCGCGCGCGGTATGCGGCGCTCGGCCTCGTTCCGGCGGCGGGATGCCCGGCGCCGGATGCCGTCTATCTGTGGTCCGACGTCGACCAGCGAACCCGCGCGACGGGCGCCGCGCTCGCGGCGGGCTTCGCCCCGCACTGCGCCGTTCCAACGGCCGCGAGCGATGCCGCGACGGATCCCCTCTTCGATCCCGTCCCCGCAATCGCCGCGGCCGATCCCGCGGCCGCGCGCGCCGCGCTCGCCGGAACGATCGGCGACGCGCCGGCCGCGCTCGTCCCGGCATACGGGCTCGCGTTCGCGAAGCTCGATGAGATTCTCGGCTGCGCGCGCTCCGGATGCAACCGCATCTCGACGCTCCCGAGCAGCGTGAAGAGCGACAAGTCCGGCCTCGTTTCGCTCGCCGGCCCCGTCGCCGTCGCATCGACCGCCGTCGAAGACATGATCCTCGCGTACGCCGAGGGGAAGCCCGCGGCCGACGTCGGCTGGGGCACCGTCGATGCGGCGACGCTGCTCGAGCTCTCCGCGCTGCACGAGCTCAAATTCGAGGTCGGCGCGCGCTCGCCGTACGCCGCGCGCGTGCAAGGTTCGAACGTGATGTCTCACGTTTTGGCGACGATCGACGGGCGTTCGGGCGGCGCGCCGCGCGCGGCACGTTTCGTCGGCATCGTCGGGCACGACACGACGATCTCCGCGCTCGGCGGTCTGCTCGGGCTGCATTGGTTGCTGCCCGGGTTCGCGCGCGACGACACGCCGCCGGGCGGCGCGCTCGTCTTCGAACTGTATCGTCCGGCCGCGCCCGCGAGCGCGTTCGTTCGCGTGTTCTACCAAGCGCAGAACCTGGACGACATGCGCCGCCTGCGCCCGGCGCCGGTGCCGGAACGCGCGCCCATCTTCGTGCCCGGCTGTCCGGCTCTCGCGTGCCCGCTCGCGACGTTCGACCGCCTTGCGAACGCGGCGATCGATCCGGCGTTCGTCGGAGGCTGGTAGGCCGCGACCGCGAGGAAGCAAACCGCCGCCAGCGCCGCCACGCACAACGCCAGCCGCAGCTTCAGATCGATGGCGCGTGGGCGACCCACCGCGAAATGAAGCGCCGGTTGATTGAGGGCTGGCAGCACGCTCTGTTCCATCGCGCTTGCATTGTAGAAGCAAACCTCGTCGGGAAGAAAGCGCAGCAGGCGCAGATCGGGCATTTCACCCGGTCAATTCAGGGAAAATCACGGTTTCGCGTGGCTGTCGGATCGGACGATATCAGGCCGTTCGATTTCTCCAGGAGGCATCCATGCGCGGCATTCCTTTGATTTTCGCCTCAGTCATGATGACCGCGGGGTTCCAGGTCGCCGCGGCCGAGAAAGCCGCCGCACCGGCCCCGATCCGGCTTGCGCTGTTTCCCTTTGAACTGGAAGATTTCAGCGCTGCCGCCGCCTACATCCCCCCGGATGATATCGACCGCGAGCAATTGCGGCTCTCGACTGACGAAGCGCGCCGGCTGATCGCGGAATCAGGACGGTACAAACTGGTCGACGTCGGCGCAGCCAGCGACGAAGCGGCGAAAGCGGGCAAATTGCACGATTGTAACGGGTGCGAGACCAAG
>CAZZYZ010000217.1:0-4866 GCA_964658425.1 Vulcanimicrobiota bacterium | reverse complement strand
CGCGAACGAGAGCGATTCACGCACGCGCGCCGACGCGTCGCGCGAGAGCGTGCGCGCGATCGCGCGACGGACGGCGGCGTGCGCGATATCGGGATACCGGAGCCGCACGTCGCTCTTACTCGGATGGACGTTCGGATCGACGTGGCTCGGCGGCACGTCGAGAAACAGCACGCCGTACGGCTGCCGCCCCGCGAGCGCGTACGTCGCATACCCCGCATTCCACGCGCCCGCGAGCAGCGTCGAGCGCAGCAAGCGATCGTTCACGAACAGTAATTGCATCCGGCGATCGCCGCGATCGTGGCCGGGCCGGCTCACGAAACCGCGCACGCGGGCGCCGTCGCGTTCGGCCTCGCCATCGAGCGCGACGAGGGTCCGCGCGGCGGCGCCGAAGACGTGCGCGAGCCGCTGTTCGAGCGCTTGCGCGCCTGAGAATGCGAACGCCGCGCGGCCGTCGTGCGCGAGCGAGAATGCGACCTGCGGATAGCCGAGCGCGAGCGTCGCGAGGAACGTCGAGATGCGCCCGAACTCCGCGCTCGCCGAGCGCACGTAATCGCGGCGCACCGGAACGTTCGCAAACAGCGCTTCGACGAGCACGCGCGTGCCGAGCGGCGCCGCGACGGGTTCGGCCGAGGAGAGCTCGCCCGCGTGCGCGTCGATCGCGTACCCGACGTCACTCTGCGCCGTGCGCGAGACGAGCCGCACGCGCGCGACGGCGGCGATGCTCGCGAGGCCCTCGCCGCGGAAGCCGAGCGTCCCGATCCGTTCGAGGTCGCCCGCGGCGTGGAGTTTGCTCGTCGCGTGGCGCGCGAACGCGAGCGCGAGATCGCCCGGCGCGATCCCCGCGCCGTCGTCGCGAACGTCGATCGCGTCGAGACCGCCGCGCCGTACATCGACGGAGATGCGCGTCGCGCCCGCATCGAGCGCGTTCTCGACGAGTTCCTTGACGACCGAGAGCGGCCGCTCGACGACCTCGCCCGCGGCGATCTGTCCGACCGTCACCGCGTCGAGGAGCCGAATCACCCGAGACCTATACGGCGCGCGCCCCGCCGTCCCCGTGCTGCGTGCGCGGCGCGCGGATCGTGAATCGGCACCCGCCGCCGGGCGGGCTCTCGAGCACGAGCACGCCGCCCGTCCGCTCGACCGCGCGCTTCGCGATCGCGAGGCCGAGCCCGAACCCTTCGGTCTCGCCGTCGCGCCCGCGGCCGCGATAGAAGCGATCGAAGACGCGCGCGCGTTCTTCCGCCGGGATGCCCGGCCCGCGATCGACGACGTCGAGCAGCACGCTGCCGTTCTCACCGCGCACGTTCACGACGACGGGGCCGAGCGTATATTTCAGCGCGTTCTCGACGAGGTTGCTGACCGCGTCGTAGAGCTCGTTCTCGTCGCCGCGCACGAAAGCCGCACCCGCGCTCGAGAGCTGCAGTCGCGACGCGTCTTCGCCGCGCGCGCCGACCGCGCTCGCCACGCGCTCCGCGATCTCGGCGAGATCGACGGGGAGCCGCTCCGCCGCTTGCGGATGCTCGAGCCGCGAGAGCACGATCAGCTTCTCGATAAGCGAACGCATGCGCCGGCTCTCGGCGAGCATCGTATCGTAGATGCGCGTCGATGCCGGATCGCTCTCGGACCGGCGGCGCAGCACATCGACGAAGCCCATGATGACGGTCAGCGGCGTCCGCAGCTCGTGCCCGGCATCGGTGACGAACTGACGCATCTGCAATTCCGCCGCGCGCCGCTCTTCGAACGCGCGCGCGACCTGCGCGGCCGCGGCGTTGTAGGCGCTCGCGAGATCGCCGATCTCGTTCCGGGCCGAGCTCTCGATCGTCGACGGCGTGAAATCGCCCTCGCCGAAGCGCCGCAGCGATGCGGTCGTCTGCGCGAGCGGACGTAGCGCCTGGCCCGTGATGAAGCGCCCGAGCAGCCATGCGGCGACCGTGACGAACGCACCGATCGGCAGCATCGCGAGCCAGAACGAATTGATCGTTTTCGCGAGGGGCTCGGGATCGGGGAAGACGACGATCCGCGCGCCCGCGACTTCGACGGCGTGCGGTTCGAGATGCAACAACCGGTCGAGCCCGAAGGGGAACGGCCCCATCCGCGGACCGCGCGCGCCGTCGGGCGGCGGCGGCCCGAGCGACGACGGCGGCGGGCGATCTCCGACGGCGATCGTCGGCCGGCCCATCGCATCCGCATCGCCCGTCCCCGCGAGAAACTCGCGCTTCTGGCCGCGCAACGAGAAGATCACGATACGCAGCCCCGGCCGGTCCAGATGGTGCACGATATCGGGCGCGGCTTCGCGCAGCGACCGATGGCGCTGGAGCTCGAGCCGCATTTCGTCCGGGATCTGGCGAGCGACGGCGGCCGCGGCATCGCGCGTTGCGACGGCGAACGTCGAGAGCGCGAACGCCGTCGTCGCCGCGAGCACGACGACGACGAGCAGGATCGCCGCGAAGACGTACGTCGCGGTGAGGCGCGCCGCGAGCGTCCGGAACACGAGCGCTCGAGCTTACGCTTCGCGCATCGAGTAACCGACGCCGCGATGCGTATGGATCAATCGCGTCGCAAACCCGTGATCGATCTTCGCGCGCAGATACGAGATGTACGTTTCGACGGCGCCCGGGCCGACGAAGCGCTCGGTGCCCCACACGGAATCGAGCAACTGATCGCGGCTGAACACGCGATTGGGATTGCGTACGAGCACGACGAGAAGATCGTACTCGCGTGCCGAGAGCGCGATGCGCTTCTCACCGCGCGTCGCGATCCGCGTTTCGAGATTGACTTCGAGATCGGCGAACCGCACGATGCTCGGCTGAGCGAGGCGCGGGCGCCGCAGCGCCGTCTCGAGCCGCACGGTGAGCTCGGCGAGTTCGAACGGCTTCACGACGTAATCGTCCGCACCCGCCTGCAAGCCGACGATCTTATCGCCGATCTCGCCCTTGGCGGAGAGCATGACGATCGGCGCTTCGGTTAAGCTCCGTAGCATCGGCAGCAATGCGATGCCGTCGATCTTCGGCATCATGACGTCCAAGACGATCGCATCGGGTGGCCAGTCACGGGCGAGTTGCAATCCCGCTTGCCCGTCCGGGGCGGTCTGCACGACGTAGCCGTCGTCCGAGAGCCCGATCTCCAAGAGATCGCGGATATGACGTTCGTCGTCGATGACGAGAATACGCGCGGGTGCAAGCATCGTCATTCGATGCTATGCGGCAACGCTGTGAACCGCCTGAGATACGAATTTATCATCTCGCTCTCAGAACACTATCAGCCCCGTAGCGTACAACGGACGTATGCACTCAAGCGCAATGCTCGCTCGTCTGTCCGATTCGCGCGTGGTCGTCGATCTCATCGGCGATCTCGATACGACGCTCGGAACGCTCATCGCGGCGGCGCTCGCCGAGCTCGCCTCGCACGGCACGAACGACGTCCACGTTACGACGAAGCACGTCTCCGGAATCTCGAACGACGGCCTCGCGGCACTCGAACGGGCGGTGCTCGCCGCACGGGCGGAGGGGATCGCCGTCGCCGTTCACGCCGGGACGCGAAAGATGCGCTCCGCGTTCGCGCGCTCGGCGATGGTCTCGTCCGACGACGATCAGCCGATGGGACGCTCCCGCCATCTCATGCTCGCCCGGCACGCGGGAACGAGTCCCTAACGGGCCGGCGAAATCGGCAACGGCTCTAGCCGAAGAACGGCAGGCGCCGCTAACCCTCGTGCGAGAGTAGTCGCGCGATGCGAACGTATGGCTATCGAGTCATCGACGTCTTTACGGACGTCGCTTTTTCCGGTAATCCCCTCGCGGTCTTTCTCGATGCGCGCGAACTGAGCGGCGTCGAGATGCAGTCGATCGCGAGCGAACTCAATCTCTCGGAGACGGTGTTCGTCACCGCGCCGACCGTCGAAGGAGCGCTCGCGAAGCTGCGCATCTTTACGCCGCGCGCCGAGATCCCGTTCGCCGGCCATCCGACGATCGGGACCGTGTTCGCGCTCGTGACGGCGGGGCGGGTCGCCACGCGCGTGACCTCGTTCGCGCTCGAAGAAGGCATCGGACTCGTCGACGTGCGGATCGAACGCCGCACGCCGTTCATGGCGTGGTTGCGAACGCCGCCGATCTCGTTCGGCCGGGTCTTCGAACGCGGTGCCTGCGTGCGCGCGCTCGGCCTCGAAGAGAGCGATCTGCTCGGCGAACTTCCGGTGCAGGTCGCATCGGCGGGGAATCCGTTTCTCTACGTCGCGCTGCGCGATACGGCCGCCGTCGATCGCGCGGTCCTCGACGTCGCGGCGATGCGTCGCGCCGTCGCCGATCCCGCAGCCGACGAGATCTTTCTCTTCACGCCGACGGAAGACGGCGTCTATTCGCGCATGTTCGCACCCGCGCTCGGCGTCCCCGAAGACCCGGCGACGGGGAGCGCGACGGGCCCGCTCGGCGCGTATCTCGTGCGCTACGATGTGTTGCCCGCCCGGGACGGTCAGACGTTCACGAACGTCCAGGGCGTAGCGATGGGCCGCCCGAGCACGATCCGCGGCGTCGTCCGCATGCGCGACGGCGACGTCGAGACGGTCGAGATCGGCGGGACCGCGGTGACCGTCATCGACGGCGCCGTCTCGCTGCAAGAAACGCCCGTCACTGCGGTTTGAGGCTCCCGCCGCCCTGCGGTAATTCGCGCGGCCGCACGAACGTGAGGCCGATCTTCGGGACGTAGAAGAATCCCGGCCGGCCACCGGTCGGCGCCTCGATCCCCTTCGCGGCGGCGTCGCTCGCGCCGAGCGCCGTCACGTACGCGCACGACGTGAACGCCCGGAACGCGACCGCGGTCGGACTGTTGCGAAACGCGTCGCGCTGAGCTTGGGTCGGCCCGGCACCGCCGCCC
>CAZZYZ010000216.1:1357-4880 GCA_964658425.1 Vulcanimicrobiota bacterium | reverse complement strand
GCTGCCGGCGAAGAGCGTGTCGCCCGAGAAGAGTGTGGATTTGAAGAGAAAGCACGACGAGCCGTCGGTATGCCCGGGCGTGTGCAGCATGCGGATCGCCGCGCGCTCGCCGAACGGTAATTCGTCGCCGTCGACGACGGGCAGCGCCTTTGCGGCATACGCGCCGATCGCGGCGACGTCGGCGCGATGCATCACGATCTGCGCCTTCGGAAACGCGCGTGCGATGTCGGCGGTCGCGTCGCAGTGATCGGCGTGCTCGTGCGTGATGAGGATGTAGCGCAGATCGTACGGTCCTTGAGCGATCGCGCCGAGGATCGTCTGCGGTAATCCGGCGGGGTCGACGAGCGCCGCGGTGCGATCGTCGTCGAGGAAGAAGATGTAGCCGTTGCTCGGGTGCGGATCGTGCGGATGGTGGCGCACGTGCGACGGCAGCGCGACGTGCGGTTCGAAACGACGCGCGGCACTATCGGCGAGCTTCCCGGGATCGAGCCCGAGCAGCGTCGCGAGCGCGCGCGCCTCGGCATCGTTCGGCGTCGCGTCGCCCGACGTCCACGCGGCGAGATCGTCCCGCGAGAGGCCGGTCTTCGCGGCGAGCGTCGCGTCGCTCGTGTCCGTGCCGCGCTTCGCTTTTTTGAAGATGTCGCAGAAATCGTCTTCGAGCATCGTCGTGCCGTTACGGCGTTGCGCGCGCAGACCTCCTCACACACCCGAACGCTCGTTCGGCGCAGGAGCACGTCATGAAACGTTACCGCGAACGTGAGGCGATTCGAATCGTGGAGCGCAACCGGTGAGCCTACCGGAACGGTCGAACGGGCGGTAATGGAACGGGTCATCATCATCGGTTCGGGGCCGGCCGGGCTCACGGCCGCGATCTATGCGGCGCGCGCGAACCTCGCACCGCTCGTCTTCGCCGGATATCAGTACGGCGGCCAGCTCATGTTCACGACCGAAGTCGAGAATTTTCCGGGCTTCCCTGACGGTATTCTCGGGCCCGAACTCATGGAGCATTTTCGGGCGCAGGCCGAGCGATTCGGCGCGCGGATCGAGAACGTCGACGTCACGCGCGTCGATCTCTCGTCGCGACCGTTCACCGTCTGGGCGGGCAATGACGAATATCGGGCCGATACGGTGATCGTCGCGACCGGTGCGAGCGCGCGCTGGCTCGGCGTCCCGGGTGAAGCGGAGCTGCGCGGCCGCGGCGTCTCGACGTGCGCGACGTGCGACGGTGCGTTCTTCCGCGAGAAGCACATCGTCGTCGTCGGCGGCGGCGATTCGGCGATGGAAGAGGCGCTCTTCCTCACGCGCTTCGCGTCGCGCGTCACGCTGATGCATCGCCGCGAATCGTTTCGCGCGAGCAAGATCATGGCCGAGCGCGCGATCGCGCATCCGAAGATCGACGTCGTGTACAACTCGGCCGTCGCGGAGGTGCGCGGCAGAGAGCACGTCGAGCAGGTCGTCGTGCGCGACACGGTGACGGGCGTCGAACGCGAGATGGCGGCCGATGCCCTCTTCGTCGCGATCGGCCACGATCCGAACACGGCGATCTTCAAAGATCAGCTCGATCTCGATTCGCAGGGCTACATCGTCTCGCCCGATGGCGTGCGCACGAACGTCGAGGGGGCGTTCGTCGCGGGCGACGTTTACGATATCCGCTACAAGCAGGCGATCACGGCGGCCGGGATGGGCTGTCGCGCGGCGCTCGAGGCGGAACGCCATCTCGAGGAGATCGAAGCCGAGCGCCGCGAGAGCGAGCCC
Organism: Vulcanimicrobiota bacterium; assembly: GCA_964658425.1. GTDB lineage: Bacteria > Vulcanimicrobiota > Vulcanimicrobiia > Vulcanimicrobiales > Vulcanimicrobiaceae > CAZZYZ01. The sequence continues at coordinate 3,125 of CAZZYZ010000216.1, read as the reverse complement.
GCGCTCAGCGCGAGTTAGCCCTACGCCGCGGCGATCGCGGCGGCGGCAGCCGCGATCGTCGGATACGTGAAACGGTAACCGGTCGCGAGCGTTCGTTCCGGCAGAACACGCTGCCCTTTCGTCGCGATCGAAGCCGCCTCGCCGAGCAGGAACTTGATCGCGAATTCGGGGGCGGGCAGGACGGTCGGGCGATGCAATGCGTCGCCGAGCGCCTTCGTAAAGTCGGCGTTCGTGACGGGTTCGGGCGCGGTCGCGTTGAGATCGCCGCTCGTGCCGTCGATCGCGTGCAGATAGATCCCGATCTGGTCGTCGATGTGGATCCACGAGTACCACTGCTTGCCGCTCGCGACCACGCCGCCGCCGCCCGCTTTGAAGATCGGCAACAGCTTCGCGAGCGCACCACCGTCGGCGCCGAGAACGAGCCCGGTGCGGACCTTCGCGACACGCAAGCCGAGCGAAGCCGCTCGGTCCGCCGTCGCTTCCCACGCCGTGCAGACGCTCGCGAGGAAATCGCTGCCCGGCGGGCTGCTCTCCGTGAACGTCGCGGTCTCGCTCGTGCCGTAATAGCCGATCGCGGAGGCGGAGACGTACGCACTCGGCTTCGCGACGATCCCTTCGAGCGCCGCGAGGTACGCGAGCGGCGCGTCCGTGCGGCTGGAGCGGATCTTCGCCTTCACGTCCGCGTTCCAGCGCTGCGAAACGGGCTCGCCAGCGAGGTTGACGACGGCGTCGACGCCCGCCGAGGCGCGTGCCGCGGCCTCCGGATCGCGGAGTGACGCCGTCGTAACGAGGTCGCCGCGTGCGCGAAGCGCCGCCGTGAGATGGCCGCCGATAAATCCGGACGCCCCGATGACGAGAATCTTCATGCTGCGATAGACTCGGGCACGGCCGCGCCCGTTACTTCCCGGCGTTCGCCGCCGGCGCGGCGCCGACGGCGATCGCGCCGCTCGTGCACGCGAAATGCCCGTGCGGCGTGCGTTTGGGATGCTCGCCGCGCGCCGCGTAGTAGAGCCGGTGCCGCGTATCGAGCCAGACCATCGGATCGCTCGCCGGGCACGTCGGCAGGCTCGACACGTGCCGATCGTCCGCGTGACTCGCGCCCATCGGCAGCGGTCGCTGCCCGACGGGCGTCGGCGCGGGTGCCGGCGTCGCGTTCATCGGCAAATCGGTCGCCTGCGCCTCGGCGCGAAGGGACGTCGCGCCGAGGCCGGCGACGACGGCGAAAACGAAGGCGGGGAAGAGACGGCGCACGCAGCGTCCTTTCGTGAGATCGACGGCGGCGCGATCGATCGCGTCCGCACCTCCGAGGCTCTACCCGCGAGACGGGTCCCGGCCTCGCCGCGCGCCGAAGAGCGACGCATGCGCGTGCTCGTGATCGGCGCCGGACCCGGCGGCGCGGCGGCCGCGATCGAACTCGCCCGCGGCGGCGCGGACGTGGTCATCGTCGAGAAGCAGCGTTGGCCGCGCGAGAAGACCTGCGGCGACGGGATCTCGCCGCCCGGCGTCGCCGAGACGGCCGAACTCGGGATCGCGCTCGACGATCGCCGGCCGCTCCCGGAAGGCGAGCTCTCGTCGCCCGCGGGGATCGTCTTTCGCAGCGGGTGGCGCCCGGAGACGCCCTGGGGCACGATCGTCCCGCGGATCGAGTTCGACGCTCGGCTCGTCGCGCGCGCGATCGGGCTCGGCGCGCGCTTCGAAGATCGCACGCCGGTCACCGCGCTCGACGCGCGTGCCGCGCGCCTCGAAACGCGGTTGAACGCGGCGGTCT
>CAZZYZ010000216.1:0-1347 GCA_964658425.1 Vulcanimicrobiota bacterium | reverse complement strand
GCCGCCGCGCGCGATTTTCGGTCGCAACGGGAGCGCGCGGGCGGAGCGCTTCGATGCGGCGATCGTGGCCGAGGGCGCGACGGGCGGGCTCGCGGCGAAGCTCGGATTCGGTCGGCACCGCTCGCGGCTCGTCGCGATCCGCGCGTACGCGACCGCGGTGCGGCCGCTCGACGCCGTCTTCGGCTTGCATTTCGATCGCATCGTGTCGCCCGGCTACGGCTGGTCGTTTCCACTGGACGACCGGCGAGCGAACGTCGGCGTCCTCGTCGGCGAGCGCGCCGTCAAGCGGCGCGGCGGCGATCTGCGCGGCCTGCTGCGGGAATGGCTCGAGACGAATCCGGTCGCGCGGGAGACGTTCGCGCGCGGAGTGACGCTCGAGAAGCTCGCGGGCGGGGTGATCCCGACCGGTCGCGCCCGGCGCACCCGGCACGGCGTATTTCTCGTCGGCGATGCCGCGGGCGTCGCCGACCCGTTTTCGGCGGAAGGCATCTACCAGGCGATGGCCACCGGCCGCGACGCCGCACGGGCGCTGCTCGCGCACGGCCCGGGCTCACGTGCGGAACGAACGTATACGCGAGCGCTCCGGCGCTTCGATCGTAACGCCGCCGAGGCGACGCGTCTGCGCCTCGGATTCGGGTTCGTGATCGATCCGCTGGCCCGGCGCGCGCTCATCCGGCCGGGGCTCGCGCACCATCTCAGCGCGACCGGATTTTTCATGAAGGACAGCCTGCCGGATTTTCTTTTGGGAATCGTGCGGAATTGGTAGCCTGCGTCACCTCACTCGGTCGTCGAACCCGATATCGTGGGACCTGAGGGAGACACGTTCGTGGCGCTCAAGAACCGGCTGGCCAAGCTCATCGTCGATCCGGCGTTTCGCAATCCGAACCTGATGAAGGTCATTTTCGCGATCGACGACGCGACGGGGATCGACCTCGTGAAGACGCTCGCGCCCTTCAAGCTGATGCCGGCGTCGGCGGAACTCTTCCAGCGCTCGTTCGCGCATTTCGTCTCGGGCGAAGAGATCTCGCTCGCCTGCGCGACCGAACTCGCGACGCTCGCGCCCGATCCCGTCTCGAAACGGTATTTGCTCATTCAGGCGGGCGAGGAGCAGACGCACCTCGATCATTTTCGCGGGAAGCTCGAACAGTTCGGGCTCGGCGAAGCGCGGCTCTCGAAGTTCGTCGCACCGCACTTCAAGATGTTCGGCGATGCGATCCAGAAGCGGCTCGATGCGGGCGACTACGTGAATGCGATGGCGGGGAATAACATCGTCGTCGAGGGGATCGCGATCTGTCTGCTCGAGATGGGCTGCAAGGATCTGCGCGAGAACTCCGACGAGATCTCGAA
>CAZZYZ010000215.1:0-4904 GCA_964658425.1 Vulcanimicrobiota bacterium | reverse complement strand
AAGACGTTGAGCGGCGGGGCTGCCGCGGCGACGGGCTGCCCCGCGAGCGCGACTGCGAACGCGAATGCGGTCGCGAGCGTTCGCGAGATCACCGGCCGACCGCGAGGCGGCGCGCGCAGACGTCCGGGAGATGGACCGCACCGATCTTCGCCTGCACGTCGGGTATCGCGTACGCGACGCGCTCCCAAACGATCGTCTGCGCGGCGTCGTCGTAGAACGCGAACGACGCGTCCGGGTTGAGATCGCGCGGCTGGCCGACGCTGCCGGGGTTGACGATGTAGCGCGTCCGCGGATCGAGCGCGAGTTCGCCGCCGTTCTGCCGGTGGCCATGGACGATCTCGCCGCTCGGGCCGAGCGCGTAGTATTCGGCGATGTGCGTGTGGCCGATGAAGACGAGCCGCGCGTCCGTCGCCGCGAACGCCTCGGCCGCATCGGCGTTATCTTCGATGTACCGGAAGTACGTGACGGGCGCGCCATGGACCATCAGATAGTCCGGCATCCGCACCTCGTAGGCGAGGCCGTCGAGCCACGCCGCGAGCTCGGGCGCGAGCACGCCGCGCGTCCATTCGATCGCGAGCCGCGCCGCGGGATTGAAGTGCTCGAAACCCTCGCCGTCGACCGCGGCGACGTCGTGATTGCCGAGCACCGCCGCGTGCACCCGATCGCGCAGGAGCACGAGGCAGGCGTTGGGATCTGGGCCGTAGCCGACGGAATCACCCATGCACAGCAGCGCGTCGTCCGGCGCGAGCCGCGCGAAGACCGCGCGGAGCGCCTCCTCGTTGCCGTGGATATCGGAGACGAGTGCGTATCTCACGACGCGGCGACCGATGCCTCGCGCGCGTCGAGCGCGTCCGTGAACGCGGCGGCGAAACGCGCGCGCTCGGCCTGCGTGCCGACGGTGACGCGGACGTGGCCCTCGAGCGGCGGCATTCCGGGCTTGCGCACGAAGATCCCGCGTTCGAGCAACGCCTCGACCATCGCTTCGGCGCGCGCGCGCGTGCCGAGATCGAAGCAGACGAAATTCGTACGGGATCGAAGTGTTTTGAGGCCGAGCGTTCGCGCGAGCTCGTCGTATTCGGCGCGGCCGCGTTCGACTTCGGCGACGACGTCGCGCACGAACGCGTCTTCACCGAGCGCGGCGAGCGCCGCCGCTTGCGCGGGGCGGTTGATGCCGAAATGCAGCCGGATCTTCGCGAGCGTCCGGGCGAGATCGGGCGCGCCGAGTGCGTACGCGATCCGGGCGCCCGCAAGCCCGTACGCCTTCGAAAAGGTTCGTAACCAAACGATCGACCCGTCGAACGCGGTTACGAGCCGCTCGCTCGCGGGGACGAAATCGCCGTACGCTTCGTCGAGCACGAGCAGGCAATCGTCCGGTAGCGCCGCGCGAAACGCGGCGACCGCGGCGCGATCGGCGAACGTGCCGCTCGGGTTGTCGGGATTCGCAAGATACGCGATCCGCGCGTTCGTTTCGTGCGCGCGCGCCGCGAGCGCCTCGAGCGGCACCGTTCCGTCCGCGCGATACGGCACGCCGTCGAGCCGCGCGCCGTAGCCGACGACGTGATACGCGTACGTCGGATACGTGCCGTGCGCCGCGACCGTGGTGTCGCCGGGGGCGAGATACGCGCGCACGACGAGCCCGAGCAAGTCGTCGATCCCGGAGCCCACCGTGACGTTCTCGACGCCGCACGCATGACGCGTGGCGATCGCGGTGCGCAACTCGAGCGAGGCCGGATCGCCGTAGTACGAAATGCGCGCGAGTTCCGCGTGCATCGCCGCGAGCGCCGCCGGCGGCGGTCCGAACGCGCTCTCGTTCGCTCCCAGTCGAACGAGCGACGAACGGCCCACGCGCCGCGCGAGTTCTTCGGGCGCGACGAACGGCGTCACGGCCGGGAGCGCCGCGATACCGGCGGCCGGACGAACGGTCACGATGCGACGTGCAGCCGATCGACGACCTCGCGGACGCCCGCGGTCTTGCGCGCCGTCGAGAGGAGCGTCGTCTTCAGCGCCTCGGTTTTCGCCGTCCCCGAGAGCGTCACGACGGCGCCGCGCGCGACGACGTGCAGCGTCAGCCCGTTGATCCCCGCCTGCTCGGCGAGGTTCGCGTGCACCGCGGTTTCGAGCGCGAAGTTGCGCACGGCCGCGGCGGGTTTGGGCAGGTTCGGATCGACGCCGAGCTGCGAATCGACCGCGCTGACGCCGGAGACGCCCCGCGCGGCCGCGATGAAGCGCTCGCGCGTCGCATCGGAGAGCACCTTGCCGGTCAGGCGAACGGTGCCGCCGTTCGCGGAGGCCGCGACGTGAAGCGCCGAGTTTCCGTCGATCCGCGCGAGGCGCGCCATCACGTTCGCGGCGAGCACCCCTTCGCCCAGAAGTTTCGGCGCGCTGCTCGCGAGCGCGTTGCCCGCGTTCGAGACCGACGTGCCGGCCTGATCGAGCTGGCGTTGCGAACACCCGGCGAGCAACACGGCGGCGAGCGCGGCCGCGCCGACGAGGATGCGGATTCGGACGTTCGCGTTCACGCGGCCTCGATCGGGGCGCCGCCCGCGGAGAAGTGATGGATCTCAATCGGTTCGCCCGCCTCGATGCGCGCCGGCTCTTCGCCGACGATCGCATAGCCCGCCGCGCCGGCGAGCAGACTCGTGTGCGCCGACCGTAGCACGAGGGGTTCCGCGTAGAGCGTGCCGCCCTGCGAGAAGAGCCGCGAGGGGACGTACCACGTCCACCCGGCGCGGCCCGCGAAGGCCCTCTTCGCGATCGCGCGCGTGGCCGCCGGGGGCGCGGGCGTCTCGCCCGTCAACGCGACGACGATCGGCCGCGCGACCGCTTCGAAGATCATCAGCGACGACGTCGGATTGCCGGGCAGGCCGATGATCGGCTTGCCGCCCGAGGCGCCGAAGAGCGTCGGTTTGCCGGGCTTGACGCGGATGCCGTGCACGATCGCGCCCGGTGCGGGAAGTTCGGCGACGATACGCGGCACGAGATCGCGCGTGCCGACGGATGAGCCGCCGGTGAGCACGACCGCGTCGCAGTCGTCGAGCGCCGCCGCGACCTGCGCGCGCAGCGCTTCCGGCGTATCCGCGGCGCGCGGAAAATGGACCGGGATCGCACCGAACGCGAACAGCGACCCGGCGAGTGCGTAACGATTCGAGTCGCGGACTTGGCCGATCTCGAGCGGCCGGTCGGGATCGACGAGTTCGTCGCCCGTCGAGACGATCGCGACGCGCGGCCTGCGGAAGACGGGGACCTCGGCGATCCCGAGCGTCGCGAGCACGCCGAGTTCGGGCGCGCCGATGCGGCGCCCGGCCGGCAGCACGGTCTGGCCGTCGCGAATATCCTCCGCGCGCGGCGTGACGTTCGCGCCGGGTCCGAACGTCCGCGCAAAACGGATCTCGTCGCCGTCGAGCTCCGTATCTTCCTGCGGGACGACGGCATCGGCACCCGCGGGGAGCGCGCCGCCCGTCGGGATGCGGAACGCTTCGCCGCGCTCGAGAGCGCGCGGCGCGGGGTAGCCCATGAGCACCTCGGCCGCGACGCGGCGCACGACGTCGCCGTCGCCCGACGCGAAGGCGTAGCCGTCCATCGTCGAACGCGCATGCGAGGGATGATCTTCGCGCGCGACCGCGTCGCTTGCGAGGACGCGGCCGAATGCGTCGTCGAGCGGGACCCGTTCGACGCGCGGCGGCGCGAGTTCGGCCGCTCCGAAATACGCGCTGAGCGCCTGCTGCGGCGCGAGGAGCCGCGCGACGTCGAACCCACGGCGTGCCTCGTCGTGCGCGGAGATCGAGGGTAGGACCGCGACGGAATCTCGCATAATCGTGAGCTTCGTTTTCTCCCATCGGCGGCGCGGCGCCCCTCTGCACGGCACGCCGTCATAGAATAGGAACGATGCTCGACCTCGCGCTCCTGCGACGCGATCCCGATCGCGTCCGCACCGCCGCCGCGCGACGTGCCGGAAATGCGGATTTCGTCGACGTCGTGCTCGCGCTCGACGTCGAACAGCGCACCGCCCGCACCGCCGCGGAGACGTTACGCGCCGAGAAGAACGCCTTGACGGCGTCGATCTCGCGCGCCGCCGATCGCGCCGAGACCGCGCGGCGTTTGCGGCCCGAGATCGCGGCGCTCGACGCGCGCATCGAAGAAGCGATCGCGCTCGTCCCGCCGCTCGAAGCACGGATCGAGCAACTGCTGTCGGAGGTTCCGAACCTGCTCGACGAATCGGTCCCCGACGGCGCGGGCGAAGACGATAACGTCGTCGTCCGCGAATCGGGCGCGCCGCGCGAACTCGGCTTCGAACCGAAGCAGCACTTCGAGCTCGGCGAAGCGCTCGGCATCATCGATTTCGAACGCGCGACGAAGCTCTCCGGGAGCCGCTTCTCGGTGTTGCGCGGCGCGGGCGCGCAGCTCTCGCGCGCGATCGCATCGTTTTTTTTGGCGCGCGCGTACGAACGCGGCTACGTCGAGATCGTGCCGCCGTATCTCGTAACGCGCGACACGATGTGGTCGACGGGCCAGCTCTCGAAATTCGCGGATGCGATGTTCCGCGACGTCGACGGCGAGCTCTTCATGATCCCGACCGCCGAGGTCCCACTGACCGCGCTGCATCGCGACGAGATCCTCGCGCCGAATAGTTTACCGCTTCAGTATACGGCGTATTCGCCGTGCTTCCGTAAGGAAGCCGGGGCCGCCGGGAAAGATACGCGCGGCCTCATCCGCCAGCATCAATTCGAGAAAGTCGAACTCGTCTGGCTGACCGAACCGGAGCGTTCGCACGAGGCACTCGGACGCTTGACGGCCGACGCCGAGGCGCTGCTCGACGAGCTCGAATTACCGTACCGCGTGATGATGCTCTGCAGCGGCGATGTCGGTTTCAACGCCGCGATGACGTACGATCTCGAAGTCTGGCT
>CAZZYZ010000214.1:0-4907 GCA_964658425.1 Vulcanimicrobiota bacterium | reverse complement strand
GCGAAGCGGCGTAGTGTCAAACGATCACCTCTCCACGGAACCGACCCAACATCATGCTTAACTTCAAACGGGTGCAATATGAATTTCTCAGTGCCGAAGCTTTTCGCGAAGAACTACGATCGCTCATCGCACGGGCTGACTTGCGACTGAAGCGGTGTTGTGCATGAAAAACCTTGTGATCGCCGTGCGGAGGCCATAGCAGATCTGGCTTGCACCTCAACTCGAGAAGCAGGCTACTCGGCCATCAGATCGGCGATCGGGGCTTCCCTATACTGCGCGTCGAATACGAGAGGCGATGCACGAGGCTACGACCACGATTGCGGAGGCCGTCGAGAAGCGGCGGACGTTTGCGATCATCTCCCATCCCGACGCCGGCAAGACGACGCTCACGGAGAAGTTGTTGCTCTACGGAGGCGCGATCAATACCGCGGGCCAGGTCGCCGCACGCCGCCGCGCGCGTGCCGTCACGTCCGACTGGATGGAGCTCGAGCGCGAACGCGGAATCTCGATCACCTCGACCGTGCTGCAATTCCCGTATCGCGGCCACACGATCAACCTGCTCGATACGCCGGGCCATCAAGATTTCGGCGAGGACACGTATCGCACGCTGCTCGCCGCCGATAGTGCCGTGATGCTGATCGACGCCGCGCGCGGCGTCGAGCCGCAGACGAAGAAGCTCTTCGCGATCTGTCGTGCGCGGCGCATCCCGCTCTTCACGTTCATCAACAAGATGGACCGCCCGAGCCGCGACCCGCTGGATCTCCTCGACGAGCTCGAAAAGGTACTCGGCATCGGGACCTATCCGATCAATTGGCCGATCGGCAACGGACCGTCGTTCCGCGGCGTCTACGACCGCCGTTCGCGCGATCTCCATCTCTTCGAGCGTACCGAACACGGCGCGAAACGGGCGCCCGTTCGCGTGACCGATATCGACGATCCGTCATTCGCCTCGCTGACGGACGAGACGACGTATCGCGAGTTTCGGGACGGCCTCGAATTGCTGGAAGGCGCGGGGACCGCGTTCGATCGCGATGCGTTGCTCAGCGGTGAGGCGACGCCCGTGTTCTTCGGCAGCGCGGTGACGAATTTCGGGGTCGCGCTGTTCCTCGACGGCTTCATCGAGATGGCGCCGCCGCCGCGCGCGCGGCTCGCGACGCACCCCGGATCCGCGGACCCCGAACTCGTCGCTCCGGACTCGGAAAACTTTAGTGGTTTCGTTTTCAAGATCCAGGCGAACATGGATCCGCGACATCGCGATCGCGTGGCGTTCTTGCGCGTCTGCAGCGGAAAGTTCGAACGCGACATGACCGTGCAGAACGTGCGGACGGGCAAGGACGTGCGCGTGACGCGTGCGATGAAGCTCTTCGCGAGCGATCGCGAGGTCGTCGATGAAGCGTACGCGGGCGACGTCGTCGGGCTCGCAAATCCGGGCTCGTTCGCGATCGGCGATACGCTCTGCAGCGGGCCGCCGGTCCGCTACGATCGCATCCCATCGTTCGCCCCCGAACATTTCGCGACGGTTCGCAACGCCGATACGGGTTCGTACAAATCTTTCGGCAAGGGGATCGCGCAGCTCGCCGAAGAGGGCGCGATCCAGGTGCTCTATCCCGCGGGCCAGGTGCGCAGCGAGCCGATCTTCGCTGCGGTCGGCGAATTGCAATTCGAAGTCGCGAAGTATCGCCTGCAGGCGGAGTACGGCGTGAAGTCCGAGTTCTATCGCCTGCCGTACGGGCTCGCGCGCTTCGTCGACGGCGACGGCGCGGCGATCGAGGCGGCGACGTGGCCCTCGAACGCGCGGCTCGTCGAGAACGTCGCGGGCGAACGGATCGCGCTCTTCGAGAGCGAGTGGAGCGTGCGGCTCACCGAAGAATGGAATCCGGGACTGCGTTTTCGCGCGTTCGACGCGACGGGCGCCGCCGCATCGGAGCGGGAGCCCGCGCGCTGAGCGACGCTTTTCTTCTCGGCGGCGCGCGCGCGATCGCGAAACCGCAATCGGTGACGTATGCCGATGTCGTCGCGGCGGCGCAACGCCTGCGCGGCGTCGCGCATCGGACGCCCGTCGTCACGTCGCGTACGCTCGACGAGCGGATGGGCGCGACGGTTTTTCTCAAGTGCGAGAATTTGCAGCGCATGGGCGCCTTCAAATTCCGCGGCGCGTACAATCGGATCGCGCAGCTCGATGCCGCCGCTCGCGCGCGCGGCGTGGTCGCGTTCTCGAGCGGGAATCACGCGCAAGGCGTCGCGCTCGCGGCGCGAATCCTCGGCGTTCCGGCGACGATCGTCATGCCGAGCGATGCGCCGGCCTCCAAGCTCGCAGCGACGCGCGAATACGGGGCCGAGGTCGTCACGTACGATCGCGAATCGATGAATCGCGGCGCGCTCGCCGCCGAGATCGCGAGCGAACGCAATGCGACGCTCGTGCCGCCGTACGACGATCCGGCGATCGTCGCGGGTCAGGGCACCGTCGCCCTCGAGCTGCTCGAGGATATTGCGGATCTCGACGTTCTGCTCGTCTGCACGGGCGGCGGCGGGCTGCTCGCCGGCTGCGCGCTCGTCGCCGCGGAACTGCGGCCGCAGCTCGCGGTGTACGGCGTCGAGCCCGAGGCGGGCGACGACTTCGCGCAATCGCTCGCGCGCGGCGAACGCGTCGAGATCGCCGTCCCCAAAACGATCGCGGACGGCCAGCAAACGACATCGCCCGGCGAATTGACGTTTCCGATCGTCGCGCGGCTCTGTGCCGGTATCCTCACCGTGAGCGACGACGATCTGCGCGCCGCGATGCGCTTCGCGTTCGAGCGGCTCAAGCTCGTCATCGAGCCGAGCGGAACGGCCGCGCTCGCCGCGCTCCTGACCGCACGGACCGCCGTTGCCGGGCGACGCGTCGGCGTCGTAATCAGCGGCGGCAACGTCGACGCGGCGCGCTACGTGGAGATGCTCCAGGCGACGGAGCCGAGCTAGCGGCCGACTACGAAGTCGAGCTCAACGAGCGCTTACTACAAAGCCGAGTCGAGGCGGGTCCCGTTTACGAAGCGACCACCGAAACGGCGCCGAGTGCCCGCGTGAGGATCTCGCATAGTTTCGCTTGATCGGCGCGCGAGAGCCGATCGATGGCGGGCGGCGGGACCTGCATGCGGTCGAGGATGCGATTGCGGAGCGCAATGCCGGATTCGGTCATGTAGAGCGCTTTCACGCGCCGGTCGTTTTCGTCGCTGCGCCGGGTGACGAGGCCGCGCGTCTCCAGTTTGTCGACGATCGAGGTGACGTTCGAGGCATCGCATCCGAGCATCGACGCGAGCGCGCTCATCATGAGCGGCCGATCGCAGCTGAGCTGTCGCAGCGCGAACATCTGCTGACCGGTCAGCTCGAACGAGGAAGCGATCGTTTCCAGGTGCGGCTTCGAATTACGAAAGAGTTCGTAAATGAGCTCCCAAGCACGAGCGCCGTCGTTTTCGGTTTCGCGCTCGGAATCTGTCATCGCCACAAATTCATTGTACGGTACAATGTTTCTGAGTGCAAGCTATTGACCGGCTAGATAGTTGATGTTACAAAGTAAATACTTGATCAACTAAAGCACTAGCTGATCGAAAGCGAGGATTCGCATGACCGACCAATCGATCGTCGACCAAACGGCCGCCGCGAACAACGCATCCGAACGGGTGCCGGCACCCGAGACCGCGGTTTCGACCGTGAAAACCCCCCTCATGGAATGGTTCGCCGAGTTGCTGCGCGGGCCGATGGTGCGCGACGAGGGATACTTCGAGCGCCTCGCCGCGGCGACGGCCGCGAGCGCGCCGACGAGCGCGAACGCCACCTGCCGCTCGTGCGCCGGATGACGGCCGCCCCCGATAACGAGCTCGTCGATGCGGCCCGCAACGGGTCGGACGAAGCGTTCGGCGAGCTCGTCGACCGTTACCAGCGGCCTCTCGTCCGGCTCGCATACCGCTTGACGCGCGATTCGGACGAAGCCCACGACATCGCCCAGGACGCGTTCCTGCGCGCCTATCGCCGCATCGAGGAATTCGCGCCCGACCGGCCGTTCTCGCGTTGGCTCTTCGTCATCGCGCGCAACGCGTCGCTCGACACGTTGCGGCGCAAGCGGCGTCTGGTCTTCGCGCCGCTCGAAGACGGACCCGATCGCGAACTCGGCCCCGAGGACGTCGCGCTACAGCACGAAAGCGCCGATACGGTGCGCCTCGCGCTCGAAGACCTGCCCCCGAATTATCGCCGCGTCCTCGAGCTCTATTACGTCTCGCAGCTTCGCTATCGCGAGATCGCCCTCGAGCTCGATATCCCGATCGGGACCGTGAAGACGTACATCTCGCGCGCGAAACGGCGCCTGCGCGACCGCCTCGAAACGAGCCCGCTCGCGGCCTGATCGCCGCGCGCGGCTAGTCCGCGCGGATGCCGAGCGCGGCTCGCGCCGCGCGCAGGCCCGGGATCCCGCTGACGCAGCCGCCCGGGGAGGCGCCGCTGCCGCACATCAGCAGGGCCTCGATCTCGGTTTCGGTCGCGAAGCGGTCGCCGAGCGTCTGACCCGGCAACAGCTCGCCGTGGAAAATGTGGCCGCCGTGAAGGCCGAATCGCGTTTCGAGATCGGGCGGCGCGAGAATCTGGCGCGCTTCGATCGCGCTCGGCAGATTCGGCGCGTATCGCGCGAGCGTCGCGACGATCGCATCGGCCGCAGCCTCGCGCTTGGCGTCCGTCCACGGGCCGTCGGCCCGATCGTACGGATAGTACTGCGCGAAGATCGAGAGCACGTGCTTGCCCGGCGGCGCGAGCGAATCGTCCGTCGGCGTCTGCATGAAGCATTCGAGCATCGGCGCGCGCGAGACGCCTCCCGAGCGGGCCGTCTCGTACGCCGTCTGCAGATAGTCGAGCGACGGGGCGACGTGGACGGTCGCGCGGTG
>CAZZYZ010000213.1:0-4960 GCA_964658425.1 Vulcanimicrobiota bacterium | reverse complement strand
TGGAAGGCCGGATTTTTAGCGAGTCAAGCGGCGGGCTATGTGCCGCTCTCACTCGGGCAGGCGGCACTCCAAGCCGTTGGCGGCAGCGAGTTTCCGAAAGAGGACGTGCTCTCCGAGCTGCTGGGCGGCACCCTCGGTATACGCGTGCGATAATGTCCGCGTCGACCGAACCCATGGAGGCTTGTTTGCCGGATCCTCGCGATCGTCGCGACGTTTCCGACGAGGACATTCGGCAGATCGAACGTTCGCTCGTCAACGTATCAGCGGCGGAAATCCTTTGGGGCGGCCCTCGCGGCGACGGCCTCGTTCACACCGTCGCGCGACTATCGCAAAGCGTCGAGACGCTCAGTACGACGGTCACGGTAATGCAGCAGCGCGTGGGCGGCGAAGACGGCCTCGGCGTGCAGCTCACGCAGCTCAAGAACGACTTCGATCGCAAGCATGCCGAGAACACGGGGCGTATTCGCACGATGATGGCCATCGGCGCGCCGATGATTCCCGGCATGATCTGGCTCGTGTACCGATCCATCACGATCGCCATGAACGGGCACCTCTGATGCAAGACGAGATCTCCGGCGCGCCCGTCCCAGCGACGCTTCCGTACGCGGCCGTCGTCAACGCGGCCGCGGTCGCGGCGAACTTCTGGCCGATGGTCGCGTACGCGATCTTCTATCACGAATCGATTCACGGTGAAGTTTGCGGATGGTGGAACGCATGCACCGTCGTCTCGCCTGATGGCGGCCACGGCCTCGGGCAACTGACGCCGAGCGCGTCCGGCATCCCGATCGACGGCGACTATGCGGATCCTGCGAACAACGCGGCGCAGGCGATCGCGAACTATCTCGTGCCGCTGCGCGATCACTACGTCGCGCTCGGCTTTTCCGGCCTAACGTTGCTCCGTTTCATCGCGGCCGCGTACAACGCCGGCGAGAGCAACGCGTGGGCCGGCCATCTTCGCGGCGACCTCGATCTCTACACGACGAATCGCGACTACGCGGATTGGGTGACGGCGTACTTCAATGCGCTCGATGCCGGCACGCCGCTCGAGACGGTGGCCGTCGCGTAAGGCCGTGCCGTAGCGGACCGATTGGTGTGCTATTGTCGTCGCGTCAGGGAGGATCGTTTGTGCCGGCTTCATCGCAGATCACATGGGTTGGATTTCTCGTCGCGCTCGGCTCGGCGTTCGCCGCCATGGGACAGATCGCGGGCCTCGATGCGCGGCTGACGACGATCACCGCTGCGATCGGCGCGTTCCTCGCCGCGCTCGGCCACTCGCTGCTCACGCCGGCGTCGGCGACCGTGACCGGCGCGATCGTAACGCCCGCACCGGCTCCGACGACGCAGGTCAGCGCGGCGCCGGCGTCTGTCGATCCGATCGCGGCCGCCGTCGGCGACGCTCCGAAGCCGACCGTCAATCCGTTCAAACTGAGCGTCAAGGAGAACCCGTAATGCCCGCTCTGACCAACCAACTTCTCGTCACGGCGCTCGACTTCGGCATCAACGAAGCGCAGCAGTATGAGGCGCCGATCCTCGCCGAGCTCGCCGCGGCGAACGTCACGCTCGAGGGCGCGGTGGATCTCTTCATCGAGTCGATCAAGCTCGGCGGAGCGCTCGGCTACGTGCTGCCGGCGCTCAAGAAGGCGATGATCGCGAGCGCCAACAACGCGATCACGACGAGCGCGACGTCGCAAGAGAAGGTCGTCTACGACCTCATCATCTCGGCCGCGAAGAACGAGGCCGCGAAACTCTCGTCTTAGCGTGAGGCCGGAACGGTCATGAGCGATGCTGCGCCGCGGCTCGATCCCACGGAGAAGTGCGTCAACTGCAGCGCGCATCGCTACGATCACGACGGCACGCTCTGGTGCCAGGAATTCAAAGCCGCGGAGAAGCGGATACGAAAGCCTGCTGCGAAGCGGCGCACATCGCCTCGAGCGCCACTGACGGTCCTGCGCACGCTCGATACGACGGCGATCGAAGCCGCGATCCTCGAGCGCGATTACTGCACCGACGTGCTGCTGACGATCGCGAAGGCGTTTCCGAATCTCCGCGACGACGTGATCGATGTTCTGCAAATCGAGGCGCGCTATGCAACAGACGTTCGAAGTAAAGCACGGTAGCTACACGGCGTCGGCGGAGACGTCGCGCGAGCTCCGCGACGTCGTCGATGCGCTACGGACGAGCGGCGCGAAAGATGACGAGATCGAGATCTACGTCGTCACGCGCATCCGCCTTCGGCACGGCGCGCAGAGCAACACCGCCGCGCCCTAGCGCGCGACGAGCGTCGAGTTGAGCTTGCGCTGCGTCCAGCCGCCCTGCGGCACGCACGGCAGCGGCACGACGATTCCGAGCTCCGGCCATTCGATCCGCAGCGACTTGATGCTGCGGCCCTCGCGCACCAACCGCGGGTGCGACTGCACGTAGCGGCAGAACGCGCGCGAGATCTCGTTCCGGCGCCGCTCGCTCGCGAGATCGTACGTCTCGCGGATCTGCGCGAGCGTCGCGCGCAGCTCGCCGGCGTCGCGGACGGCCGCGATCGGTACAGAATCGCTCGTCACCAGTACCGATCGTTGCAGCTGCAGCTCGCTCTCGTCCGCGTTGACGTCGCGCAGCAGCTGCTTCGCCTGCTCCACGAGCGCCGGGTCGCCGGCGGCGAGCAGATCGAACGCGGCGTCGCGTCGGAGCTTGAGCGCGGCCGCGCGCTGATCGATCTTCGCGAGCGCCGAAAGGAACGAGCGTCGCGGCCGCTCGCGCGGTCCGCTCGCCGCCCATCGGTCGACGAGCGCGGCGTCGGTAGCCATGCCGGCGAGCAGATCGCGCCAGGCCGTCCCGATGCGCCGGTGACTCACCGCGAACGTGTGATCGCCGTACTTCCGAGCGCACACGATCGAAAATCTCTTCGCGCCGCTGCGGTGGCCGACGAGGAGCCGATCGCAGACGCCGCAGAGGAAGACGCCCGTGAACTCGTGCTCGTGCAGCGTCCGGAAGCCGTAGCGCTCGCGGCGCCCGGCGCAGTACGCATCGAGATCTGCCTGGCGATCCTCGGTGCGGACGCCGGCCTGCACGTACGAGCGATTCACCATCGCATCGCGCAGGCCGGAGGACGTGCGCCACGCCTTCGCGTGCGTCGCTCCGAGCCATCGCAGCACATCCGTCAGCACGTGGCCCGCGAGAAGCCGGTCTTCGGCTTCGCGTACGATCCATGCCGTCGCGACGTCAGCAACGAGATTGTCGCCGAGCTTCTTGAGGCCGAAGGGCGCGAGGTTGACGGTCGTCGCGCCGCGCTCTCGACGGCCCTCGTAGGCGCGCACGATCCGGCGGCGGATTCGACGACGCTCGCGCTCGGCCGCGGTGAACTCTTCGACGACGTCGCCCCAGTCGCGATCGTCGTCGACGTCGATCGGACGCTCGCGCCGCCAGTCGAGCGGGAGCAGGCCGACGCCGTGACCGCGCAGCTGCTCGAGGAGCTCGAGCCCTTCGCGGAGGTTTCGCGTGAAACGATCGAGCGTGTCGACGACGATCGCGTCGGGCTGCAGCGCGGCGAGTTCGTCGATCATGCGGCGAAACTCGAATCGGCCGGCCACCGTTCCGGCGCTCGCCGCTTCGCGATACGCGCGCAGCCGCGTCCAGCCGTTCTTGTCGATCGCGCGCGAGAACGTGCGCTCCTGGTTTGGAAGCGACTCGCCCGTGCTCTCTTGCCCGAGCGTCGACACGCGGGCGTATGAGACGATTCTCATCAGCAGTGAGCGTTCAATTTATCTTCGGCGTCGTCTCGATCCAGCCCGTACTCTTCGACGTACACGTGAATGCTCTCGTCGGCGCTAACGTCTCGAAGGTCGTGCGTTCCGTAAGAGTCCAACACGCCCGACACAATATCCCCGCTTTCGGGATCGTGTCCGGAGTAATACTCGACCAGCGTGTAATCGTCGTCGGTCGTCTTAATTAGGAAATAGTCGCAGCCCGAAAGGCGAGTGGCGACGACCCCGCGATGCGACCCCGCCGACGCGCTGCTCGTAACTACTGCGACCGCGAACGCGATCGTTATCAGACCGAAAAGTGACTTGAAAGGAGCTTGGTAGAGGCGTTCCTTCACGGACGAATCAAAAATATCACCCATAACTCTATGCGCGGTGGTATCGACTTTTAGTAGCGGATAACCGAGAGTAGTTAGCATGAACGACGCGTCGCCGCTTTTCGACCCGCTCACGACTTACGCTTTGACCTGCTTACAGTCGGCGGAGACGTTCGAGCGGCTTGTGAAAGCGCAACCTCAGCCGCAGCCCGGCTCTGAGCAGCCGCAGCCGAAAACCCCTCGCGGATCGTCTGCTCGAGCGCTTCGAAGCGTTTCGTAAAGTCGACGCTGAGGCCGTCGATTCGGCGCTCTAAGGAAGCGTCGACGTCCTCTAAGCGTTGAAGGTTCGCCGTGATCCTCTGGAATTCGCCGATCTCGAAGCCCACAGTGACTTCGGGCATCTCGTGCGTCCCGACGATCTGATCGAGCGTGAGATCGAGCGCCTGCGCGTAGCGTTGAATCGTTCCGATTCCCGGATTTTGGATCCCGCCGTTGAGCATCATGGAGACCTGGCCCGTGGAAAGCCCCGTTTTGTAGGCTAACTGGCCGTTGGAGAGACCGCGCTGCTTCGCGAACCACTTCAGCCGGTTTCCGATCTCGCGACCGATTTTGACACCCTCGTCTTCGTCCATGCGGACCGCATACAACGCGATCACCCCCTTCCTATGCTCTGAACTCGAAAATAATGCCTGGTACTAAGGGCACTCGATTCTAAACTAACATCTTGACGCTCTAAGATCAATGCTCTAAATTAGGAGCGTGAGCACTTTTGCAGAGCGGCTGCGCGACGCCGTCAAGGCGACCGGAAAGACGCAGCGCACGATCGCCGAGGAAGCCGGCATCAGTTCCGGCTCGCTGTCAATGTATATGCGCGGCCAAGAGCCGTTGCGG
>CAZZYZ010000212.1:0-5020 GCA_964658425.1 Vulcanimicrobiota bacterium | reverse complement strand
ACGCGGACCTCGGCGCGAATCTCAAGGTCGGCGCGTACCTGACGTTTACGAATAAAGGCGGCGATCTCGGTATCCCGCTCCCCGGCGGCATCGTGCGACTCTACGAGAACGACAAGGGCGGCACGTCGCAATTCCTCGGCGCCGATCGGATCGATCACACGCCTCGCAACGAAGACGTGCGCCTGCATCTCGGCGATTCGTTCGACGTCACCGCGAAGAAGAAACAGACCGACTTTCGCGGCCTCGGCAAGTGCACGTACGAAAGTTCGTACGAGATCCGGCTCGCGAATGCGAAGGCGACTGCGGCCGACGTCCTCGTCGTCGAGCCGATCCCCGGCACGTGGTCGATCACCGCGGAGAATCTGCCGCACGCCAAGACCTCGAGCGCGACGGCGACGTGGAACGTTCGCGTGCCTGCCGACGGCAACGCGACGCTGCGCTACACGGCGCACGTCCTACTCTGCATCTGAGCCGTTCGCGGTAGGGCACCTGGGAATTGGGCACACAGGAGCCATGAACGACGGGGATTATCTTACCGAAGATACCGACGGCGACCGCACGGATGAAGGCGGCGTCTTGGAAACCACCGACATCGACGCGGACGAGATGCTCGACGGCGAGGTCGATGCGGGCGGTGCCGCAGCGATCGACCACCGCAACGAATAAAAGCCTCCGGTGCGATAGCGCCTCGGTCTCCACGCTCAAGTCGTCACCCGGCAGAGGGCGATCCGGCGATTGCACAGATGTGATTTGGAGAGCCTCCTACACGCTATGCAACTTCGTGTACGATAGCCGATAAAACGAAGAGGTCGTGCTCCGATTCACGCGTTCCGGTCGTCCTACAAGTGAAAGCAGAACCACGATGGATGATGAACGCGATGGACGGCTCTCGATGCCCAGCGCGTTTGGTGGTAACGAGTCCGAGGCGTTTCGCGCGTTGCACGCCGTTACGAAGCGGTTGCATGCTAGCCTCGACTTGACGGAGACCCTCGACGCCGTGGCCCGCGGCATCGTGACGAGCACCGGCTTTCGCGTTGCTGCGCTCAGCCTCTTTCGACCCGAAGGCCATTTCGAAGTCGTCTCCGTCGAGGGCGATGCGGATTGCCGCGATACGTTGCTCGGAACGCGGCTGACGCTCGAGATGTGGGATCGTATCGAGGCGTGTGCCGAATCGCGAGGGGACGCGATCTTCTTCATCGATAGCAGGCGAGCTCGCAATTGGACCGACGGGATTACCGTGCACCGCCTGGACCTGCCCTCCGGCGACGATCCCGACGCGTGGCAACCCGACGATGCACTGTTCGTCGTCCTTACGTCACCGTCGAGGCGGTGCATCGGCCTTCTGAGCGTCGACGATCCGATCGATGGGCGCCACCCCTCCGAACACCAACTCGAACTGCTCGCGCTCTTCGGCGATCACGCCGTACTCGCGATCGAGCACGCGCACATGCATTCGATGTTGCAGCAACGCCAGGACGAGCTCCACCACGCCGCGACGCACGACCCGCTCACGGGGCTCGCCAACCGCGCGTTGCTCAACGTCGACGGCGCGAGGATGGCGGCTCTCGGAAACGCGCAGCTCGCGATCATCGTGATCGATCTCGACGATTTCAAAAAGGTCAACGACACGGCCGGTCACGCATCCGGCGACGAAGTGCTCATCATCCTCGCCGAACGGATGCGACGCTGCGTTCGCAAAGGCGATATCCTCGCCCGAATCGGCGGCGACGAATTCGTCATCGTCGTGACCGGCGACGCGATCGAAGGACTCGTCGAAACGCTCGTCGAGCGTATCAAGCGGATCGCGAGCGAGCCGGTACAGACGTCGAGGGGCACGCACTACGTCGGTGCGAGCGTCGGCGCGGCGATCTCGGCCACACCATGCGATTTTTTAAAAACGCTATCCCAGGCCGACGCGCAAATGTACGATTGCAAACGTACGAAAAACATCCGCGGTTCTCGCCAGAATCGAATCGCTGCAGCAGACCCTTATATCGCGGCGGCTGCGAGGCTCGCCTAAGCCGAACATTTCGAGCTTGTACGTCTGATCGGATTTCCCGATAAGCGAACGACCGTGCAAGCCTGTATTGCTCACGTCGCAAAAAACGAAGAGCCACCGACAACGGAGCCGGCACTTGTGCGCTCTCGAACGGCGGCGGCGGGAGTGTGTAGGAATCGAACCTACCAGCCCCCTTGCGAAGGCCTCTGCGGTTTTGAAGACCGAGCGGGCCACCAGACCCGTACTCTCCCATGCGTGCGTGAGCGTTCGAATCCGCTCGGTTCGGTGCTCGCGTCCGGGAACGCTTCTGCGATATCGCAGCAAGATTCGCGCTCGCGAGGCTGAAGTCGGACGCATGATGCATCGCTCGCGTCCGTTTTTCATTTGACGACGGGCGCCGAAGAAAGGGCTCCCGAGGGCTTCGGCCGAGAGTGGCTCGGGTTCTCGGCGATGTGCCTCGGGCTGTTCATGGCGATCCTGGATATCCAGATCGTCGCCTCCGCGCTGCCTCGCATCGCGAAAGCCCTCGACACGCCGCTCGATCAGCTGAGCTGGGTGCAGACCGCGTACCTGATCATGGAAGTGATCGCGATCGCGATGTCGGGGCGGCTGGCACGCGCGATGTCGACGCGGCGCCTGTTCGCCGCGGCGACGTTCGCGTTCTCGGCGACCAGCCTCGGATGCGCGCTCTCGCACCATTTCGTCGAGCTGATCGTCTGGCGCTCGCTGCAGGGGTTCGCGGCGGGAACGGTCATCCCGAGCGTCTTCGCGTGCGGCTACAAGATGTTCCCGAAGCGCCTGCATCATCGTGCGGTGCTCGTCGCCGGCGTCGTCGCGATGCTCGCGCCCTCGATCGGGCCGTTCCTCGGCGGCTTCATCGCGGAGAAGCTCGCGTGGAACTGGCTCTTCTTCATCAACGTGCCGATCGGCATCGTCTCGGGCGTCATCGTCTGGGTGGTCGTGCGGGTCGACCACGCCGACATGACGGCGTGGCGAACGATCGATCTGCCGGCGTTCGGCGCGCTCACGGTCTCCCTCGGGTCGCTGCAAACGCTGCTCAAACTCGCTCCGGCGGACCACTGGGCGACGGGCCGCGATTACGCGCTCATCGCGCTCGTGCTCGGCGGCGGGGCGTTCTTCGTTTCGCGTTGCGCGCGCGGACGCGATCCGCTCGTCGACCTCTCACCGCTGCGCGACCGGAGCTTCGCGGCCGCGTGCGCGTTCAATTTCGCCCTCGGCGCGGGGCTGTTCGGATCGCTCTACGTTTTGCCGCTCTTTCTCGGATTCGTACGCTTCCACTCACCGCTAGAGATTGGGACCATCATGACCGTGATGGGCGTCTCGCAGCTCGTCGCGGCACCGCTCGCGGCGTTCGCGGATCGGCGGCTCCCTCCGCAGGTCGTGACCTTCATCGGCTTCACTGTCTTCGGGGCGGGCGCGCTTGCGAACGCGTTCCAAACCCCGCAGACCGACTTCCAACAGTTGCTCGTGCCGCAGATTTTGCGCGGCGCGGGGCTGCTCTTCTGCATCCTGCCGATCACGAACGTCGCACTCGGACATCGGCCGATCGCCGAGCTCTCCAACGCGAGCGGCGTCCTCAATTTCATGCGGAACATCGGCGGCGCGATCGGGATCGGCCTCGTCGATACCATCATCTCGCTGCGGCCGATCCCGATCGCGAAGCATCTCACCGACCGGCTCGTCGCAGGCGACGCGCAGATCGCCGCCTTCGTCGGCGTCCCCGTCGCGATACTCAAGGGCGTCGATATCGCCCACGCCGATCCCGACGATCTGCTCTTCGCGAAGCCGATCGTGGAACGCGCGGCGGCAACTCTTGCGTTCAACGAAGCGTGGCTCCTGATCGGCGCGTTGCTCCTCGGCTCGCTCGTCTTACTGCCACTGCTTCGCTCGGCGACCGTTCCGGTCGACGATCGTGACCCAGATACCGAAAGGCTCATCGTCGATGTTTCAGCCGTCGTTCCGTAAGCTCGCCCTCGCGTGTTCGCTCGCGCTCTCTCTCGGAGCGCGCGCCGATGCGGCCGCGCTTCCGCGCCTCGAGGCGGACTCGATGGGCGGCACGCACGTCGTCCTCCCGACGGACGCGGCGGGCAAACCGTTCATCTTGCTGCTCGCCTTCACGAAAGAGGCCGAGGACCAACTCAAGACGTGGACGCGCAAGACGCTCGCGGATAACGAGGACGCGAAGGCGACCGTCTACGTCGTCGTCGTCGCCGATAAAACCGTCTTCTTCGGCCATGGAAAAGTCCGCAAACTCGTCGAGGGCGCGGGTGTCGGGAATAAAGAGCAGGTTCAGAAGCAAGTGCTGCTCACGTTCAACGGCGACGGCTGGCGCGGGCTCACGCCGCCCGGCGATAAGGCGACGATCGGCGTCGTGGTCTGCGACGCGAGCGGAAACGTCGTCTTCGCAAAACGCGAGCCGTACAGCGACGCGAACATCGCGGAGGTCGAGAAGCTCGCGAAATAGCCGCGAGCGGCCCGAGCGATATCGGTTAAACGAGCAGCTTCCGTCCCGCCTGTCGCGATCGTGCGGCAGTTTCGCCGCTCGTCGCCGAACGGATTTCCGCTGCGGCGTCACCTTCGAGTAACGCGATCACGGCTCGCACGCAGGCGAGCGTATCGCTCGTCGGCGGGAAAAACGCGGCCACGCCTAGCGCGATGAGCGCGGCGCGTTCGCTCGCGGGCACGATCCCGCCGAGCACGACCTTGACGTCGAGCCCACGCTCGGCGACGCGTGCGAGCACGAGCGGCAACAGCGCATCGTGGCCCGCACACAGACTGGAGATTCCGATCACGTCGACGTCGTGCCGCTCCGCGAGCGCGACGATCTCGTCCGGCGACTGGAAGAGCGGCGCCATGTGGACCGTGAAGCCGGCGTCGGTGAACGCGCTGCCGATGACCTTCGCGCCGCGGTCGTGGCCGTCTTGGCCGAGCTTCGCGACGAGCATCCGCGGCGCGCGGCCGCGCACGCACTCGGATCTGCACGGTTCGGCGCACTGGGCG
>CAZZYZ010000211.1:0-5100 GCA_964658425.1 Vulcanimicrobiota bacterium | reverse complement strand
GATCGACATGATCGCGCAGCCGGTCGCCGTCGTCATCGACGGACGACTCGTCTCGTCGTCGCTGCCCGCGATCCTCATCCGCGGCCGCGTGTACGCGCCCGCGGATCCCTTCGCGGGCGAGCTCGCGACGAGCGTTCGCTGCGAGCCGGGCTGCCGCTATCTCGTCGTGAAAGTCAGGGACCGTAGTATTCGCATCGCATTCGCGAGCGAACGCTCCCTCGCGAACGCGAACGGCAAGCGTATCGATCGCTACGTTCCGCTCGCTCGCATTGCGGCCGCACTCGGAGACACGTTCGTCTTCGATGCGCGAACGACGACGCTGACGATCGACTCGCGTCCCGCGACCGCACTAGCGACGCCGACGCCGTACGTCTCCCGCACACCGCAGGCGAATACCCAGACGTTCACGCCGCACGACGTGCCGACGCCCGTACCGACGATCACCGGGATCCCGAGACCGCGTCGGACGCCGATCCTCGTCGAGCCCGAGTCGCCCGGTTCGTAGCCGACCGGCGCCGCTACCCCTCGGCCGCCGAGACGATCGCGACACCGCGATATTCGCGCGCGACGGCCGCGGCCGGTCCGCGGCACGTCAGTTGCGCGGCGCGCGCCGACTCGACGCCGACGGTGACATGCACGATACCCTGCGGCGTTACGACCGTCGCGACGAACGCACGTGCATCGATTCGTTCGACCGCGGTCACCGCGAGCGCATCGCGCGCGGCGATGCCGAGCCGATCGTGCGCGTAGATCAACGCGGCTTGAGCGATCGGCGCGAGCCCGATCCGGCCGCGCATCAGCCGCGGCACGACGTCGCCCGCATCGACGCGGTCGGCGAGCTCGGATGCGATCGCGGGCGGTACGCGGCCGTAGAGCTCCCCCGTCGGCAAGACGAGCAGATTTGCCGCGAATCGATCGCCGCCGAGATGCGTCGTTTCCCAGACGCGCCCGGGTCGGACGCGTTCGAGCGCTTGGGCGACCGGCCGTCCGCGTAGCGCGCAGCATGCGTCGTGGCGACCGTGTGCGCAGACGAGGTACAGCGGCGCGCGGTCGATCTCGATCGGCTCGCGGTGCGGGCCGCCTGCTTCGAGGTCGTCTGCGAGCTCGGCCAGATCATCGACGCGCCACCAGGTAATCGCGGCCAAGCCGACGCGGGTGTCGGCGATTCCGACGAGGTAGCCGCCGTCGGGCGTTCCGACGACGTGTTTCCCGGGCCGCCGAATCGCTTGGAGCCGCATCCCCGCCTCCGCTGCGGCGACGTCGATCCGGCGGGCGACGTCGGGATCGCAGCGGCTCTCGACGAGACCTCGCGGTCCCCACGGCCCCGGCTGATGGACGAGCAAGATTCGCGTGTGCGGCGGCGCCGTACCGAGCATCGGATCGTCGCGCCGTTCGGCCTCCGTCGCGCAGCGAAACGTCGAAGCGCTCACCGGCTGCCCCCGCTCGCATCGCTCATGCGGGCACGACGATCCCGTCGCGAAGGAGTTGCGAGACGAGTTCGAGCGCCTCGCTCGGGTCGATGCTCGGTAAGTCGTCGGCGGCGACCGCGCGACCCGACGTCGCAACCCGCGCGGCATCGAACGAAGCCGCCGGGAAGCGCAGGCGCTTGCCGGTCGCGTCGATGACGACATGTTCGTTTTCGGTGCGCAGCGAGAATCGCAGCCCCGGCCGCAGGCGCACGCGATCGCGCGACGCGAGCGTCGCCGCGAACGCGAGCTGCGCGAGCGGGCGAAGCGGCTCCGCCCGCGTCGCCGCGGCGAGATGCCGGCCGACCCCGCGTGCGACGGCGGCCGGATCGAGGCGATCGATCGCCGCGTGTAGCGCGGCGACCGTCGCCTCGAGCTCATGGCGAAGGACGTTCTCGTCCGAAAGGTCGACGCCGAGCGGTAACGATCGGCGCAGCTCGACGTCATCTGCGAGTGCGACGACGAGTTGATCGACGAGCGTTCGGCGCGTGACCGGGTGAACGCCGACGGTGAGATGGCCGGAGACCTCACCGAGCGACGTTGCCGCATGCACGTAACCGCGCGGGAGATAGAGCACGTCGCCGCATTCGAGAACGGTGTCGATCAGCGGCGTCTCTGCGGAACGCGCGGCGACGGCGGCCGAGCGGTCGTTCCACGGCTGGTCGCGTAGCGGCGAGGGCAACACCGGCTCGTGGATCTTCCAGTGCTTGCGGCCGGCGAATTGCAGCACGAACACATCGTGGACGTCGTAATGCGGCGCGAAGCCCGTGTTCTGCGGCGGCGTCACGTAGGCGTTGACTTGCACGGGATGACCGAGCTCGGACGAAAGCGCGCTCGCATAGTCGACGATCGGCGGCCACATCCGATGGAGCCCCTGGAGCACGAGCGTCGCTCCGGCCGCGAATTCGGCGAGCACCTTGTCGTCGGCGACCTGATCGGCGATCTCCGCGCCTGCTCCGCCGCCGCGCGTGTATCGCGCCGGCGAGAGCACGTCGCCGTTGCGGCTCATGCGCACGAACGGCGTTCGCAATCCCCGGCGCGACAGCAACTCGTCGATCGCCGTAAGTGAGAGCAGATCGGTGAGACGGTTTTGCGGAAGGTCCGCCGCCCGACGCAGAAACGGCGACGCGCTCCAGTAGGATGCGGAAAACTGTTCGAGCGATAGGCCGATGGTTCGAAATAAGGGGTCGTTCATTCGTACTCTTTTACGACGACGCGCTTGCGTTTCGCGTTACCTCGCGCGCGAGCGCTGCCGTTACGGAAACCGCGCGGAGAGGTCGTACGCGACGACTCTCCGCGCATCTCGGAAGTGGCGTTAGGCTCCGCCGTCCGCTCCGCCGTCGTGCACGCCGGGCTTCCCCGATGCGCCGCCATCCGCCGGACCTTCGGCTCCGCCGTCCGCTCCGCCGTCGTGCACGCCGGGCTTGCCCGATGCGCCGCCGTCCGCGGGGCCTTCGGCTCCGCTATCCGCTCCGCCGTCGGCGCCGCCGTCCTGAACGCCCGGGGTTCCCGAAGCGCCGCCGTCGGCCGGACCTTCGGATCCGTTACGGGTCGTATCGTCATCAAGCATCGAAATTCTCCTCATTGCAGTACCGCCGGACGTTCGTTACGCGCCCGGACGGAGACGGATTGCCCAGCATCGCGCAGCGCAAAACACGCTTGTTCGAGGGATCGCGCCGCAATGGCAACGAGACCAAGGCGAGCCGTTCTCGAAGGAATCGCATGTACGCCGCGATCGGCAGCGGCGACTTCAACGATCGGTTGTCGAACTTCAACGCCGAATTTCTCGTGATCGGCGGCTTCGCGCTCGCCGCGTACGGCCGACCGAGATACACCAAAGATCGCGATCTTTGGGTCGATCCCGTCGACGATTGTTCCCGACGCTATCGCGATCGTCACCATCGGAACGCTCGATAGCTTCGACGAATCGACGTCGTAACGCTCGGTTTGTGAGGCGTAAACTGTCGCCGAAACGAATGAGGGCCGCTTCGAAGAGCAGCCCTCCCGATCATGGTATTGGCTGTTCGGCTTCTACGAGCACTTCCCGACGTAGCCGCATTGCTGCAGGCATTGGATGCAGCCGCCTTGCGAGACGAGATTACCGCCGCACTTCGGACACATCCCGACGCCCGTCATCATCGCCTTGCGAATCGTCGGCGGCGGGAGTTCGGTCATCGTACGCAGCGACGTCATCGTCGATCCGCCGTTCGATTTTCCATGGCCGTTCGACGTGCCGTTCCCGTTCGTCGGCTGCGGCGTACCCGTCGCATTCGGGAACATCGCGAGGAGGTCGATCGACTTCTGATTCGCTTCGGCTTCGGCGCGGTCTTCGGCGGAATAGCGGTGCTGCGGTTCCGCAACTTCGACCACGTCGGCTTCGGCGCGTGCGTTGACGTCGCCGATCGGTAGCGCGAGCGTGAGCGCCTTCGCGAGACCCTGCGAGATGCCGTCGGCGCACGAGAGCGTCGTCGGGCCGTCGGCGTTGCGCATCTTGGGATTGGGGCAACGCATGCCCTCGAACTTTTCGACGAACTTCTGCGGATCGGCACCGTACCGCAAGCCGACCGACATCGCAACGCCGAGCGCCTCGAGATACGACTGCTGACACGAGCCGCTCTTTCCGAGCTTGAAGAAGACCTCGAACGGCCGACCGCTCTCGTCTTCGTTCAACGTGATGTAGAGCGGACCGCAACCGACGTTCGACTGCACGGTCCGCCCGCGCATGACGGGCGGCCGCTTGCGGTAATCGACGGGCTTCGCGGCGACGCGGAGCTCTTGATTTACCGCTTGAACGTTCTCAAGTTTCTGCACGAGCTTCGCGACGGTCTGTGCGCATGCGGCGTTCGCCGTCTTGAGTTCGGCGTTCGCCGCGACGAGCTCCGCGTTCCGTGTTTGCAACGCTTCGACACGAGCGATGAGGCCCGCGAGCGTCGCGGATACGTTGTCTGCCATCTTACCGAACCTCGAGGAGTGCGTGCGCTTTCGCGAGGAGCGCATCGAGATCGAGTTCGTCCGCCGGGGACGGACTCGCGGCGACTGGAGCCGGCGCAGTATCGGGAGCCGCGACCGTATCGCGATTGCCGCCGGCGAGATCGTTCTCTTTGGAGAACGTCACGACTTGTTCCGTACGCGATCCATCGCGGTAATACGTGAACCCCTTGCAGCCCGCATCGTATGCACGAAAGATGGCGCGCGAGACGTTCTCACGCGTATCGCCGTTGGGCGCGTTTATGGTCTTCGAAACGGCGTTATCCGTGTTCTTTTGGAACGCCGCGAGCATGTCGATGTGCTGATCGACCGTTACGTCGGCCGAGGTCGTGAAGACGTCTTGCCAATGCTTGGGAACCGACGCGATCCCCTTGACCGAGCCGCGATTCTCTTCGATCTGCGCGAGCAGATCGTCGGAGAAGAAGCCTTCGGCACGAGCGATCTCTTCGAACAGCGGAACGACGTAATAGAGATGCTGCGGCCGACCCTCGGCATCTTTCATAACGTGCTTCGTGTATGCCATTCCGAAGTACGGCTCGCAACCGAACGAACAGCCGGCGATCATCGAGATCGTCCCGGTCGGCGCGATCGAGAGCACCGCCGCGTTCCTTCGCGGTCGCTTGTCGTCCGCCCAGATCGAGAGATG
>CAZZYZ010000210.1:0-5163 GCA_964658425.1 Vulcanimicrobiota bacterium | reverse complement strand
GCTCGCGCCCGTATCGTCGAGTGCGATCTTGAAACCGAAGCGCTGTAACTCGGAGGCGGCCGAGATGACGGGCTCGAGGGCACCCGCGTAGCGTTCGCTGATCTCGAGGACGACGCGATCGACCGCGACGCCGACGGCAAAAAGTTCCGCCGCGAGTTGCGCGGGATTGAAATCGCGCCGCGCGAGCGTCTCGGGCGAGACGTTCAAGAACAGCAGCGCGCCCGCCGAAAGTCCCTGCGCCGCGGCGATCGCGGCCTGACGGCACACGCGATCGAGATCGTGCGTGCGCCCCATACTCGATGCGACGTCGAAGGCTTGCTGCGGTCCGCTGAGGCCGTACGTCGCGTTCGGTCGCGCGAGCGCTTCGAAGCCGAGGATCGCGCGCCGTGTGAGATCCCAGATCGGCTGATACGCGACGCCGAGTTGCTGCTCCGCGATCAGGCGCGTGACGGCACGTACGTGGTGCTGCTGCTCGTCGGTCGCGGTGCGCTGCGTCTCTTCGAAACTGACGACGACGTTGCGCCCGCGTTGCTTGCAAACGTACAACGCGGCATCGGCTTGGCGCTGCAGGATACTGGAATCGATCGCGCCGTTCCGCGAGCCCGCGAGCCCGATGCTGATCGTCGTGCCGAAGAGTTCCCTGCTCGCTTCGTCGCGCATGCGATCGAGCGCGGTTCGGGCATTTTTTGCGGTGCAATCGCTCAGCACGACCGCGAACTCGTCGCCGCCGAGTCGATACGCGGAATCTTCGGCGCGCAGGTGGCCGAGCACCGTCGCGAGTTTCGAGAGCACGACGTCGCCGTGCTGATGGCCGTTCTCGTCGTTGACCCGCTTGAAATTGTCGACGTCGACGAGTGCGAGCCACACGATCCCCTGGTGGCGCGCGGCGCGCTCGAGCTCTGCGCGCATGCGCTGATCGAACGCCCGTCGATTGCCGAGTTTCGTGAGACTATCCGTCATCGCGGAGCGTTCGAGTTGCTCGACGAGCCCTTTGAGATTCTCGCTCATGTCGGCGAAGGCGATGCCGAGACGGTCGCGATCGGAGACCGGGACGACGGGCGTCGAGAAGTCGCCGCGCGCGAGCGCATCGGCGACCGCGGCCATGCGCTGCTGGTACGAGATCATCTCGTGAAAGGCGAGGCTGACCTGGCCGAGCTCGTCGTCCGCGGCTTCGTCGCTGCGTTGATCGACATCGCCGCGCGCGAGGCCCTGCGCCATGGTCACCGCGTTGCGAAGCGCGCGGCGCACGGGCCGCATCACGAGGAAGAGCAAGCTGAGGCTCGCGACGAGCGCGACGAGCGTTCCGAACGCGACGGTTCGCATCGCGCTCGAAACGGTCTCGACCATCGCCGTCAGCGGGATCCCCGCGTACGCGATCCCGACGGTCCGTCCGTCGGCGTCGTACAGGGCTTCGTAATCGTCGAGGTACGGCCGCCCCGCGATCGTCGTGACCCCCGTGAAGCGCCCGGTGCGCGCGACCGCGGTACGCGCCGGATCGGCGAGCTCCGTCCCGAGATTGCGGCCCCGGCCGCCGGCGCGCGGGATCGTCGTCGCGACGCGAATCGGCCGGCCGTCGATGACGCTGAAGATCGTGACGTCGGCTCCCGTGATCGCCCGGACGCGATCGACGAGCGCTTCGTCGCCGCCCGGCACCGTCGAGCCGAAGTGCAGCGTCCCGTTCTCGATCGCGGGCGTGCCGCGCCGCGCGATCAGTTCGCGCATCGTCGCCGAAGCGACCGTGAGCCGCGTCTGCGTTTGCGAGTAGATCGCCGCCTCGAGCTCGCTCTTCACGAAGGCGAGCATGGCGAGTGCGAAGAGCACGAGCGAGAGGCTTCCTGCCAGGGCGATCCGTGCGACGATCGAGAGCCGTTTGAAGGCTGAGAACCGCATGCGAACCTCCTGTTCCCGGCGTGTCTCAGGTACCGTATCGGCGGTCGGCCGGGCGATGCCGGGGAAGCGGGACGAACATTGCGGGGGCGCACAGGTCGCGGGGGCGGTCGGGCGACTCCTCCGTGAGCGCGAGGCGACCCGCGCCGGGTAGAGAAATCGCCTGGATGTTCGTGCGGCGGCTCAAACTGCGCGTGCCGGCCGTTACGCGACGTGGCTACCGCACGCCCGAGCCGCCGCGATCGGCCCCGCAGTCCGCGTCGTCGCCGTCGTCGCGGGCCCGGGCTACGGCAAGACCGTCTATGCGACCCAGCTCGCGGCCGCCTGGCCCGGCCCCGTCTTCTGGTACGCCTGCGACGCGGGCGATGCCGATCTCGCGGTCTTCTCAGCGCACCTCGCGGCGAAGGACGGGCGAGGCGGCTGGACCGTGGTTTCCGCGATCTCCTCATCAGCACGCACGGCCTCCCGCCGGGCCCGAGAACGATTTCGCGACCGGCGTCGGCTCGTTCGATGCCCGGCTGCAGGCGGCGGAGCTCGTGCGGTAAATTCGCGGGCGTGCAGATCGGGGTCGATAGTTTCGCCGCGGCGATCGCGGATCCGGAGACCGGGCGTACGATCGACCCGAGCGTTCGGCTGCGGAATCTGCTCGACGAGATCGCGCGCGCGGACGAGGTCGGGCTCGATGCGTTCGGGATCGGCGAACACCATCGCGCGGAGTATCTCGATTCCGCGCCGACGATCATCCTCGCCGCTGCGGCGGCGCGGACGTCGAAGATCCGGCTCACGAGCGCCGTCACCGTGCTCAGCGCAGCCGATCCCGTCCGCGTGTTCCAAGAGTTCGCGACGCTCGATCTCATCTCGCAGGGTCGCGCCGAGATCGTCGCCGGGCGCGGCTCGTTCGTAGAGGCCTTTCCGCTCTTCGGGCTCGACCTGCGCGATTACGACTCGCTCTTCGCCGAGAAGCTCGACCTGCTGTTGCGGATCCGCGAGGAGACCCACGTGACGTGGTCCGGCCGGCATCGTGCGCCGCTCACGGGTCAGGCCGTCTACCCCCGCCCCCATCAGGCGAAGCTGCCGATCTGGCTCGGCGTCGGCGGGTCGCCCGAATCGTTCGTCCGCGCGGGTACGCTCGGGCTTCCGCTCATGATCGCGATCATCGGCGGCGAACCGCATCGCTTCCGGAAGCTCGTCGATCTCTATCGCGAAGCGGGCGCGCGCGCCGGGCACGAGCCGGGCGCGCTCTCGGTCGGCCTGCATTGCATCGGCTTCGTCGGCGATACGACGCAGATCGCGGCCGACGATTTCTATCCCGGCTATGCGAAGTCGTTCACGGCGATCGGCAAGGAACGAGGCTGGCCGCCGACCACGCGCGCGCAGTTCGATGAGGTGCGCGGGCCGCGCGGCGCGCTCATCATCGGCGATCCCGAGACGGCGGCGGAGAAGATCCTCGCGATCGATCGCGCGCTCGGCGGGATCGCGCGGCTCAACTTTCAGATGACCGTCGCGACGCTGCCGCACGCGAAGATGATGCACGCGATCGAGCTGCTCGGCACGCGCGTCGCGCCGCTCGTTCGCGCGGCATTCGCGGAGTAGCGCGGCGCGTCATACGGCAATAACGAACCTCGCCGAAGGAGCTTCCGGTCTCGACCGCTGCGTCCGCCGACGCAGCCACGCTGCGTACCCGCGCCGCAACCGCCGGCCTCGCGTCGATCGCGGCGACGCGACCCGCGCCCTAAAGGGGACGACAGATCTCGCAACGCCGCGATGCTCGACACGCTCGTGTAGCGCCAGAACACGGCGGCGGGCCATCCGATATTCGAGTACTACCTCACGCCGCGGCAAGGCGCGACGACTTTCGCGCCGTCGGGCTTTTAGCTCGCGTACGACTCGCCGCAACGTTCCGGCCACACGAATTTTTGGGGGCTACACGGGCGTCGGCACGACGATCGCCGTCTTCACCGAAGGCGATATGACGCACGGGATACGACACGACCGCGGGCGTCGGTACGTTCGATATCACGAAAGCGATCGCGGACCAACCGACGAGCTTCGGTTTTTATTCGGACGCTTGCGGAGGCGGCGACGCGGGCTCGACCGTGACGGCCGTGATCGGCGCGGGACGCAAGAGGATCGTCTCGATCGGACGCGAGGCTTCGACGCGCTGCTCCGAGCCGCGGATGAACATCGCGCCGAGGCCGACGTACGGCACGAGCTGCAGCACGTTCGATTGCGCCTTCCGATTGCGGCCGTTGATCTGGAACAGCTGTCGATCGAAGGCGACGGTACGTCCGTCGCTCGTCGGGATGCTGTCGAGTTCGA
Source organism: Vulcanimicrobiota bacterium (assembly GCA_964658425.1). Lineage (GTDB taxonomy): Bacteria > Vulcanimicrobiota > Vulcanimicrobiia > Vulcanimicrobiales > Vulcanimicrobiaceae > CAZZYZ01. The sequence goes on along the minus strand of CAZZYZ010000210.1, from coordinate 957 downwards.
AGGTGAGGTCGCCCTCGTGCCCCTGATTGCCGGCATGCCCGGCGACGACGATCGCACCCGTCCCGATCGCGCCGGCGGCGACGATCTCGTGACCCTCCGCGTAGACCGGTTCGAGCATCACGAACGAGAACGGATCGCCGCGCTTACTTCGATCGGACGAGACGGGCGCCGTGAGGTGAAACTGGAACGTGGTCCCGGCCGGGAGCGAGGTGATCGTGTCGTCGGAGCGCGCACCCCCTGCGGTGAGGGCGATCGGAGCGAGAAGCCCGATCGCGAGGCCGGCGAGAAGATGTCGCATCGTCCGTAGCTTCGGCAAAAACCGTGCGTTGCTTCACACGCTCCGGGCATCCGTCGATTCCGCCGCGGGCGTCGCGTCCGGAATCCAGCGCAGGTCCGGCTGGCGCGCGGCACGCGTTTCGTCGATGCGGCGCACGATCGTCCGTCGCGGCGCCGCGAGGACGGAGGCGGGATCGCTCTTCGCCTGCGAGACGATCTCGCGAAGCGCGGCGACGAAGGCATCGAGCGTCTGTTTCGATTCGGTCTCGGTCGGTTCGATCATCAGGCACTCCGCGACGAGTAGCGGAAAATAGATCGTCGGCGCGTGATAGCCGCGATCGAGCAGCGCTTTCGCGAGGTCGAGCGCGCGGACGCCGGTCTCGTCTTTGAGAGCGCGCGCCGAGGCGACGAACTCGTGCCGGCACGGTTCGTCGAACGGCGTCTCGAGAAACTCGCGGATCTGCACGCGCAGATAGTTCGCGTTGAGCACCGCCAGCTTCGAAACGCGGGTGAGTCCCTCGCCGCCGTTGGCGAGGACGTACGTCAGCGCGCGCACGGCGTGCGCGAAATTCGACCAGAACGAGCGCATCGGTCCGATCGATTCCGGGCGATCGAAATCGAGCTCGTACCGTTCGCCCGCCCGTCGCACGACGGGCGTGGGGAGAAACGGCAGCAGATGCC
>CAZZYZ010000209.1:0-5170 GCA_964658425.1 Vulcanimicrobiota bacterium | reverse complement strand
GGTCCCCGCCGGCAGACGAGCGCGGTCCCGCGCGCCTCGAGCGACCCTGCCAACGCCGCGACCGCGGCGCAATGGAAAGCGGCGCGCCTCGGCCGCAAGGCGAGAGCGGCGTGCGTCGCCGGGTCGTCGACGATCGCCGGCACGACCGCACCGGCCGCGGCCGCCGCCGCGAGGCCGGCGTGATCGTCGAGCCGCAGATCTCGCCCGAAGACGAAGAGGCTGCGGGCCTCTCCTAAAGGCCGGCCCGCCACATCACGTGCGACCTGCTAAAGCGTCTCGACGTAGGCCGCGACGTCTTGAACGTCGCTCTCGGAGAGCGGCGACGGATAGAGTTTCGGCATCGGGAGCTTCGGGTTCTTGATCCAGACGATTGCCTGATCGTAATTTTTCCGCTTCGATTCGCCCTTGAGAACCGGCCCGATCCCGCCGCCCGCGCCCGCCTGACCGTGGCAGCTCGAACAGTTCTGACCGAAGATCGCACCGCCGTGCTTCGGGTCGCCCATCGCGACCTTCGCACCCGCGACGGGCTTGAGCCCCGAATCCGCGCTATCGGTGATCGGGCCGGCGGCTGCCTTCGGAGCCGCTTCGCCGGTTCCCGAGGGTCCGCCGGTCGCATCGCCCTTCGAACAGCCGGCGACGAGTAGAGCCGCGCATGCGAGCGATGCGAACGACCCGAGGAAGCGTTTCAACGACAAAGTTCTCATAACGACGGCGAGCCTATTCGGCCGCCCGCATCGCGCGTCCCTTGCCGTTCGTGCAGGTCGCGTACTCGGCGAAGCAAACGTGCGCCTGTGCGATGGCCAAAGAGAAGCAACCACCGGCACTCAAACCGTTCGTGCGTACCGCGGTCGGGGTGCTGGTGTGGGCCGAACGGATCGTCTTCTTCGCGATCGGCATTCTGCTTTTCGTCGCCGCACTCGCGCTCCTCGCGCAGAGCGTCTCGGTACTCGTGCACATGTTCGCGGGGCCGGACAAACCCGCAACCTACGGCTCCGCGTTTCTCGACGTCGTGCTGCTCGTGCTCATGCTCGTCGAACTCGCGTACACGGTCATCCTGTCGCTGCGCGGCGCGGTCTTGCTCGCGGAACCGTTCCTCATCGTGGGGCTCATCGGCGTGATCCGGCGGATGCTCGTGATCACCGTCGGCGAGGCCGACGCATCGAAGCACGTCGGCGGCGTGAGCGCGAACCTGGCCGAACTCGGCGTGCTCACGGGCGTCGTCATCATCTTCGTCGGATCGATCGCGCTCCTGCGCGCCCGAGGCAACGATCCGAGCCCCTTCGAGCAAGAGATGCACGACGAGCACGAGTCCGAGACGGACGAGTAGCGGGCGCTAGCCGCCGATCTCGCTGAAGGCTCGCATCCGGCTCCCGGCCTCGCCGAGCCGTAGATGGTGGCGCTCCGGCTTGATCAGCATGCTGCCGCGAAAGATCTCGGCGAGTTCCGCGCGCGTGGCGCCCGCGCGCACCGGGCCGCGGAGATCGATCTCGTTCTCGCCGAAGAGGCAGAGCCGCAAACGGCCGTCGGCCGTGAGCCGAACGCGATTGCACGTATCGCAGTAATCGTGCGAGAGCGGACTGATCACGCCGAGCGCGCCCTTCGCACCTCGCGCCGCGAAGTATCGCGCCGGACCGTTTCCGCCGGGACCCGGGACCGGTTCGAGCTTCTCGATCGCTCCGAGCCGCTCGAGCAATTCGGTAGACGAAACGTACGCGTCGCGCTGCAGCGACGCGTTCTCGACGACGGGCATGACCTCGATGAAGCGGACGTAGATCGCGCGATCGTATGCGAGCGCGGCGAACGCCGCGAGCTCGTCGTCGTTGCGGCCGCGCATCACGACGCAATTTATTTTGATCGGCCCGAGGCCGGCATCCAGTGCGGCATCGATGCCCGCGACGACGCGCTCGAGTCCGGGCCGGCGAGCGATCTCGAGGAAGCGTTCGGGCCGTAGGGTGTCGAGCGAGACGTTCACGCGGCGCAATCCCGCGCGCGCGAGCGCATCGACCTGCTCTGCCAGGAACATCCCGTTCGTCGAAAGTGCGATGTCCTCGATGCCTTCGATCGCGGCGAGCCGGCGCACGAGCTGCGGGAGATCGCGCCGCACGAGCGGCTCGCCGCCCGTGAGACGAATGCTGCGCACGCCGACCGAGGCCGCGGCGCGTACGATCGCCTCGATCTCTTCGAACGTGAGGATTTCGGCCTTCGCGATCCACGGCAGCCCGGCTTCGGGCATGCAATACGTGCAACGCAGATTACATCGATCGGTCACCGAGATGCGCAGATAATCGATGGGCCTGCGGAACGCATCGGCGAGCGGAGCGCCTCGCAGACCGCCGATCAGGTCGATCGTCGTGACGAGTTCGGGCGCGATCATTTATCCGCGAAAACGGCGTCGTCGACCGCGACGTTGAGTTTGTAATTCGAGAAGCTCGTCGTCGCATCGACGCGCAGGCTCGGCGTCTGCACGCTGCCCGATTGTTTGGCGACGAGATAATTGCCGTCGATCTGCTGATACGTCTGGTCGAACGTCGCGAAGCCGCCGTCGGTGTACGTCCACGTATATTCGCGCGGGGTCGCGGTCGCGTCGTCGACTTTGACGTCGAGATGATCGACGCGGCCCTGCTTCTTCGGCGTCAGACGAAACGTCGTCGTCCCGCCCGCGTCGCCCGCGACGCGGACGTCGTTCGTCGCCTGCCAGGTCGCCGGCGGCTCCGCCGGGATCACGAGCTTTTTGAAGCTCGATGCGAACGGCGGCGCCGAGTCGAACACGACGGCCTGGCGATCGGGCTGCTTGTAATAGACGGTCCCGTTCGTCGAATACGAGAGCGGCAAGAGCGACTTCAGCTCGCCCGCGACGACGACCGTCGCGGTATACGATTTGAGCGCGGCGTTGAGCGCGACCAAACGCTTGAAGACCGCGTCGTTTCCGGGGCCGAGCGGGGCGCCCGACTCCGCACCGCCGGGCGCTGCGATCGAGAGCGTGAGGAGCACGCCCGCGAGTGCCGCTATGGAACGTTTCGTCGTCGATACCACTTCCCGGTCACTAAGGCCGCGCGTCACGCAAAGGTTGCCCCGCGCAGTGCCGCCGCGATCTCCGCGCGGACCGTCTCGTCGGCTTCGACGCCGCCCCGGCCGCGCAGCGCGGCAAACGCGCGGGGCGAGCCGATGCGGCCGAGCGCCCACGCCGCGTGGCCGCGCACCAGCACGTGCGGATCGTCGCGCAACGCGGTTTCGAGCGCCGGAACGGCGGCCCGATCGAGGGCGTTTCCGAGTGCGACGGCGGCGTTGCGCCGTAGCACCGCGGCACCCCGCCAGCCCATCGCCGTCGGTCGGAAGCGGCGCTTGTATTCGCCGCTGCGCAGCCGCAGCAGCGCCTGCAGATCGGGCCGTGCGAGATCGCCCTGCGCCGCGAACGCGCGCGCGCCGTGCGGCCCGGCGTTGCGTGTCGGCGGGCATGCGTCCTGACAGAGATCGCAGCCCCAGACCCATTCGCCGACGAGCGTCCGCATCGCGAGCGGGATCGCATCGGTTCGCTGGGTCACATCGGAGATGCAGCGGGTCGCATCGATCGTGTAATCGCCGCGGAGCGCCCCCGTCGGGCACGCATCGACGCAGCGCGCGCACGTTCCGCAGCCCTTGCGCAGCGGCGCGTCGGCCGGGAGGGCGAGCGTGGTGACGATCTCGCCGAGAAACACGTACGAGCCGAGGCCGGGCGCGATGAGGTTCGTGTGCTTCCCGACCCAGCCCAGCCCCGCGGCGGCGGCGAAGGCGCGCTCGGCGAGCGGCGCCGTATCGCACGCGACGACGCTGCGGACGCCCGCTTCGAGCGCGTCGAGGCCGGCCGCGATCTCGGCGAGGCGACCGCGCATCGCCCGGTGATAATCGGCGCTCCAGGCGTAATTCGAGACGCGGCCCGTGAGCGGCGCCCGTTCCGCGGGCGGTGGCGTGGCGTAGCCGATCGCGATGCAGACGACGCTGCGTGCCCCGGGGAGCAACGCGCTCGGCGACGCCGCCCGCGCCGCATAACCGTCGTCGTACCCCCACGTCGCGTGGTCGCCGCGCGCGAAGGAGACGCGCATCCGCTCCGCCGTCAGGTCGTCATCGGCGGCCGCGGCGATCCGCACGGCGTCGGCGCCCGCGGCGAACGCGAGCCGTTCGACGGCCGCCCGCAGGGCCGCCGGGGTTCGGAGCGCGGGCGCGGAATCGCGGCGTGCCGTCATTAGAAGAACGCGAACTCGTCGTGTTCGAGCGCGTAGACGAGGAGGCCGCCCTCGAGGTGCCGGAGGCGCCGGAAGCCGGCCGCGTGGAGGCGCTCGACGGCCCAGCGCGATTTCGCGCCGACGCGGCACGCGACGACGTAGGTGCGGGCCGTATCGAGTTCGTGGAGCCTCGCGTCGAGTTCGCTCGCCGGGAGCGCGATCGCTTGCGGCGCGGGGCCGAGCGCCGCTTCGTGCGGTTCGCGGACGTCCAGCACGCGCGCGCCCGGGTTCGCCGCGAGGAACGCGTCGAGTTCCGCCGGCGCGAGCGCTCCGATCGCGGCGTTACCCGCGACCGGCTCCGCCTCGGCTTCCGGTGCCACGTCGAAGAGCGTCCGGCGATCGCCGTCGAGCGGGCAAGCCGGATCGATCTCGAGGGCGATCTCGCGCGTGCGGCCCTCGAGGGCGTCGACGAGCAGCAGCCGCCCGACGAGCGGGCGGCCGAGGCCGAGCACGAGTTTGAGCGCTTCGGCGGCTTGCCACGTCCCGACCATCCCGGCGAGGACGCCGAGCACCCCGCCCTCGGCGCAACTCGGCACGCTCCCGGGCGGCGGCGGCTCCGGGAACAGGCAGCGATAGCACGGGCCGCCCGGTGCGAACACGCTGACCTGGCCGTCGAAACGGAAGATCGAGCCGTAGACGTGCGGTTTGCCTTCGAGCCGGCATGCATCGCCGATCACGTAGCGCGCGCCGAACGTGTCGGTCGCGTCCACGACGACGTCGTAGAGCCGCACGAGTTCGCGCGCGTTCGAGCGATCGAAGCGCAGCGGCAGCGCATCGACCGCGACGCCCGGATTGAGGGCACGGACGCGGTCGGCGGCGGCCTCGACTTTCGAACGCCCGACGTCGGCCGTCGCGAAGATCACCTGCCGCTGCAGGTTCGAGACGTCGACCGTGTCGTCGTCGACGATCCC
>CAZZYZ010000208.1:0-5210 GCA_964658425.1 Vulcanimicrobiota bacterium | reverse complement strand
GGCCGCCTCGACGTCGCATGGCGTTCGGGGGAGAACGCATATTTGACCGGCCCCGCGGAGACGATGTTCGCGCGCACGCTCGCGCTGTGAGTGAACGCTGATGGCTCGTACCGCGCTACCCGGGCTCGCGTACGCCGACGAGCGCGGGCAGATCTTCTTCGACGAACGATCGTCGCCGCTCGCCGATGGCGGCGACGTGCGCCGACCGCGTGCGAGCGAGCTCATCCCGGCACCGCCCGGAACCGTTCCGACGATGTTGCCCGGCCGCGCGCCGATCCTCGCGGGGGGCAAATCCGGCAAGGGACGCGTCGCGCTCGCGGCGCTCTTACCCGCGGGCTACACGCGTTTGCTGCTGCCCGCGTACAATCCGAGCGCGAACGCGCCGACGCTTCCGCTTTTCGGATACACGTACGCGTGCGTGGTCGACGACGACTTGCACGTCGCCGCGATGCAGACCGATGCGAGCGAGGATTGGACGCCGCGTTCGTTCGCAGAAGAAGAATTGCGAGGATATGTCGACGCGCGCCGCGCGCGCGATCCGCAGAACGGCGTGCTCGCGCAACTCGAGATCTGCGCGACGACCTACGCTTGCTTCACCGCGCAGAACGTCTTTCTCGAACGCGGTGAAGCGGCGCTGCCGGTCTCGCCCAAATGCAACGCGCGGTGCATCGGCTGCATCTCCGAGCAAGATCCGCTCGCCGGTATCCCGTCGCCGCAATTGCGCGTCAGCGACGAGACGACGGCGGAAGAACTCGCGCGCGTCGCGATCGCGCACTTCGAACGCGTTCCGCACGGGATCGTGTCGTTCGGGCAGGGCTGCGAAGGCGAACCGCTCTTACGCGCCACGACGATCGTGCGCGCGATCGAGACGATCCGCGCCGCGACGTCGGCGGGGACGATAAACATCAACACGAACGGAAGTCTCCCGCGTTCGCTTTCGATGTTGATCGATGCGGGGCTCGATGCCGCGAGGATCAGTCTCAACTCGTTTCGCCCCGAGGTGTACGCCGCGTATTACCGGCCGCTCGCCTACGGTCTCGAAGACGTGTTCGCGAGCGTGCGGCTCGCGACCGAAGCGCGGCTGCGCGTCTCGCTCAATCTCCTCACGCACCCGGGCGTGACGGACGACGTCGACGAGGTCGCCGCCGCAGACGCATTCTTCGCAGCGACGCCCGTCACGATGGTGCAGACGCGAACGCTCAACATCGATCCCGCTCGTTATTTCTCGGCGGTCGGCCGCCCACGCACGGCGCCGATCGGCATGCGCGTCGCCCTCGCCCGCATCCGCAACGCCGGCATCCGCGTCGGAAATTTTACGCACGCCCATTAGCCGCGCCGGCGCGAATGGCGAGCGTTGATCCGAGTATCGAGCGCCGATCTGCGACATCACGTTCCGACCGTCGAGAAGCGAGAGCCCTGGGGCAACATCGATATCGAATAGGTGCAAGGCGCGCATCCCGGCCGCATGCGATCGTCGATCGGTGTAGAACACAGCGGCGGCTTCCACCGTTGGCGGTCGATCCGATGATCGGGCGCCGCATTTCTCCCTTCGGAGGTATTCGTGCGCGTTACGAAGGTCGCGATTCTCCTTGCCTTCCTTTCGAGCATGGCCGTCCCGGCTCGTGCCGCGCAACCCGCGCCGGAATTGATGCGCCTCGTCCGGGAAGCGATCGACGCCACGAATACCGGCGACGTCGGAAGCGTCGCGCAAACGTATTCGAAGGATGCGGTCCTCGTCGATGAAGATGCACCGTTCGTATGGTCCGGGCCGCACGCGAGCCGAGACTGGCTCGCCGCCGTCGCGAAAGCGATCGTGGACGGGAAGCTCGAACATTTCCACGGCACGATGGAACACGCGACCGCATACGACGTCTCGCCGACTCGTGCGTACGCCGTATTCCCCGTCGTCTACACGGGAAGCGTCGGCTCGAAAATCTCGAGAGAGACGGGAACGTTCACGTTCGTCTTCGCACGCCGAAACGGTTCGTGGCGCATCGTCTCGCAAACGTGGGCGACGCGCGCGATCGTGGTAGTAATTCGCGAAGCACGTGATTCGAGCGGACGTGTCGATTGACCGCATCCTCTGACGAGTCCACCCGTCGAGAAACGCCGGGGTCGCTCGTTCTTCTATGCGAAATATTCGGAAAGCTGTTCGGCTTCGTTGCGGGACTCACACCGCCGTTTCCTAAAACTCGGACATCGTACCATCGACGTTCGCGACCACGACACGCTCGGCGAGGCCGATGAAGAGTCCCGTCGTTACGACACCATTCATCGCTTGCAGCATCTTCTCGAGCGCCGGAGCATCGTCGATCGCTCCGAACGCGCAGTCGAAGAGCACGTTACCGTTATCGGTGAGATACGGCGTGCCGTTCGTGGTTCGCCGCTCGACGTTCACGCCGAGCGCTTCGATCTCGCGTTGCAGATAATTTGCCGAGAACGGCACGACCTCGACCGGGAGCGGAAACGCACCGAGACGGTTCACGACCTTCCGATCGGTCACGATGACGACGAACGTCCTCGCGGCGAGCGCGACCGCTTTCTCGCGAAAGAGTGCGCCGCCTCCGCCTTTGATGAGCGATCGATCGCGGTCGGCTTCGTCGGCTCCGTCGATCGCAACGTCGATCTCCTCATCGCCGAAAGCGACGAGCCGTATATCACGTTCGCGGCAGAGTGCTTCGGTCACGGTCGACGTCGCGACCGCGCGCAGCGACCAGCCCTGTGCGACGAGCTGCCCGACCCGCTCGACCGCGTAGTACGCCGTCGTGCCGGTTCCCAAGCCGATGCACGTTTCGTTTCTAACGTACGTGTCGACCGCATGAAAACCGACGTCGCGCTTCGCGCGCTCTTCCAAAGAGAGTTCCACGGGTTCCTCCGCGAGCGCCGGTTTCGACTACGCCGTGACGGGCGTTCCGACGAGCGCCGAGCGCACGTCCTCGCGCGCCGAATTACGAGCCATGAGGATGACGTTATCGCCGGCCAGAATGATCGTGTCTCCACCCGGGATCACGAGATCCTCGTTCTTGCGATCGACTGCGATCACAACCGACGCGAGCGGAAGATCGATCTCCGCGAGGCGCCGACCGGCTGCGGGCGAGTTCGCGGGGATGTCGATGCGGATGAGTTCGTGATCGCCGTCGCGCAGTTTCGCAAGCGTCGAGAAGTCGGCTGCGTTGACCTGATCGTTGATCTGATTGAGGATGATTTCGGTCGACGAGATGACCGTAATCGGCACTTCGCGGTCGATCGATTCGAAGATAAGCTTATTTTTCGGATTGTTTACCCGAGCGATGCAGCGCGCGTTCGAGTGCCTTTTTGCGATCAAACAGACGACGAGATTATCTTCGTCGTCGCCGGTATCCGCCACGACGACGTCGGCGCGCTTGAGACCGGCAGTATCGAGGACGAGCGGATCGCAACCGTCGCCGACCATCGTGACGTCGGTCTCGAGCAGATTGGCCATCAATTGAGCCTTTCGCGCCTGCTTCTCGATCAGAACGACCTCGTGATCCTGATCGAGCAACGCTCGCGAAAGATACGTTCCGACTTTCCCGCCTCCGACGATGATAACGAACATCGTTAAACGGCAACCGTGATCGGAAGATCGGGCGTACGGGCGAATCGTTCGAAGAATTCGCTGAGCGCCTCCGGGGCCACGATCGCATTGATCTCATCGCCCGGTTCGAGCGTATCGTCGTCGATCGGAAGAAACACGCGACCGCCGCGACGGACGGCCGCTACGCGTACCAAGCCGGGCCGCTCAAAATCGCGAACGAGCGAACCGTCCTCGTTCGGCGGAAGGGTCACCGCAAGCGACGAGAGCTTCCCGAAATCGAACGAAGGCATCGATTCGTATGGCATGTGCATGAGGCGATCGCGAATGATCTTCGCGCCGAGCGTCGTGGGACAGACCGTCTCGACGCCGAGCTCTCGATAGAGTTGACCGCGCGGCGGGTCGTAGATACGTGCGACGATTTTTTTTATGCCGAACATGCGTTGCGCGATAAGCGCGGCCATCACGTTGCGATTGTCGCCGTCGGTCACCGCGACGAAGCCGTCTGCGGTCGCCGCGCCGGCGCGTTGCAACACGTCGAAATCGATACCGGTTCCGACTTCCACCCGGCCGGCGAAATGGGTGCCGAGCCGTTTGAATGCGGCGGGATTCTCGTCGACGACGATAACTTCGTGCGATTCGGCGATCAGTAGCTTCGCGAGCGTCGCACCGACGCGTCCGCAACCGACGATAACGTATTTCATGATCCGTGTGCACGCTTCGGACGCGCGTGACCGGCAACCTTGGAGCAGGACCGGCGGTCGTTCGAGAGAATCGTCGGGGGTCCTAAGCGGGGTATCGGGGCGTAGCTCAGCTTGGTAGAGCGCTGCGTTCGGGACGCAGAGGCCACAGGTTCAAATCCTGCCGCCCCGATGATGAATCCCACTACAAGGGCTCGATAAGGTGTTCACTCGGTTCAATCCGGCGGCGAAGCGCGTTTTGCGCGCGGCCGAGCAAGCGTGTCGGAATCACAACCACTACTACGTCGGAGCCGGGCACCTTCTACTCGCGTTGTTGGAAGAGCACGACCCCGGCGTCGAGGCACGATTGCAACTGCGTGGAACCTCATCTACCGACGTGATCGCCGATCTGCGTCGCGCGATCGGGACGGGCGACGATCGTCTCTGGGACGGCGTTCTCGTGACGCCGCGCGTCGCAAATATCATCCGCCGCGCGGACGATGCGACGATCGCCCCGCGCGATATCGAACCCGGCGACCTGTTCGACGCGATCTGTGCCGAAGGCGGGATCGCCGCGGAACTGCTGACGCGTTCGCTCGAAACCTCCGAACGCGTTCGAGAGTAAGGCGACGAACGTGGAGCATTTCACATCGATTTTCTTGAACATCGTTGACCAGACCGGATATACCGGCCTGTTCCTCGTTATGGTACTTGGCAATCTCGGCATCCCGGTCGGTACGGAACTCGTGGTCCCCGTCGCCGGCGGCCTCGCCGCGACCGGCCATCTCTCGAGCGTCTGGCTCACCGGCCTCGTCGCGACGCTCGGCGAAGTCGTGGGCGGGTCGATCCTCTACGCGATCGGCTATGCCGGCGGCCGACCGCTCGTCGCCCGGTACGGCCGGTACGTGAAGCTGAGCGAGAAGAAACTCGATGCGTTTCACGAGTTTTACGATCGGTACGGGAACATCGTCGTTTTC
>CAZZYZ010000207.1:0-5248 GCA_964658425.1 Vulcanimicrobiota bacterium | reverse complement strand
CGACGACGAGCATCGCGGCGACGGCCGGCGCCGCGGCGCGTTCGCTCGGCGAGAGGCCGACGAGCGAGAGCGCGACGTGCATGAACGCGGACGCGCGGCTCGCGTCGCCCGCGCGTTCGAGAGCCGCCGCGTTCGCGGCGAGATCGAACAGGACGGAGACGGCACCCGAGGTATTCATGTCGTCGTCGAGCGCCGCGTAGAAGCGCGCTTCGTACGCCGCGACCGCTGCGTCGGACGCACCGTTCGGCGCCGCCGGAACCGCACGTAATGCGTCGTAGGCCGCTTGCAAGCGGCGCAGGCCGACGGTCGCGCCGTCGATCGAGGCCTCCGTAAAGTTCAGTGGTTTACGATATCCGGCTTGTAAGAAGAGCATCCGAATCGCCTGCGGATCGTGGCGATCGAGCAGATCTTTGAGCGGCTCGAAATTGCCGAGCGACTTCGACATCTTCCTGCCTTCGAATTGCAAGAGGCCGCCGTGCATCCAAACGTTCGCCATCGGCGGCGGTTCGAGCGATTCGGTCTGCGCGATCTCGTTCTCGTGATGCGGGAAGATCAGATCGAAGCCGCCGCCGTGGATATCGAACGGTTCGCCGAGCAGCGCGTGCGCCATCGCCGAGCACTCGATGTGCCAGCCCGGCCGCCCCGCACCCCACGGCGCGGGCCACGACGGCTCGTCCGGTTTCGCGAATTTCCAGAGTGCGAAATCGAGCGGGTCGCGCTTGTCTTCACCGGGCGCGATCCGCGCGCCGATCAGCAATTCGTCGGGATTGCGGCCCGAGAGCGCACCGTAACGCGCGAACGAGCGCACGGCGAAATAGACGCCGTCCGCACCGGCATACGCGTGGTCCGCCGCGACGAGCCGCTCGATCATCGCGACGATCTCGGGGACGTATTGCGTCGCATGCGGTTCGCGATCGGGCTCGAGCACGTGCAAGCGATCCATCGAGGCGCGGAAACCGCGCTCGAACCCCTCGACGATCTCGTGCCACGGTTTCCCGGTCGCGAGGCCCGCGGCGATACTGCGATCGTCGATATCCGTCACGTTCTGCACGTACGTCACGCGATAGCCGAGATGGACGAGATAGCGGCGCAGGACGTCGAAGAACATGAACGACCGCGCGTGGCCGAGATGCGCTTCGGCCGACGGCGTCAGGCCGCACACGTAGATGCGTGCGTGCCCCGCTTCGAGGGGCTCGAACGGCGCGACCGAGCGCGTGCGCGTGTTATAGAGCCGCAGTGCCATCGCCGACCTCGCTCGCGATCCGGTTCTCTTCGATCGCGGCGAGTTTCGCCTCGAGGAGCGCGACGCGATCCGCGAGTTCGCGCGTCGCAAGGCCCATCGGATCGGCCATGTCGACGCGGCCCGGCGTCACGGCTTGCGCGACCGGCTTCCCGTCCTGCAGCACGACGTGCGCCGGGATTCCGACGACGGTCGCGTTCGCCGGAACCGGCCGCACCACGACCGAGCCCGCGCCGACGCGCGCCCCGTCGCCGACGGTGATCGCGCCGAGGATCGACGCGTTCGTGCCGACGACGACGTTGTTTCCGAGCGTCGGATGGCGCTTGTTGCGGCCGAGGCTCGTGCCGCCGAGCGTCACGCCCTTATAGAGCGTGACGTCGTCGCCGATCTCGGCCGTCTCGCCGATGAGCACGCCCATCCCATGGTCGATGAAAAACCGCTTCCCGATCTTTGCGGCCGGATGGATCTCGATGCCCGTGAGCGTGCGCACGATGTTGGAGAGAAACCTCGGCAAGAGCGGGATCTTTAAATCCCAGAGGATGTGGATGATACGGTGCGCGGTCGCCGCGTGAAAGCCGGGATACGACAGGATGACGTCGAGATAGCCGCGGGCGGCGGGGTCCTGTTTCACGGGGACCCGCAGATCCCCGAGGATATCGCCGAAGAGACTCACCCGGGCTTCGTCCCCGAGACGGTCACGAACGGGACGCCCCCGGGGCCGAACGCGAGCGGCTCGAGGCCGCGGCCGTGCAGCACGTGCGAATTGAGCGCCCCGATCCGCATCATGATCCGGTCGTGGCCGAGCAACGGAAAGAGCAGGTCGAGCGGCACGCCTGACGTCTCGCCCGTGAGCGCCATGCGCACGGCCGCCATCGCATCGTCGGTCGCGATCCCGAACTCTTCGGCGATCGCGCGTAGATCGTGCGCGAGCGGGAGTCCGCGCAGTTCCGGCTGATCGTCGACGTATTGGCCGACCGTGTCGAGAAAGAACAGGACCTGACGATTGCGCAGGCGTTCGAGTTCGAGCGCCGGGACGAGCACGGCTTCCGCGCGCAGCGCGCGCACGATCGCGAGCGCATCGGCGACGAGCGGCGCGCGTTCGCCGTACGCATCGACGAACGTCGCGACCCACCGCAGCGCGGCTTCGGGCGCGGGGCGCTCGAGCAAGCGCGCCTTCTGCATAGCCGCGATCAGACGCCGCGCCGCGACGTCGCGCGGCTCTCCCGCGAACGGTTGCGTATCGTCGCTCATCTAACGCGCCGCGTAGAGCAGCGCGACGGCGTATGCGGCGATCCCGCTGCCGTCGCCCGTATAGCCCATCCCCTCGCTCGTCTTCGCTTTCACGCTAAGCGTGTCGAGGGCGATGCCGAGCGCGCTCGCGAGCCGCTCGCGAATCGCGGCAAGATGCGGCGAGAGGCGCGGCGCCTGCACGACCACGGTCGCATCGAGGTTACCGAGCTCGTAGCCGCGTTCGCGAACCATCGTCGCGCACGCTTCGAGGAGACGCACGGAATCGGCACCCTTCCAGCGCGCGTCGGAATCGGGGAAATGCATCCCGAGATCGCCGAGTGCGCACGCGCCGAGCAGCGCGTCGGAGAGCGCGTGGCAGACGACGTCCGCATCGGAATGCCCGAGCGGGCCGACCTCGCACGGGATGTGGATCCCGCCGAGCACGAACGGCCGGCCCGCGACGAGGCGATGCGCGTCGAAGCCGTGACCGATCCGAAACGGGGCCGTCGTCATCGTGTCGCGACCGCGCGCTCGCGCAACAGGGCTTCGGCGAGCTCGCGATCGCTCGCGAGCGTCACCTTGAAGTTCTCGCCCTGCGGCCGAACGACGACGACGCGCAGCCCGAGCCATTCGAGCAGCGATGCGTCGTCGGTCGCTTCGAACGCCGCGGCGCGCGCGCGTTCGTGCGCGAGCCGAAGGTCCGCGAGCGCGCCGAATTGCGGCGTCTGCGCGGCCCAGAGCTCCGAACGCTGCAGCGTGCGCGCGACCGTGCGGCCGTCCTCGGCGACGACCTTGATCGTATCGATGACGGGTGCCGCGAGCAGCGCCCCCGTGCCGGGCTCCGTCGCGGCCATCCCCGCACGCACGTCCTCGGCGCGCACGAGCGGCCGCGCGCCGTCGTGCACGAAGGCGGCGTCGCAACGCGTCGAAACCGCGGCGAGCGCGTTCTCGACGCTCCCCTGACGCGTCGCCCCGCCGGCGACGACCGTCGCGCGCAGTTTCGGCGCGAACTCGCGCGCGATCGCGGCGAGCGCGTCCGCATACTCGGGCTCCGTCGCGACGACGAGCTCTTCGAGTTCGGCCATCGTGCCGAACGTCGCGATCGACCACGCGACGAGCGGTCTGCCCGCGACGTCCACGAGCTGTTTCGGGCGCCCGAAACGGACGCCGCGCCCGGCGGCGACGACGATCGCTGCGAACCGCATCAGTGCGCGACGCTCGGCGCGCGCTTGAGCTTCGCGAAGATCATCCGGCCCGAGACCGTTTGCAGCACGCTCGTCACCGCGACCTCGGCCTCTTCGCCGACGAGCGAGCGACCGTTCTCGACGACGATCATCGTCCCGTCTTCGAGATAGCCGACGCCCTGATCCGGCTCTTTCCCATCGCGCACGATCGCGACGTTGAGCTCTTCGCCGGGCAGCAGGACCGCGCGCACGGCGCCCGCGAGTTCGTTGACGTTGAGGACCGCGACGCCTTCGACGTGCGCGACGCGATTGAGATTGAAATCGTTCGTGACGATCTTCCCCGCGCGATCGCGCGCGAGGCGCACGAGCTTCGCATCGACGCCGCGCGCGTCATCGTAATCCTGCTCGGCGATCTCGAGTTTGGTCAACTCCTGAAGTTTCGCGAGGACGTCGAGCCCGCGCCGGCCGCGCGTGCGTTTGATCGGATCGGCGGAATCCGCGATGAGCTGCAGCTCGCGTAAGACGAAACGCGGCAGGACCAGGGGCGGCTCGAGGAATCCGCTCTCGACGATCTCGAGGACGCGGCCGTCGACGATGACCGACGTATCGATGATCTTCGGGACGGAGAGGTGCACGGTCTCGCCGTTCGCGTCGAGCGCGAGCGCCGGCTGCGGCGCGCGCGCCTTCGCGCCGAGCCGCGCGCCGAGGAACGCCGTGAAGACGCTGACGAGGATGTAGAGCACGTTCGCGACGTACGTGCCGGCGCGGCCCGAGTTCGAGATGAAATCGAAGAGCACGCTCTTGATGAGGAACGCGATCAACAGGCCCGCCGTCACGCCGATCGCACCGCCCGAAAGCTGACCCGGCGTCAGCCGATCGAGCGCGCCCTCGACGCTATCGAGCTCGACTTCGAACAGCGACTGCGCGTACGGCGCGAGAAAAAGTCCCGCGACCGCGCCGACGACGGGCGCGACGATCGTGAGCGCGACGAGCCACGTCTCGCTCGCGACGTGCAGCGAGATGAGATGCGTGTACGCTTCGCGCCCGAGCAAGAAACCCGTGATCGCGAAGATCAGCATGAACAGAAAGCGCAGTAAGATTCTCGGCATCGTTTAGCCCTCGAACGTCACGAACGCGCCGCAGACGTCGTTCGCGAGGAAGCGGCCGCGGCGCGTCAGCCGGACGTGCGTCGGCGTCACGTCGAGCGTCCCCGTCGCGTGCAGCTCGGTGAGGACCGGCGCGAAAAAAGCTGTGAAGTCAACGGCGTACCGTTCTGCGAAGGCGGCCACATCTACCCCTTCGGCGGTGCGCAGGCCGAGCATCGCCGCCTCGCCGAGCCGCGCGGGCCCGGTCAGGCGCTCCGCGTCCCCCGGAACCGGGTGCCCCGCTTCGAGCGCATCGCAATACGCGCGGAGGTCGCGCACGTTGACGGAGCGCACGCCGTCGCGATAGGACGCGGCCCCGACCCCGAGTCCGAGATACTCGCCGTTGCGCCAGTAATTCGCATTGTGTTCGCAGCGCGCGCCCGGGCGCGCGAAATTGCTGATCTCGTAGTGGTCGAAGCCCGCGGCGCCGAGCACGTCGATCGCGAGGC
>CAZZYZ010000206.1:0-5270 GCA_964658425.1 Vulcanimicrobiota bacterium | reverse complement strand
ATGCCGTTCGTCACGCTGCTGTACATGGGGAGGACGCCGCCGTCGTCGTTCATCCGGCGCGCGCCTAGGAGTCTCCGACGGCCTCCCGCTTCGTCAACCTGCTCGTCGAGCTCGACGACGCTCGCTTCGCGGCGCGCGAGATGCATCACGGCCTCGAGGCGATCGATCGCGCCGGCATCTACACGCAGCGCGAGCATCGGACGCCGGAACGGATCCTCGGCTGGATCGACGACACCTTCGGCGGCACCTGGTCGAGCGAAGCGAACGCCGGCGCGAGCTGGTACGCCTCCGATGCCGCGGGCCTCGCCGGGTTCTGCAGCTACGCGCCGCACGGCTTGCGCTACGCGTGGTTGCGCGACTGGCAGCAGCGGCCGGCGGTCGGGATCTTCGGGCCGCTCGGCGTCGCCGAACGCGCGCGCGGGCGCGGTCTCGGTCGAGCGCTGCTGCACGCCGGGATGTTCGGTTTACGCGAACGCGGCTATCGTCAAGCGCTCGTCCCCGCGGTCTCGCCGGAGCTCGTGCCGTTCTACGAGCGCAACGCGAACGCGCGCGTGGTCGAGGATGCCGACGTCGAGCGCCGCGGACGCCGACGCGTGACCGTCCTCGCGAGCGGCAACGGCGGCAATTTCGAAGCGGTGGCGCGCGCCGCGGCGGCGGGCGAACTCCCGCTCGACGTCACGAGCGTCGTCGCGAATCGTGCGGAGGCACCGGTCCTCGCGCGGGCGGCCCGGCTCGGGATCGCCTCCCACGCGGTCGTACGCGAACGCGGCGTCGAGTCGCGCGAGGAATACGACGCGCGTGTCATCGCGGCCGTCGCCGCAAAGGAGCCCGAGCTCGTGCTGCTCCTGGGCTGGATGCACGTGCTCCCCGCGACGTTCGTCGCGCGCTTCCCGGAGACGCTCAATCTCCATCCGGCGCTGCTGCCGTTCGACCCGGCCGCCGATCGCGTGACCGCCCCCGACGGCTCGGAGATCGCGGCCTACCGCGGCGCGCACGCCTTCGCCGACGCCCTCGACGCGGCGTCGCCATGGGCCGGGGCGACCGTCCACCGCCTCAGCGTCGCGATCGACCGCGGCGAGATCTTCGCGCGGCTGCCGATGCGCCTCGCGCGCGATGCCGGGCGCGAGACCCTCGAAGAGGAGCTCCATGCGCTCGAGGCTCGGGTCGTCGCGACGGCGATCCGGCGTTGGACGTGGGAGCGGCCGTAGCGACGGCTCGGTATCGGACCCGGCGCGTCGTTTCGCGATCCCTCCACAGCTTGCACAGGGCGTCCGGTGTTCGCTGTGGAGATCAGACCGCCGCGACGGCTGCGAAGGTGAACGGCAAGTTCGGATTTGCGCCGAGCGTCGCCGCATCGACGCGAACGGCCTCTCGTTGGCGATCGGCGGCGGCCGCGATCATGGCGGCGTTGTCGGTGCAGTATTCGCGCGCCGGCACGAGCGCGGGCAAGCCGTGCCGCCCGGCGACGGCCGCGAACGCGGTTCGGAGCGCGCCGTTCGCCGCGACGCCGCCCGAGAGCACGAGCGAGGTGTAGGCGTCGCGGCGGATCGCGCGCTCGACGCGATCGAGGAGCACGTCCACGACCGCCGCCTGGAACGA
Source organism: Vulcanimicrobiota bacterium (assembly GCA_964658425.1). GTDB lineage: Bacteria > Vulcanimicrobiota > Vulcanimicrobiia > Vulcanimicrobiales > Vulcanimicrobiaceae > CAZZYZ01. Next base: position 3,671 of record CAZZYZ010000206.1, on the reverse strand, counting down.
GGCCGCGACGTCCGCGGGAACGGCCGATCGACCGGCCGGGCTCTCGAGAAAGTAGCGCACCGCCGTTTTGATCCCCGAGAAGGACATATCGAGCGACCCCGCCTCGGCGCGATGCCGCGGAAACGCGTGCGCCGCCGGATCGCCCGTCCGGGCGAGGCGTTCCATCGCCGGCCCCCCCGGGAACGGCAGGCCGAGCAGCCGCGCCGTCTTGTCGAATGCTTCGCCCGCCGCATCGTCGCGGGTGCGCCCGAGGATCCGCAGATCGGTCGGCGAGCCGACGTGAACGAGCTGCGAGTGCCCCCCCGAGACCAGCAGCGCGAGGAACGGATAGGTCGGCTCCGCCGCGCCGCCGAGAAACGGCGCGAACAGGTGGCCGTGAAGATGGTTGACGGCATAGAGCGGTAGGCTGCTCGCAAACGCGAGTGCCTTCGCCGAGGCGACGCCGATCACGAGGCTGCCGACGAGTCCCGGGCCCGCGGTCACCGCGATCCCGTCGAGATCCGCGAGGCATAGGTCCGCGCGCCGGAGGGCGTCGTCCACCGCGGCGCTCAGCAACGCGAGGTGCTGGCGGCTCGCGATCTCGGGGACGATGCCGCCGAACGCGGCGTGGAAGGCGTCCTGATTCGTCGACACGTTCGCGAGGACGTCGCGGCCGTCGCGCACGACGGCGGTCGCGGTGTCGTCGCAGGACGTCTCGATGCCGAGCAGCAGCACGGCGCTAGGGCGAGGGCGAGGCCGACGCGACTGCGGGTAACGGCGTCGGCTCGTGCGGAAAATTGTAGCCGTTCCGATCGCCGTAATGGTTGCCGTTGACGTTCGCATCGACGACTTGCGCGTCGATCGTGCCGTCCGCTTTCACGATGCCCGTCACGTAGATCGTGATGCCGTCACGCAGGCGCGCGCCGGTCGGATTGATCGTCGTGTGATCCCGCAGGATCGCGTGGCGGCCGTTGTCGAGCGTAATGTCGTGGCCGGCGATATTCGTGATGACGCCCTCCGTCACGTGAGGGTTCGGCGACGGCGTCGCGATCGGCGTTTGAGCGGCCGCGAGTGACGGCGCGAGAAAGGCGAGGACGAGCGTGGCGCGCGCGAGCGTGGTCATGTCGGATCGGTTCTCTTTTCGTGGGTGGGCGCGGAGATGGAGCGTGCGAAGGAAGCATCGCGTTCGACGCCGCGTTCGAATTGTTCTTGTACCCGCTCGGCACGGCGCCCGTCACGACGGCGGTTTCGCGCCGTTTAGGAAGCGCGCGAGATAGGGCGCGGTCGCACTCGCGGCGGCTCGCGCGGCGATTGCGGGCGGTCCGGCGACGACGATTCGGCCGCCCTCCGTCCCGGCGCCCGGACCGATATCGATCACGTAGTCGCTCCCCGCGACGACCCGCATGTCGTGCTCGACGACGACGACCGTATTGCCGTTGCGCACGAGTCCGTCGAGCTGCGCCACGAGGCGCTCGACGTCGCTCGGATGCAAGCCGGTCGTCGGCTCGTCGAGCACGTAGAGCGTGCGCCCGCGCTGCGAACGCTGGAGCTCGGTCGCGAGTTTGATCCGTTGCGCCTCGCCGCCCGAGAGCTCCGTCGCGGGCTGGCCGAGCCGCAGATAGCCGAGTCCGACCTCGCGCAGGGTCGCGAGCGAGCGACGGATCGCGGCGTCCTCCGCGAAGAATTCCCACGCCGCATCGACGGTGAGTCCGAGGACCTCGGCGACGTTCTTTCCGCGATACGTGATCGCGAGCGTCGCGGGATTGTAGCGCGAGCCGCCGCAGGTCGGGCACGGCGCGTAGACGCTCGCGAGAAAGAGCAGCTCCACCATCACCGACCCCTCGCCCTCGCACGCCGGGCACCGGCCCTTCGCGACGTTGAAGGAGAAGCGACCGGCGTCGAAACGCTTTGCCCGCGCGGCTTTCGTCGCTGCGAACAGCTTGCGGACCGCATCGAAGAGTCCGGTGTACGTCGCGAGATTCGAGCGCGGCGTGCGGCCGATCGGCACCTGGTCGACGCGCACGAGTCGGTCGATGCCGCCCATCCCGGAGACGATCCGGCCGCCCGTCGACGCGGGTTCGTCGCGTTCGAGTTCTTCGCTCTCGTCTTCGATCGGCGCGACGGTCGTGCCGAGTTCGAGCGCGACGAGCTCGACGAGCGCCTGACTGACGAGCGTCGATTTCCCCGACCCCGAGACGCCCGTGACCGTCGTGAAGACGCCGAGGGGAAATGCCGCGTCGAGGTCGGCGAGATTGTTGCGCGTGACGCCCGCGAGACGCAGCCAGCCGGTCGGCGTGCGCGGTTCGCGCGCGGGGAGCGGCGCGACGTCGAAGAGATGCAGGCGCGTCTGCGACGCGGCGACGTCGCGCAGACCGTCCGGCGGGCCGCTGTAGAGGATCTCGCCGCCGCCCTCGCCCGCCGCCGGGCCGACGTCGACGATCCAATCGGCGCACCGGATCACGTCGAGTTCGTGCTCGACGACGAAGAGCGAATTCCCCGACGCCTTGAGGCGGTCGAGCGCGCGCAAGAGCGCCTCCGTGTCGGCGGGATGGAGCCCGGCGGAGGGCTCGTCGAGCACGTACACGACCCCGAAGAGATTCGAACGCACCTGGGTCGCGAGCCGCAGTCGCTGCAGTTCGCCGGGCGAGAGCGTCGGCGTGCTGCGCTCGATCGCGAGATAGCCGAGCCCGAGATCGACGAGCACCTCGAGCCGAGCGCCGAGATCTTGCGCGATGCGCTCCACGACGATCGCTCTCTCGGGATGTTCGCGCGCGAGTTTCGCACGGCCCGGAAACGTCCCGTTCGCGAACGGAGCCATGAGCGCGGCGACGTCCCCGAGGGGGAGGCGCGAGAGCTCCGTGATGTCGAGGCCGGCGAACGTGACCGAGAGCGCCTCGCGCCGCAGGCGTTTCCCGCCGCAGAGCGAGCACGCATCGCTCACGAGATACTGTGCGACCCGGCGCTTCATCAGCGCGCTCTGCGTGTTCGCGAAGGTCTGCAGCACGTGCCGCTTCGCGCTCGTGAACGTGCCCATGTAACTCGGCTCTTCCTTGCGTTTGAGCGCGCGGCGGGCATCCTTGGGATCGAGGCCCGCGTAGACGGGGACGGTCGGTTGTTCGTCGGTGAACAAAAGCCAATCGCGATCTTTTTTCGCGAGCTCGCGCCACGGGCGATCGACGTCGTAGCCGAGCGTCACCGAGATGTCGCGCAGATTCTGGCCCTGCCACGCGAGGGGCCACGCGGCGATCGCGCGTTCGCGGATCGTGAGGGTGTCGTTCGGGACCATCGAGCGTTCGGTCACTTCGTAGACGCGCCCGAGGCCGTGGCATTTCGGACACGCACCCTCGGGTGTGTTCGGCGAGAACGATTCGGCGTAGAGTATCGGCTGCGCCGCGGGATAGTCGCCCGCCCGCGAATAGAGCATCCGCAAGAGATTCGAGAGCGTCGTGACGCTGCCGACCGAGGAGCGCGTCGTCGGCGAACCGCGCTGCTGTTGCAGCGCGACCGCGGGCGGGAGCCCGTCGATCTCATCGACGTCGGGGACCGGCATCTGATTGAAGAGGCGCCGCGCATACGGCGAGACCGATTCGAGATAGCGCCGCTGCGCCTCGGCATAGAGCGTGCCGAACGCGAGCGACGATTTCCCCGAGCCCGAAACGCCCGTGAAGACGACGATTCGCTCGCGCGGCACG
>CAZZYZ010000205.1:0-5279 GCA_964658425.1 Vulcanimicrobiota bacterium | reverse complement strand
GTGGTGGAGATGAGGAGACTCGAACTCCTGACCCCTTACATGCGAAGCAAGTGCTCTACCAGCTGAGCTACATCCCCACGAACAGGCCGATGCCGAGGCACCGGCCGACCGATGTAGATACGGTTCCGGAGACCCGACCCCTGCCGCTCAGACGGGGGGCTGGAGATACGGAAACTGCGTCGTCATGATGGTTTTCGTGCCGCACCCGACGCCGTCGCTCGAGAGCAACGGGCGGCCGCCGGTTCCGTTCTGTTCGCGACCGTCGTCGGCGACGGGCGTGACGCCCGTCAGGCCCGGCGTGCCGACGGAACCCGCCGTATACGACGTCGTCGCGAGGTTGCCGAACGCGAGACCGAGATCGACGTCGACGACGTCGTCGAGCGGGCTGCGACCGCCGAATGCCGTCGGGGCGGTCCCGGTGCACGACGTCGTGAACCGTCCGCCCGTCTCCCAGCCGAGGTAACTCGCCGTGGTCGCGCCGTTGGCGAGATTCGCGACGAGCGCGTCCGGGAGGAGGAGCGCCGCGACGTATCCGCCGATCGCGGCGCTGCGGCCGGCGGTACCCGTCACGAACGACGCGACGCTCGGACCGTACGCGGTGCCGTCGGTTTGCGGGATCGCCTGATCGTACGTCGCGTGCTGCGCGTACGGCAGATAGAGTTCTTTGATGCCGGGTTTGCCGAGCCGATCGATCTGCAAGAACGTCAGGTTCGCACCCGTCGTGTCGGCGTTATTGCTGAGCGTCGGATCGTTACTGCACGCGGCGAGCGCGGCGGAGAGCAGGGCGACCGAAGCCGCGAGCGAGACGATACGTTTCACGTGCGATCTAGCTCCCACTCTGCGAACTCGTCGTCGCCCAAAAGGCGGTGACGCCGTTTCCGTTCCCGGCCAAGAGCGATTTCGGTAACTCGACGACGATCGAGAGCACGTTCGAGTTCGCGAAATAATCGGTCGGCGTTCCGGACGCGAATCCCGCGGGGCACGTGTTCGTTCCGCTCGGCAGACACGTCTTCGACGTGCTTCCCTGATTGCGATCGGGGAAGATGTTGAAGAACTGCGATGCGTTGAAGAATGCCGGATTGCGGCGGGCGCCTGCGAAGACCGTGATCGGCGACGTCGTCACGAGCGCGAATGAAGAATTCACGAAACCGCTTCCGGTCGACGTGACGAGCTTCGATGACGCGCCCGCGCCGGTCGTCGGCGCGGCGGGACCGTACACGGTCACCGTCTGCGAACCCGTCGTCGACGTGCCGAACGAGAACTGCAGGACGAGATTTTCGACCGGTCGGCCGCCCGTCGTCGATTCGGCACCATAATTATTGTCGAACTTCATCGTGTAGAGCACGGTGTTGTCGAAGAACGTCGTCTTCCCGGCGCCCGCGGGGATGTTCGGATAGACGTCCATCACGGCGACGACGTTGCTCGCGTTCGTCGGGCTCGGGAACAGGTACGTATCGGTGATGTCGGCGGCCGGGTGCTTCACGAGCGCGGGCGCGCCCTGAAAATCGAACCCTCGAGCGGGTGCGTGCGCGAAGAGGACGGCCGCGGCCGAGAGGGCACAGACGGCGCTCGCCCCGGCGATGAGACGGGAGACTTGCATGACCGTCCGTCTACGCCCGAACGCCGCTCAAAGCCTCGCTCGCGTTCGGCCGCGGCTACCCGCCGAGAGCGGCGAGACGCGTCCGCGCGTCGTTCGCGTAGACGGCGTGGAATTGTGGGTTCAGCGCGAGGGCGCGGGCGTATCGGCGCTTCGCTTCGGCCGCATCGCCGAAGTGATCGGCGATCGCGCCCGCGTGGTACTGCATCAGGGAATTCTCCGTATCGAAGCGGATCGCTTTCGCCTCTTCGGCGCGCGCCTCGGTCCAGCGCCCGTCCATCGCCGCGGCCCACGCGAGCGTGTCCTGGGTGAAGATGTCGTCGCGGACTTGGAGTTCGCGTTTGGCGATGCGATAGGCGTCGTCCGGATAGAGACGGTGCTCCGAATAATAGATCGCGAGCAGGCGGTCGGAGATCCGTTGGGTGTTGCCGATGCGTTCGATCGTGCGGATGAGGTCGTCGGTCTTCTTCGCGTCGTCCGTCTTGCCGAGCGCTCGTTGCGCGTCGGCCTCGTACCCGAGCGTTTCGGGATAGGGAATGACGTTCGCGGACGCGATGGCGTAACTGAGGCAATCGCTCCAACGCTGGAGCGCGCACGAGAAGCGTGCGGCGGCGCGCGACGCGTCGACGTCGCTCGGGAAGACGTCGAGCGCGCGTTTCTCGAAGGCGATCGCGCCGTCGTTGTCGCCCGCCTCGAACGCGAGCTCGCCCGAGCGGAAGAAGAACCACGCGCGTGACTGCGCGGGCGCGTCGAACTGCGCGTTCGCGTACGCCGTCGGTCGTTGGAACAGCAGGCGCGCGTCAGCGAGATGGCCCGTGAGTTCGTCGTACCGCGTGACGAGCGTGTCGCGCGGGATCGCGTTGAAGTCGGACTGCGCGGGAAGTCTGTCGATGAGGCGTTTCGCCGCGGCGTAATCGCCGAGTTCGAGATCGAGCGACGCCTCGCGGATCTGCATCTGCGGGTCGCTCGGATCGTAGCTCTCGATGAACTTCGTTTCCGCGAGCGCGGCTTTGAACTGGTGGAGCGTGAGGTCGACGGACGCGAGCTCCGCATCGGCGCCGAGATTCCCGCGCGGCTGTGCCTTCAGCGAGCGGAGCGCCATCGCGCGCGCGCGGAAGACGTCGTCGATATCGCCGCGTTCGCGGTAGCGTTGGAGGTACTGATCCGCGAGCTGACGCGGGCTGAGCATGTCGTCGCCGATGTTCTTGCGCGTCGCGCCTTCCCAGAACGCGATCGTCTTGTCGCGGTAGGTGTAGTCGGCCGTGACGGGCGCCATCGTCGGTAACGACGCGATCCGCGCGCTCTCCTCGCGATGTTGCGCGAAGACGGGCCAGAGCGCGATCGCGACGACGGCGACGGCGACGACGAGCCAGGGCGAGCGGGTTAATCGAAATTTTGCGACGTGCTGGTTCATGGATCCTTTAACTAAGAGCTCCGAGACTTTATCCGAACCACTTTTGTAATGCGGTGCGCTGCCTATTAGCTTCAGCGAGCCGTTAAACGTTCTATCTAAGAACGAAAAGAACTTCTGAAAACCGTCGGTGGCTACATAGGTTGTAATGGCGGGCGAAATATCTTGCAATTTGACTTACGTCAAACCGGTATCGGCTGAATGCCTACAGACGCGTGTGGGAAAGGGGCATGGCGCCTCACTCACTGAATGCGTTTTAAGCCCGCTAATTTAACAAGTTGCAGAAAAGAGGGAACATCTGGTACCTCGTGCACAAATTATTGACTAGGAGAATATCCTCGCATATACTCGATGAAGTGGAACGAGTAGCAAGCTTAAGATGTCTTAAATACTCTTAAGTGATGATAAGTGATGAGCGACGTCACCACTGCAATTTCGTTCGCTGTCTAGGCTAACAAACTATTGGATCAATAAGCAAGGGGGGATCTTTTATGTTCAGAGTAACAAGCGCCTTCTGTATCATTGTAATAGCAGGGTTAAGCTCTACTCCTGCTAGAGCGTTCTGGCCAACGCAAAGCCTAAATGGAGGCTTCGCTGGGTTCACCTATAACGTCTCGGCGCAGCAGTTTTCGGTAAGTAACATTTACGCGAGCGGCCTCGCCGCTACAAACCAGTGCACGGGCTCCGTCTGTAGCGGATACCCGACAATTGAGGCTTCGGCCTCAGCGCTGATCTCTTCATCGCCCTTAACCTTCGTTGAGGGCGGATTGGAAGCCGGATGCAATCAGCTACCATGCGGTCAATCAACGAATGCATCTGGCCTTTTTTGCGCCGCGCAGACTTCCGATAGTAGTGGAAATCTGATTTATACTGATATGATAGTTGATAGTGGAACCGTGACGGGTGTCGAGTTACTCTCGCCCAGCAATCCGAGCACTTCACCTAGCAACCCATCTCGTGTCGGAGAAGCGACGAGCTACATATTAGGCGGAAAAAAGCAAGGTGACTTCTGTAATTTTCGCTCAGCAAACTGGAACGCGAGCTCTACCATTGTTTCTACCGGTCTCGGCGTTGGTGCCGCGTTCGTAGGAATGTCTGCAGGTGATGTAAGTTTCACGCCAGTTCAAATGCAGTCTATTGCTACAGTGCCACCGGGTTCTAGTTCTGCGGTGAGCTGGCCAAGTAGCGCTTCGTCTCTTCAGAGCTACAATGCGGCAGTTCACGGAACGCTGTGGACGCCTTCTTACACTGTTACTCGATACACTAATGAAGTGGATGTGAGCGAGAAATGACACTTTGTGCTTCAGTTCAGAAACTCGGCCGAGCACTGTTTCTTACGTTTACGGGTGTTGCCTTAACGACCGCTGTGGCCTTTGCTGGGGTTTCACAGGTTCGGTCTTTTGGCTTAGCACCTAATCGTATGGTCTTAAGGCAACCGGATCGAAATGTGCCTTTCGCAGCTTTCCGGAATTCAAGTACTGGTATTGAGGTGGGAAAAATCTCAAGCCATGTTGAGGCTACGGACTCTGCTGTATTCGCGAGAGGAATCGCAAGATTGCAATCTTGGAGAGAAACAGAGAGCCGCGATCTCTCAAACGCAATTCATTCGAACGTGATCTCGCCTGACCGTATTGTGTGGGTCATCAGGCAACCGTTCTTTGGAGCACGTAGCTCCAAATCGGTGATCTCAGGTGAGCAGGTTACAGTGGTCGATGCTGCAACCGGGCTAGTTGTCTGTCATTCTACCGTAGAATTTAAACGTGCACTATAGGAAGCAATCGAGCAACTCGATCGAAAGCGCGTCTGCAAAGTCGTTGAACGCGAGGTTAAACGGAAGTAATCTTGAAATGGCAGACGTTTTCAAAGACACCGTTGAGTTAGGGCTCTAGTAACACAAAAAAAAGAAAAATCCGCGGCGTAGCCGCGGATTTTTCTCTGGCTTATCGCATTAGTGTGGGCTTTGAAGATACGGGAATGTCGTGGTCGTCGAAACCGTAGGCGGTGTATTTTCAGCCGAAAGGCATGTATCCTCTTGGCCATCGTCACCGATCACCCCGAGTTTAGACAGCGTATTGCCGAAAAGCGCACCGAGCGAGGTTGCGATCACATCGTCATTTGGATTACGACCGCCGAAGCCTGCCGCTGCGTTAGCGGTCTCGACGCCGAGGTATCCGCCTGCGGTGCCGTCTAGATTAATGCGCAACACGTCGGGATATAGGATGCTCTGAAGCGTCGCACCGTAGTCGAGACCGTTTTTCGGCGGACGCAGGA
>CAZZYZ010000204.1:616-5304 GCA_964658425.1 Vulcanimicrobiota bacterium | reverse complement strand
CGGACAGGAGCGCACCGCAATCCGCCAGAAGATCGGCCGGCGCCGCATCGACGCTCTGCAACGCGTTCGTGAACCTCACGTAATGGCGTTCGGCACCGGTGCGCGCACCGCAGGGGCAGCGTTCTTCAAGGGCAATCAGACCGGCCGCGTCTTCGGTCGCGTCGCGACGGCGGACGGTGTGCAGCCGGCGCTCGTCGACGGCGGCGTCGTCGGCGGTGTCGGCGAGGATCGCATCGCTCAATCGACGGTGCTCCGTGGACAGGCGCGCGAGCGCATCTTCACGGGAGCCCCGAAGTTCTGGCGGATCACGAATCGCGCGCAGCTCGGGCACGTGAAAGTGTGGATGGGGACCTTCGACGGCGAGGCGTTTCCGGAAGGCGCGAACGACGACAAGCGCACGTGGCTGCAGCCGGGCGAAGCAATGATCGTGCCGATGGACGCGGGCCTGCACTTCGTCGGCAACGTCTTCGATCCGACGGCGCCCGAAGCGCGCGAGGTGATCGAGCGCTGCGGCGGCTTCGAGCTCGAGACCGAAGCGACGGCGCCCGCGAAGAACGCGCCGCTGCGCATCATCGGCGGCCCGATCGCGCTCCCCGATTTCGTCGTCGAGCCGATGGACGGCCGCGGTCGCCTCGTCGGTGAGCCCGTCGCCGTGTACGAGCTGTACGACAAGGCGACGCGCCGGATGCACGTGCGGCGCAAGGGTCACGATCCCGAGGTGCTCGCAGCCGAACGCGAGCTGCTGCGCGATCGCATCGCCGAATACACGATGGACGACGTGCCGCTCTACGGCGCGAGCGGTGAGATCGTGTCGACGATCGAGACGCGCGCGAGCGCGGATGATGCAGATCTGCCCGACATGCGCGACGTCGATCCCGACGGCGCGCCTGAGGACGAGCCCCCCGAGCCGACGTCGCGCAAGCGCGCGCGATCGTAACGAGCGCCGCCTAGATGGCGAGCTTCCAAGATCTGCAGAACCTTTCGCTCTGGCGCCTGCGTCAGCGCGGCGTGAATTTCGGAAACACGCCGAGCGAGAGCGTGACCGATCAGAACCCGCCGTACGCCGTGAAGCTGCTGCTCAACATGGCGTACAGCGAGTTCCTTTCGGCGACGATCGAAGCGCAGATCGCGACGCTCAAGACGTCGTTCCTCACGACGGCGAACGCGACGAACTATTCGCTCGCGCCGCTGCCGGTCACGCCGCTCGGCGGGCCGAACCCCGCGGTGCTGCGCGTGATCGAGGCGACGTACACGACGCAGACGGGCGGCCAGAACGCGGGCTACGAGTACGGGATCTCGCTCGTCTCGAGCGATCGGTTCGCCGCGATCGCGGGCGATTACACGCGGCGGCTCTCGTACTTCGGTCCGCGCGTCGAGTATGCGGCGCGGCTCTATCGGCGTCCGTACCTCGAGGTGCTGCCGGGCACCGCGGTCGCGGGCGATCTCATCTCGGTGACGATCGTCCCCGATCCCAACGCGTCGCCCGCGACGCTCGCCGCGTCGCTCGGCGGACCGCTCGTCAACGATGCCGACGTCCCGCTGTTCCCGCAGCAGTTCCACATGGCGCTCGTCGAGTACGTGATGATGAACGCGGGCGACGCCGGCGACAAGGGCGGCCAGGTGCAACGCGCGGAGCAGCGGTGGCAGCGCTACGTCGACGCGGCGCTCAACGAAGGCGGCACCGAAGACGGCGGCGAGCCGATGACGATCGTCGACTCGTGGATGCCGCCGCTCGTGCGTGACGGCAACGGCTGATGGGCGGCACGTTCCCCGTCCTCGATAGCGATCGCACGGTCCGCATCGTCATCGATGATCTTTCGGCCGGATGGTCGACGCGATCGTTCCCGCACCTCATCGATGAGAGGGCGCTCTACGTCGCCGACAACGTCGTCTTCAATCGCGACGGCCTGATCTCGAAGCGTCCGGGGAACGTCGCGTACGGCGGCGGTTCGGGCGCGACGGGGACGGGGCAGCCGATCATGTCGCTCGGGCGTTTCTATTTCGGAACGCCGCAAGTCGGGCAGCTGATCGCGCACAGCGGCGGCGTGCTCTTCCGCGGCAACGACGCGACGGGCGCGTTCACGCAGATCGGGGCCGGCCTCTCGACGACGACGCCGGCCGCGTTCACGCAGATGTACGACCCCGACATGATGGTCGGCGGATCGGCGACGCCTGCGACCGTGCTCTTTGTCGCCGACGGGAAGAACGTGCCGCACATCTTCGATGGCGTCAGCTACGTGCCCGTGCAGACGGGGACGAGCGGCGGCTCGAACTTCTTGCCGAACGGCCGCGCCGGCAACCCGCTCACGCCCGCGTACGTGACGAACTGGGGCGAGCACCTCGTCTACGCGGGTCAGCCCGACGAGCCGACCGGCCTCTACATCAGCGACGCGCTGCGGCCCGAACGCTTCAACGGCTATCCGCTTCTCGACTCCGCAGGCTCGGCGTACACGGCGTACTTCCCGGCCGCGCGCGACGGCACGCTCGGCGTCATCACGGGGATCTATTCGGTCGGCCCCTATCTCGTGATTTTCTTCACGAGCGGGATCGTCACGGCGTACAACACGGGGACGTACGGCGCGTTCCAATACATCTTCTCGACGATCTCGCGATCGACAGGATGCCCCGCGCCGCGGTCGATCGTGCCCTTCGAAGGGTTCCTCGTTTTCTTCGGCGGCGATCGGTTCTATGCGACGGACGGGCAGAGCGTGGTCGCGTTGCCCGATGAGATCCCGAGCGTCTACGCGACGTCTTCGCAGAGCGCGTTCCCGTCGGAGATGCAGCAGAAGACGAGCGTCGTCGGCGTGCGGCGCGGACAGCAGTATTGGGCCGCGTACGACAACGTCGGCACCGGCCGCAATTCCTCGATCGTCGTGTTCGATCAGAGTGCGAACGGCGGCTGGACGTATGGCGCGCAGTCCGGCGGCGCGTGGTCGCGGTGGCCGACGGGGATGCCGCTCTCGTGCGGCCTCGAGTGCCGCGGTCCGGGAGATGCAAATCAGCTCTTCTGGGGCTCGAGCGTCGGCGATCGTATCGCGCAGCACGACGTCGGCGGCTACGCCGATTTCGGCGCGCCGATCGCGATGGAGATCCGCGGGAAAGCGTTCTTCCTCGACAAGCCGATCTGGCCGAAGAAGCTCGTCGGGCTCTACCTCGTCGGCGCATTTCCGACGCAGGGACAGCAATACACGGACGTCGTCGTCGGCTACGTCGTCACGGACGCCGAGACCGATTACGCGCCACCCGTGATGATCGGCGTCAATCCGTCGGGGGCGGCGTACGGCACGCTGCACTACGGCTCGTTCACCTACGGCGCGTCGACGCAGATCATTCAGGCGACCGGAAAGACCTACACCGCGCAGCCATCGATCGGCCGCAGCGTGCAGCCCGGTATGACCGAGTCGAGCATCAACGCGTTCAATCTCATCGGTTTCGTCATGGAGGTCATCGTCGATGAACCTGCTCCCTAGAATCTTCGCGATCGTCGCGCTGCTCTTCACGATCGCGATGCCGCCGCTGCCGGCGCGCGCGGCGTGCGGGTCGCTTCCGTACGTCTTCACGAATAACTCGGGTGCGAATTCGATCGTCGATGCGAACACGACGAACGCGAATAACTCGTTCTTGCAATCGTGCGCGACGTCGGTCGACTTCACGCAGATCGGGCCGAACGGGATCTACGCCTCGCAGATCGTGCCGACGACGATCGGGCAGGCGACGTTCGGCGGATCGCAGCCGTACACGTTCCTCACCGCCCTCAACGCGGTATCGTTCAACGTCGCGACGGCGAGCAAGACCGCGTTCACCGTACTCGACGCGAGCAGCCGCGCCGTCGGGATCGGCTCGGGATGCGGCGCCGTCGGCGGAATCGCAAGCGCGGAGCTTTCGGTGTACGTGCCGACCGTCGGCTGCCTCGTCGCACAAGACGCCGCGGGCGATTTCGCGGTCGCGGGCAATGTCGTTTCCGGCCTCGGCGTCTTCGCAGCGCCGAGCGGCACAGCGGCGCAGCTCTGCGCGAATTACAACTGCAGCACGGGGCTCGCGGTGCAGACGAACGGCACCGTGCAGTCTGAAAATGCATCGCCTTTCACGACCGGATCGAACTCGTACGGCGCGAACGGCTCGCTCGTCGGCGGGATCTTGGCCGCGAAGAATGCGTTCGTCGTCGCGAACGGCACGTCGTACGGCACCTGGCATTGGGAGATCGGCTCGACGTTCGCGACGACGAGCGGCATCACGATCACCTTCAAAGTCCCGTTCGTCAACTCGCCCTACTGCGGCGCGACGCCGACCGGAAACTATACGGCCGTGAACGTGACCGGCATCTCGACGACGCAGTTCATCATCGGCGCGAACTCGTCGTCGTCGACCGCGGTCGAGTGGTATTGCGCGGGACCGTGAACGACCCCAAGCCCTTCGCGATCGGCAGCGGCCACGCGTTCATCGACCATCAGCCGTATCTCGGCGGATGGATCCGCGTGCTCCAGGCTGCGGTCGCGGCGAACGGCGACCTCACGTGCACGCACGGGCTTCGCGTGATTCCGCGCGTCGTCGTCGTGCTCTACGCCGGCACGTCGTTCTGCGCGAAGACGAAGGTGGGGTCGACGGCGTGGAGCGCGTCGGCGTTCACGATTCAATTCGACGTCGCGCAGCCGGCCGGGACGGTGCTGTGGGCGTGGTGACGTCGCGGG
>CAZZYZ010000204.1:0-606 GCA_964658425.1 Vulcanimicrobiota bacterium | reverse complement strand
AGATCGAGGCGCTCCGCCGCGCGTACTTCGATGCGCGCGAGATCCCCGTGCAGCGCCGGCCGCCCGAGACCGTGTGGTACGTTGCGCGCATCGGCGAGCGCGTCGTCGGCTGCTACTCCGCGCTCGAGGCGCGCGACTTCGGGCAGCTGTGGGCGACGGACTTCTATCGCGTCGCGGGTCGCGCCGGCACGCTCGCCGTGCGCGCGATGTACCGCGATCTTTACGCGCGCGCCGACGCCGCAGATCTCGACCTCGCCTGCACGATCGATCCGGCGAACGAGCCGCAGCTGCGCGCCGTTCTTGGCCGCGAGTTCGAAGCGATCGGTGTAGTCTGTCTTCGGAGGAAACGCTAGATGCCGCCAGCCGCTCTCATTCCGATCGCGATCGCGGGCGCGTCGCTCGTCGCTTCCAACGTGCAGCAGAAATCGGCCGCGAAGAACAACCAAAACCAGCAGACCGGCGCCGTGCAAAACGCGCAGAACGCGACGAAGAACGCGTCGACGCAGATGTCGCAGCTGATCGCGAACAACCCGTCGCCCTTCGCCGGCCAGAGCATCACGGGCCCCGCGGCGACTGCGGCGCCGGCGAGCGGATACGCGGGCGCCG
>CAZZYZ010000203.1:0-5313 GCA_964658425.1 Vulcanimicrobiota bacterium | reverse complement strand
GCGCTTCAACGAGCTATTACGCGCGCTCGACGGAATCGCGCCGAAGGTCATGACGCGTCAGCTTCGCAGCCTCGAAGCCGACGGTCTCGTGAAGCGAACGGCCTACGCCGAGATTCCGCCGCGCGTCGAGTATTCGCTGACGGCCGCGGGCCGCAGCCTCCTGCCGATCCTCAACGACCTGCAGCGCTGGGTCATCGATAATGCCGCAACGCTTCCGCTCGCGATCACGGGGATCGCACCCGAGCGCTATGTGAATCTCGAAGACGATACGCCCGATGCATTCGCAACGTTCGCCCGCCGCGCGCCAACGAACGATCCTGAGATCGCCCGGGTCACGGCGGGCTGACGCCGGCCGCCACCTAGCGCTGGGCGATCGCCTCGAGTGCGAACTCGAGCTTGACCTCGGTCCCGATCACCATGCCGCCCGTCTCCATCGGCATGTTGAAGACGAGTCCGAAGTCCGTGCGATCGAGTTTCCCCGTCACTTCGTAACCGATCCGCGCATTACCGTACGGATCGCTCGCGCGCCCCTCGTACGTCGCCGCGAGCGTGACGGGCTTCGTGACGCCATGCATCGTGAGCTCGCCGACGACGGCGAACGCGTCGCCGTCCGGAGTGATCTTCGTGCTCCTAAATGCGATCTGCGGGTACGTCGCGACGTCGAAGAAATCGGGCGACTTGAGGTGTCCGTCGCGCTGCGCGTCACCCGTCGCGATCGACGCGACCTCGATCGTCGCATCGATCTCGGTCGGGACGTTCGTGCCTGACGGGACGACGATCGTTCCCCGTACCGTGCCGAACTTGCCGCGCACCTTGGCGATCATGAGATGTTTGACCACGAACTCGACGTTCGAATGGATCGCGTCGATCGCGTAGCTTTGATCGATGGTCGTCGTCATATATTCTCCATTGCGCTGACGTGCGCCGCGCAGATGTCCCGCACGTCGCCTTACGTACTATTCCATAGGACGCACGCGCTCGCAAGACGGTACCTTTCAGTTACTGGCTGACCCCGAGGTAACCACCCCGGACGTCGCGCCTACGGCCCGGCGTAATGTCCGCTCTCGCCGTAGGGTACGAAGAGCGTGTGTTCTTTAAGGAACCGCAATTTGACGGTCCCGGTCGGACCGTTTCTCGACTTCGCGATGATAAATTCGGTGAGGTCGGGCTCGGGCGCACTCTCGGGATTGTAATACGCATCGCGATACAGAAACGTCACCATATCCGCTTCTTGCTCGATCGCGCCCGAGTCTCTCAAATCTGAGAGCATCGGGCGTTTGTCGTTGCGGGATTCGACGCCGCGGTTGAGTTGGGCCAGCGCGAAGATCGGGATTTGCAGATCTTTCGCGGTCGCTTTGAGCGTGCGGCAAATTTCGGAGAGTTCGTCGTTGCGATTCTGCGATTTCGACGTCGTCGACGGCCGTACGAGCTGCAAGTAATCGATGAACACGGCGGAGAGGCCGTCGCCCGAATGCAGGCGCCTACACCGACTGCGAATCTCGCTCACGGTGACCGTCCCGGAATCGTCGATGTAGATCGGCAGTTCCGAGAGCATGCTCATGCCCTTGCTGATCTTCTCCCACTCGTGATCGCCGACGTTGCCGCGCCGCAGGTGCTGCGAGTTGATCCGCGCCTCGGCGCAGAGCAGGCGCGTCACGAGCTCTTCGTTCGTCATTTCGAGCGAAAAGAACGCGATCGGTTTCTGCTCCTCGCGCGCGGCGGCCGCCGCCATCGTCAGGGCCATCGACGTCTTGCCCATCGCCGGTCGCGCCGCGAGGATCACGAAATTACCCGGCTGGAAACCCGCCGTATATTCGTCGATGTCGGCGAAGCCCGACGTGAGACCGGTGCGATTGCCGCGACTGTGGTAGAGGCGGTCGATCTGCTCGAAGGTTCCCTTGAGCAGCTTGATGATCGGACTGAAATCGCCGTGCTTCTGGCGGCGGCCGACTTCGTAGACGATCTGTTCGCTGCGATCGAGCGCGCCGTCGACGTCTTCTTCATTCTCGAAACCGATGCGCGCGATCTGCGTCCCGGCGTGGATGAGTCCGCGCAGCGACGATTTCTCGCGCACGATATTTGCGTAGTATTCCGCGGAGGCCGCCGTCGGCACCGTATCCATCAGCGACGTCAGATACGCGAGGCCGCCGACGCGTTCGAGCAAGTCGCGCCGCCGCAACTCCTCGGCGAGCGTGATCTTGTCGAGCGGCTCGCCGCGCTCGTAGAGTTGGTTCAGTGCCGTATAGATCGTCTCGTGAACGTGCGCGTAAAAATCGGATGCGCCGAGGATCTCGCTCACGGCGGCCATCATCTCGCGATCGACGAGGATCGAACCGAGCACCGCCATCTCGGCCTCGATATTGTTCGGTGGTATACGATCGGCGTTCGGGGCGCCGCCCGCGACGAAGGCGGCCATCAGCGTGCGGCCTTGCGAACGTGACGTGGCCGGGGCGTCGCATACGCGATCCCGAGCGCGGCGAAGGCATCGGCGACGTTGGTGACGGTCCTTATTTCGAGGCCGCCGATCGTCGTATCGAGATCGTGCGCGTTCGCCGCGGGGACGAGCGCGAGGCGCATCCCCGCTTGCCGGGCGGCATAGAGTTTCTCGACGATCCCGCCGACCGGCCGGACGTCGCCCGTGATCGAAAGCTCGCCCGTCACCGCGACGTCTTGCGGCAGCGGCGTTTTCGTGATCGCGGAATAGAGCACGAGGAAGACCGCGAGCCCGGCCGAGGGTCCGTCGATATTCGCACCGCCGACGACGTTGACGTGCAGATCGAAATCGAGCGGATCGACACCGGCGACGGCGCGAACGACGGAGGTCGCGTTGAACACGCTATCCTTCGCCATCGAACCCGCGGTATCGTTGAAGCGGATGCGGCCCTTGCGCGGCTCGGGTGCGGGGAACGCGACCGCCTCGAGCTCGAGGACGCCGCCCACATGCCCCGCGACGGCGAGGCCGAACGCGCGCCCGATCGCGCGGCCGCGTTTCGCGCGTGCGGGCGTATGCGGCGCGAGACGACTCGTTTGCACGACGGTCGCGACGTCGGCGGCGACGATCGTCGGTATGGCAGCCTTACGCGGCGTCGCGTCATCGCCGCGCTCGCGGTAGAGCGCGTGCCCGAACGCGTCGGCGAGGATACCGACGGCCTTGCGGCCCTCGATCGTATACGATGCGATCTGCTGCGCGACGCCGCGCGCGAGTTTGACGCCGAGCCGCTTCGCCGCACCCGTCACGATCGCACCGATCTGCATCTCGGTCAGCGGTTCGAAATAAACTTCGGCGCAACGCGAACGGATCGCGGGATCGATGTCGCTCGGATCGCGCGTCGTCGCGCCGATCAGCACGAAGTCGGCCGGCGCGCCGTCATCGAAGAGCTTCTTGATGTACGCGGGGACGCCGGGATCGGACGCGTCGTAATACGACGATTCGAACGTGAAGCGCTTATCTTCGAGCACTTTGAGCAGCTTCGCTTGCAGCAGGGCATCCATCTCACCGAGCTCGTCGATGAAGAGCACGCCGCCGTGCGCGCGCGTGACGAGGCCGAGTTTGGGTTCGGGGACGCCACTCTCGGCGAACTCGCGGCGCGTACCTTGATAGATCGGATCGTGTACGCTGCCGAGCAGCGGGTTCGTCGTCTCGCGCGGATCCCAGCGCAGCGTCGCGCCGCTCGCTTCGACGAAGGGCGCGTCGCTCGCAAACGGCGTGTACGACCGCAGCTTCGCGATCTCGAGCGCGAGCCGCGCGACGGTCGTCTTGCCGACGCCGGGCGGACCGTACAGGATGACGTGCTGCGGGAACGGCGACGAGATCTTCGCGAGCAGCGACCCGATCGCGGACGCCTGCCCGACGACGTCGTCGAGCGAGGACGGCCGAAGCATCGCGAGCGCCGATCCGCCGAGCCTCGTCGCATCGAGAGCGACGAGATCTTCGAGCTTCTGCCGACTCGCGGGGGTCTCGGGACCCGCGTCGTCGCGGATCGCTTCGAGCCGCAACTCCTTGAGATACTCCTGATGGCGCTGCGCCATCTTCACGTTGACCTTCGTTTCGATCTTCGCTTCGACGCTGTGCTGCGCGACGAGATCGGCGAGGCCGTCCTCGATCTCCGCGATCGCGATCTGATATTTTCCGGGCTGTGCCAAACGCTCGAGCGTCGGATCTTCGAACACGAGACGTTGCAACGCGAGGATCCGATCGGGAAGCGCGGTCGAACGCATCAGCTTGAGCGCATCGAGTTTCCCCGCGCGCAACACGAGCTTTTCCGCCCCGATCGCATTCGCGAGGACGTCGTACAGTGCGCCGACGTAGCGACGCACGCCATCGTCTCCGCCGTATTTACGGCGGAAGCGGGCCGCCTCATCGGGACCGCTCCCCCCGGCCATCGTTCGCGCTCCGCGCTACGTCGTCGCGGCGACGACTTTAACGGTGCTCGTCGAAACGATGTTCTTCCCGAGACGAATCTCGACTTTGTAACTGCCGAGCGACTTGATGTTCTCGGGGACTTCGATCTTGTGGCGATCGATCTCGATATCGAGCGCCTTCTTGATCGCTTCGGCGACGTCGCCGTTCGTCACGGCGCCGAAGAGACGGCCGTTGCCGCCCGCTTTGACGGGGACCGTGATCACGAAGCCTTCGAGCTGCTTGCCGAGCGCTTCGGCACTCGCGACGGCTTCCGCGTCGCGCCGGGCCTTCGCCTTCCGCTGCTGTTCCAGGAGTGCGAGCGAACCCTTCGAGGCTTCGGCCGCGAGGCCGCGCGGTAAGAGATAGTTGCGCGCGTAGCCGTCGGCGACTTCGACGACGGTACCGGTCGTACCGAGCGGCTTTACGTCGCTCATCAAAATGATCTTCATTGCGTTACTCGGCTGCTAATCGGCGACGAAGGGAAGGAATGCGATGACGCGCGCGCGCTTCACGGAGACGGTCAGCGAACGCTGATGCTTCGCGCAGTTGCCGCTTATGCGACGGGGCAAGATCTTGCCGCGCTCGGAGATGTATTTACGAAGCCGCGTGACGTCTTTGTAGTTGATCTCGGGCTGTTTCTCGGCACAGAACGTACAGATCTTGCGCTTGGGGCGGCGTTCTTTTTTGGCGGAATTCCGCTTTTTGGAGGTGCTGCTGCTAGCCATGGGGTCCTTCCTGAACATGTAGGTGGTGGCGGCCGCGCGATGCCCGGAGCATCCCGCAACCCTACACACGTGACGCGAGCGCCACGGTCGGTCGTGCCGACGTATCGCCCCGCGCGCCGACTAAAGCGGGCGAGACAACTCAGGGAGTATATCGCAACCGGAGGCGGAGCGCCAGCCTAGTCGAGC
>CAZZYZ010000202.1:3948-5335 GCA_964658425.1 Vulcanimicrobiota bacterium | reverse complement strand
TCGAGAACGTCTTGTGCAGGTTGAGGTGCATGAGATCGAAGCCCATGTCGCCCGGCCGCGCGTCCCCCATGAGCGCGTTCGCGTTCGCGCCGTCGTAATACATGAGCCCGCCGACGGCGTGCACGGCCGCCGCGATCTCCGCGATGTCGTCCTCGAAAAGCCCGAGGGTATTGGGATTGGTCATCATGCACACGGCGGTGTCGGGGCCGACCGCGGCCCGAATGTCGTCGATGCCGACGCGTCCGCGCGCATCGCTGCGCAGCGAGACGACCCGGTAGCCGACCATCGCGGCAGAGGCCGGATTCGTGCCGTGCGCCGTGTCCGGGACGATGACGGTCGTGCGGCGCGAGCCCTCGCCGCGCTTGGCGAACGCGGCTTTCGCGATGAGGAGCGCGGCGAGTTCGGCGTGGGCACCGGCCGAGGGATTGAGCGAGAACGCGGCCATCCCGAAGATCGCGCACAGATGGCGTTCGAGATCGTGCATCACGGCGAGGGCGCCCTGTGCGAGGGCATCGGGCGCGTAGGGATGGAGGTCGCGAAAGCCCGGCAGGTTCGCCATCGCGTCGTTCACGCGCGGATTGTATTTCATCGTGCACGAGCCGAGCGGATAGAAGCCGGTGTCGATCGCGAACGTTCGCTGCGAGAGGCGCGTGAAGTGACGTACGACGTCGAGTTCGCTATTGTCGGGCAGCGGCAACTCGCGGCGCAGCGTTCGCTGCGGGAGAAACTCTTCGAGCGAGCGTCCGTTCGCAAAATACGTGTTCGCGCGCCCGTGCCGATCGAAGATCGACGGTTCGGCCGCGCCCGGCGCGAAGCCGTCAGGTGCGGACAAGGATCGACTCCCGCGAGATCGTGGAAAGCGCCGCGGTCAATTCCGCGATCTCGTCATCGGTCGTCAGTTCCGTCGCCGTCATGAGGATGCAATCGAAGAGTTCGGGATACCATCGGCCGAGGTCGACGCCGCCGAGTATCTTCCACGATTGCAGCGTCGCGAGGACGCTCGCGGCGGTCGATCCGTTCGGAACGCGGATCGCGACCTCGTTGAACGTCGGCGCGTCGAACGCGCGCGAGAACCCGGGCAGCGCGGTGACGCGCTCGGCGAGCACGTGGCTGCGTTCGACGTTGAGCGTCGCGCAGCGCCGCAGGCCCGTCGCGCCGACCGCCGCGAGATAGATCGTCGCGACGAGCGCGCAGTGCGCTTGATTCGTGCAGATGTTCGAGGTCGCGCGTTCGCGCCGGATGTGCTGCTCGCGCGCTTGAAGCGTGAGCGTGTAGGCGGGCTTTCCGTCGGCATCGACGCTGCGCCCGACGAGCCGCCCGGGGATGCGGCGCACGTGATCGCGCGTCGCCGCGATGAAGCCGACGTAGGGTCCGCCGTAGGAAAGCG
>CAZZYZ010000202.1:3663-3938 GCA_964658425.1 Vulcanimicrobiota bacterium | reverse complement strand
TCACCGCCGTCGTCAGGCTGAGACCCTTGATCCTCTGCGCGCCCCACTCGGCCGGCGGCACGAGCGCGCCGAGGGACATCGCTTCGGCGACGACGCCGATCGCGAGCGTGCCGTGCGCGCGCATCGCCTCGCGTGCCGACTCCGGCGGCACGTCGATCGCACCGAAGAAATTCGGATTCTGGATCGCGACGGCGGCGAAGCGGCCCTCGCTCAGACGCGCATCGAGCGCGGCAAAGTCGGTCGTTCCGTCGGCGGCGACGGGCAGTTCTTCGACG
>CAZZYZ010000202.1:1609-3653 GCA_964658425.1 Vulcanimicrobiota bacterium | reverse complement strand
CTCCGCAGCGCGATGACGGCATCGATGGCCGCATCGACGTCGAGATCGAGCCCGCGCGCGTAGGTGCGCAGCACCGCGCGGTAATTCGGGTGGACCGCCGCGGAGACGAGGATCGCGTGCCGTCCCGTCGCGTGGACCGCCATGATCGCGCCCTCGGCGAGCGCTGTCGCGCCGTCGTAGACCGACGCGTTCGCGACGTCGAGCCCCGTGAGCAGGCAGACGTAGGTCTGCCACTCGTAGATCGCCTGGAGATACCCTTGCGAGACTTCGGGTTGATAGGGCGTGTACGAGGTCAGGAATTCACCGCGCATCGCGAGCGTCGCGATCACGGGCGGCACGTAATGGCGATACGCTCCGGCGCCGAGGAACGACGTGTACTCCGGGGCGGCATTCCAGCCCGCGTATTCCGTGATGAGGCGCTGCAAGTCGAGTTCGGGGAGCGCTTCGGGAAGCGCGAGCGGCCCCCGAATCGCGACGTCGTCCGGGACGCGGACGAGCTCCTCGAGCGATCGCGCGCCGATGCGTTCGAGCATCGCCGCGATGTCGGCATCCGTGTGCGGCGCGTACACGCTAGGCGCTCCCGGCGAGCGCGAATGCGTCGTACGCGTCCGCGTCGAGCAGCCGCTCGCGTTCGCCTGGATCGTTCGGGCGGATGCGAAAGAGCCAGCCGCCGCCGAAGGCATCCCGATTGACGAGCGCGGGATCCGCTTCGAGCGCCGCGTTGATCTCCGTAACCACGCCGCCGAGCGGCGTGTAGAGATCGGAGACGGTCTTGACGGATTCGAGGACGCCGATCGTCTCGAATTGCGCGAGGCGACGGCCGACGCTCGGCAACTCGACGTAGACGATATCGCCGAGCGAGTTCTGCGCGTAATCGGTGATCCCGATCGTCGCGATCTCGCCGTCGAGCGCGACCCACTCGTGCTCTTTGCTGTACGACAAGCCCTTGGGCGCCATTTGAGAGAACTGCCTTTCGCCGCGTCAGCGCGGCCGTCGGTAAAAGGGCATCGCCACGACGTGTGCGGGGTGACGGTCGCTGCGAATCTCGATGTCGAGCGACGTGCCGATCTCGCTCGCGGACGGGTCGACGAGCACGGTCGCGATGTTGCGGCCGCCGGCGGAAGGCGAGAACGCGGCGCTGCGCACGTGTCCGACACGTTCGTCGCCGAGGAAGACGGGGTAGCCGCTGCGTGCCGGGACGCGCCCCTCGAGCAGCACGCCCGCGATCCGATCGTAGCGCTCGGCGCGGCGCTGCGCGAGCAGCGCCGCACGGCCGACGAACGGGCCCTTCGCGAAATCGACGGCCCGCCGCTGGCCGCCGGCGAGCGGCGAGATCGTCTCGTCGAGCTCGAAGCCGTAGAGCGGCATGCCCGCCTCGAGTCGCAAGATGTCGCGTGCGCCGAGCCCCGCCGGCGCGAGATCGTGCGCGCGGCCGGCGGCGAGCAGCGCGCGCCAGAGCGCGACGGCGTCCGTCGCGGCCACGAACAGCTCGAAGCCGTCCTCACCCGTGTATCCCGTTCTCGCGACGAGTGCGGGGACGTTGGCGACGCTCCCGCGCTCGCACGCGTAATATTTCAGCGATGAAATATCGACGTTGCAGAGCGGCGCGAGGATCTCGGCCGAGCGTGGACCCTGCACCGCGACGAGCGCGCGCCGGCCGTGCAGATTCGTAAGCGCCACGTCGTCGCGTCCCGCCGTGGCCGCTTCGAGATAGGGCCACATCTTCGCGGCGTTCGCCGCGTTGACGACGACGAGGAGGCGATCCTCGAGGCGATAGACGAGGACGTCGTCGAGGCAGCCGCCCGCGTCGTTCAAAAACACGTTATAGCGCGCCCGGCCGGGGAGCAGCGTCCCGACGGCGTTGCTCGTCAGCGAATCGAGCCACGCGGCGGCCGCCGGGCCCACGACCTCGTACTGCGCCATGTGCGAGAGATCGAAGAGGGCCGCGCGTTCGCGTACCGCGGCGTGCTCGTTCAAAATCCCTGCGTAGGAGACCGGCATCGAGAAGCCCGCAAACGGGACCATCCGTGCGCCGCTCGCTCGA
>CAZZYZ010000202.1:0-1599 GCA_964658425.1 Vulcanimicrobiota bacterium | reverse complement strand
GCGTCTCCCGAAGCGGCGGCGAGGCCGTCGTAATAGGCATTATCTATGACTTGATCGAAAATTCAGAATCCCCGGGCGGTCGGGGCCGGCGCCGGGCGCGCGCCCGCGTTCATTTTCGGGCCGGTTTGCGGCTCCCGTGCTTGAGGTAGACGGCCTGCGCCTCCGCGCGACTCTCCGCGCGTCGACGGATCGCGTAGATGCGTTCTTTCGCCTCACGAACGGCTTCGGCGGCATCGACGATCGGGCGTGGATAATCGACGCCGATTCGAAACCGGGCTTCGGCCGCGAGCAGCGGCGGCAGCAGGTGCGGCTCGGCCAGATAGGCGTCCGGCACGCGGGCGAGTTCGGGGACGTAGCGCCGGATGAAGACGCCGCTCGGATCGTTGTCGCGGGCCTGCTTCGTGGGGGAATAGATGCGGATCGTGTTGATCCCCGTGACCCCGCTCTGCATCTGCGTTTGCGGCCAGTGGATGCCGGGCTCGAAATCGAGAAATTGCGACGCGAGATAGAGCCCGGTGCGCCGCCAATGCAGCCACAAATGGTACGACGCGAACGAGACGAGCATCGCGCGCATGCGGAAATTGATCCAGCCGCCGAGATGGAGCGCGCGCATGCACGCATCGATCATCGGAAAGCCCGTGCGCCCCGCGCACCACGCCGCGAAGCGCGCTTCGTCGAAATCGTTCTCGCGTAGCCCGTCGTACGCGCGTGCGGCGTTGACGAACTCGAGGTTCGGCTGATCTTCGAGTTTTTGCGTAAAGTGGTCGTGCCAGTGGAGCCGTCCGCGAAACGACGCGAGCGAGCCCGCCCAGCGCGCATCGACCTCCGCGCCCGCGGCGCGCATCGCCTGAAGTTCGGCCTCGCGCTCGCGGGTCGCGCGAAAAACCGTCCGCATCGAGATCGCCCCGTACGCGATGTACGGCGAGAGCCGAGAGCAGCCGCTCCGGCCCGTGACGGGGCTCGACATGTCGCTGCGATAGCCGACTCCGCGCGCGCCGAGAAACGACGCGAGTTCGGTCTCCGCGCGCGACGCGCCGCCCGGCTTCGCCTCGGGCTTGCCGCGCTCGGGGAGGCCGAGTTCGCGCAGCGTGCGCCGCCGCTCGTGATCGATCGGGATCCCCGCGATCGCCGCGGGTGCGGCGACGAGCGCTTCGCCCATCCGGCGATCCCACGCTTTCGCCCACCCGTCGCGCGACCGCAACGGCCGGAAGACGCCGAACTGCGGGATCTCGTGCCACGCGACGTTCTTCGTACGGCACCATGCGGCGACGCGCCGATCGCGCGCGAAACTCCGCGCGCCGCCGGTCTCTTCGTGCGAATAGAGCCCGTCCCACGGGCCGATCTCCGCGACGAGCCCGTCGAGTACGTCCGGCATCGCTCCGTAGCGCAGCGTCAGCCGGATCCCGCACGCACCGAGATCGCGTTCGAGCTCGGCGAGACATTCGTCGATGAAGACGTAGTGCGACGGATCGGTCTCGGGCTGCGCGATCAGTTCGGGCTCGTAAACGTAGAGCGCGACGACGGGGCCCGCGCGCGCCGCTTCGAGCAACGGTCGATGATCGCGCGTCCGCAGGTCGCGTTTGAACCAGACGATACTCG
>CAZZYZ010000201.1:0-5342 GCA_964658425.1 Vulcanimicrobiota bacterium | reverse complement strand
CGCGCTCGAAGATTTTCTCTCGCGCGCGCGAGCGTCCGATGCCGACCTCGTGTACGCCGCCGTCGAACGCACGACGCACGAGGCGCGCTTCCCGAACGTGCCGCACACGTGGGCGACGCTGCGCGACGAAACGTTTTGCGGCGGCGGCTGCATCGCGATGCGGCCGCGCGTGCTTCCCGCGCTCGAGGACGTCCTCGGCGCCCTCGGCGCGGCGCGCAAGAATCCGCTCCGGCTCGCGGGAATCTTCGGTGTGCCGACGCTCTTGCGTTACGCGACGAAACGCCTGACGATCGCGCGCGTCGAGCGGCGCGCGTCGCAGATCCTACGCGCGCCGGCCGCGGTCGCGATCTGCGCCTATCCCGAGATCGCCGTCAACGTCGATCGCGTGACCGACGTCGCACTCGCCGAGCGCCTCATCACGGACCGGGCGGATTCGCCGCGTTGAAGTGAATCTGGAACAGATATCGTCCGCCGAAAGGTTCGGTCCCGCGGCAGCCGGGGACGTATGTCGAAGCCGCGGCCGCGACGAGCGACGAATGTCGGAGCGCTTCCATGCCTGCGGTAACTCCGATGATATCGGTCCGCGCAATCTGTGCGGCTTCGACGAACCCGAACTTATCGAGAACGACGATTGCGACGATCGTACCGGCAAGCCGCTCGTCGCGCGCGATTTGCGGATACGCCGCGGCTTTCGCGGCCAGCGCTCGAGCGGGGCGAGAATTCGACGCGCAATCGTCCGACGGCGGCGGATCGAGCGGCGCAGCCGACACGTCGCCAAAGTGGACGTCGAACGGGGCGAGGACGCGCTTCGACGTCTCCGGAGCAATCTGATCGCCGAGCGCGAGCGCCTCGACCGCCGCACGATAGCCGGCCGAAAAATCGTCGAAACGTTTCGCGTCGGCGAGCTCGCCGAGCGCCCACTCATTTGCGATGAGAACGAGGCCGCGTTTCGCCGCGACATCGGTGCCGATCGAGGTACAGCCCTCGCGTAAGACGCTTTGCGTCGCCGCCGGATCCGCGCGAACGTTCGCAACGACAGCGTCGAAGAGCCGCTGCTGATCGGCGGCCGGTAGCGCGCCGACCCGCGATACGAAGCCCAGAACCGGTACGCTCCCAATCGGCGTCGAGAACGCCTGCTCGAACGAAACCTCGCTCTCGCCGCAGCCCGGTTCCGATTGCGTCGGCTGCGCCGGCGGCGACGATGCGGCCGCGGGAGTTTGCGCGCGCGCGGATGAGGCCGGAGGAGTCCTCGAGCGTCCGAGTTCAGCCGCGAGAACGATTGCAGAAAAGAACGGCACGGAAGCGTTACCTCGCGATCACGGACGTGCGGTGTAATCGGCTTGGAAGACGTACGAACCGGCGGCCGGGCTTTCGCCGCTGCATTCCGGCCGATACGACGTCGCGGCGGCGGCGAGCAGCGACATCTTTTCGAGCGCGTCGCCGCCACTGTTTTTCGGAGCGGTCGAATTCACGATTTGCAGCGCCGTGACGAATCCGAAGCGGTCGAGATCGACGCGCACCTTGACGATCCCCGTCGCGGATTGGTCGCGCGCGGCACTCGGATACGGCGGATGATAAACGTCGAAAGCCGAGGCGGGCGCACTTCCGCCGCGGCACGCACCGCCGGACGACGGATCGTCCGGGACGGCGAACATCTGCGGATCCTGCGCGACGAACGGCGCGAAGACGCTCGCGCGTAGCTGCTCCGGGACGAGGTCGCCGAGCATGCGCGCCGCGATCGCCGCGCGAAGCCCGCGTGCGAAGTCGGTGAATTTCGATGCGTTCGAAAGCTCGTCGAGCGACCAGAGATTCGTGATCTCGATCAGCGCGCGTTCGGTCGCCGCGATCGATGCGACCGGCGCGCAGAATGCGAAGACGCGGCCCTCCGCACTCGGATCGTCGTGTGCGGCGGCCGCGACCGCATCGAACAGCGTGCGTTGCGCGCGCGGCTGCAAGCTCCGCAGGCGCCCGATGAATGCGAGCACGGAGATCTGATCGACGGGCGTCGCGAGCGCCGCGGAGAACGCGACTTCGTCGGAGTTCGTGGCGCACGGCAACCCGTGCGGATCGGGCGTCTCGGTCGCAGATGCGGTCGGAGCCGGCGAGGGTGACGGCGACGCATCGGTTTGCGCGACGCGCGCCGGTGCGACGGAAGCCACAGCCATTCCCGGCGAGCCCGACAGGATCGTCACGGCGAACGCCAAGATCGCCGCGAGAAGCGTGCCCGACATCCGGCGGCTCCTCGCTACTTCCAGCGCTCGAAGAGGTCGTTCTCGATCTTGAACTGATCGAGCACCTTGCCGACGGTGTGGCCGATGATGTCCTCGACCGTCTTCGGTTTCGCGTACATGCCGGGGATCGGCGGCAAGATGATCGCGCCGATCTCGGCCAGCCGTTCGAGCGTTCGGAGATGGCCGAGGTGGAGCGGCGTTTCGCGCACGACGAGAACGAGGCGCCGGCGTTCTTTGAGGCAGACGTCGGCCGCGCGAACGAGCAGATTGCCGTTCATCGAATACGCGATCGCGGACGCGCTGCGCATCGAGCACGGAATGACGATCATGCCGTCCGTGAGAAACGATCCCGAGGAGATCGAAGCCGCGAGGTTATCGTCGGCGTGAACGACGTCCGCGAGCGCGACGAGATCGTCCGCCGTCGAATCGGTCTCGAGTTCGATCGTCTTCGCAGCCTGCCCGGTCATGACGAGATGGATCTCGACGTCGCGCGCCGCGCGCAGCGCACGCAGCGTCGCCAGCGCATACGCGCTTCCGCTCGCACCCGTCACTCCGACGATCAGCCTGCGCATCAGCGCGCCCTTCCCGAAGCGAGCGCGGGGTCCCGCCGGGCGAAGCTCGAAGCGCCGCTACGATACATGTTCGATATCCCCATCGCCGTCGTAGACGCCGCCGCTTCGCAAACGAGTTCGGGCGGCCGCCGCTTCCTCGGCTTCGTGCGCGATCTCACGCGCTATGCGGCGACGCGCGACGATGCGGCGGCGCGCCGCGCGATCTCGTCGCCCTACTCCGGCGTCCCCGCGGCCGACGCGCGCGCGCTCTGCGTCGCCGCTAGCGAGCGCTACGGCCTCGCCGCGACGATCGGGCGCGAGACGATCCCGCTCGGCCACGAAAGCGCCGTCGCCGCGCGCCGGTTCGCGCGCGCGCTCGACGAACTCGCCGCGGCATATCGCGCGCAGGGCGCCTCGAGTGCGGAACACGTCGCGACGATCGGCCTGGCCTTCGCGGGCGACGGCGCACTCGACGAGTCCGAGCGCGCCGCGTTCGAGATCGCGCGCGCGATCGCGGTCGAGACGCCGAGCGGCGCGCCGCCCGCCGATGCTTGGGACGCGGGCGCCTACGTGCGCGCGCTCGATCGCGCCGCGCGCGGCATCGCCGCGGCACGAAGCGCGAACGAACCGCGAACGCCGTTCGCGCGGCGCGCGCCCGAAATGCCGCGGCCCGTGAAGCGCCGTAAGACGCATTTCAGTGCGTCCTCGCTCAACACGTTCTCGGAGTGCGAGCGGCGCTGGTATTTTCGGTACGTCTGCGCGGCCGTCGAAGATGCGGGTTCCGCCGCATCGTTCTACGGCACGGCGTTCCACTGGGCGCTCGAACGCTTTCACGAAGAGTTTCCGCGGGCCGATACGGCGGAACCGCACGTCCTCGAACGCAAACTCGAAGGCGCGATCAACGCGTCGTTCGAGCGCTACCGTTCGGGCTTCCCGACGACCGTCGAATACGAATTGCAGCGCCGCCGCGCGCAACGCACGGCGAAGCGCTATCTCGCGTGGTTCGTCGAGCGCGCGCGCAAACACCCGTTCGCCGTCGTCGGCATCGAAGCGACGGTCGAACTCGAACTGGACGGCCACCAATTCATCGGCTACATCGATCGACTCGATCGCGACGATGCGACGGGGAACATTACGATCGTCGATTACAAGACGGGGAACATCGCCGAGAGCGCGGCCGAGTATCGGAAGAAGATCGCGAAGCATCGCGAATTTCAGTTGCCGTTCTACTATTGGGCGCAGACGGCGAAGGGCGATCGCGTCTCGCGGCTCTCGCTCGTCCCGCTCAAAGACGCGTCGCGCGACGTGACGCCCGTCGAGCTCGAAGTCGTGCCGATCGCGGCGCCGCAGGGTTATTCGAGTGCGCTCGTCGGCACGATCGGGATCGACGAACTCGAGCGCGCGCGCGCGCGGATGGGCGAGATCGCCGCGACGCTCGCGGACGCGCCGCTCGAACGCTTCGCCGCGACGGACGACCCCGCGACGTGCACGTATTGCGCCTACGCGAACGCGTGCCGCGACCGCCCGCTCGCGAGCGAGAGTCGGTTCGGCCGATGAACGCGAGCGCGGAGGCGAACGAGCTCGGTGCCGCCCAGCGGCGCGGCGTCGCACACCCGATCGCGGGCGGATCGCTCGCGCTTCGCGGTCCGGCGGGAGCCGGAAAGACGTACGCGCTGCTGCAGCGCGCGATCGCGCTCGCCGCGGAAGTCGCGCCGGAGCGCATCCTCGTGACGGCGCCGACCGATTTCGGCGTCGCGCGTTTGCAGCGCGAGCTCGCGCACCTCGGCGCGCCGGCCAACGTCGTCGCGACCTCGTTCGGCGCGACGGCGTTCGCGTTCTTACGCGAGGCGCAGCCGCACTTCGGATCGCTCGAGACGATCGACGACGTCCGTGCGTCGATGCACTTCGAACGCGCGGGCGCCGAGCTCTTCGATCTCGCATGGACGGAGCTCGTCGCCGGCGAGATCGATCCCGAGATACCCGGCCTCAAAACGCCCGAACGTTTCGCCGCCGCCGCCTTTCGGCTCGTGCGTAAACTCCGCGGATCGCTCGTCTCGCCCGAGGCCTTCAAAGCCGCGGGTCTTCGCGGAGCGGCCGCGTTCTACGGCGCGCCGCCGAACTTCGCGAGTTCCGATCTCATCATCGAAACTCCCGAAAAATATCGCGACTCGCTGCGTGCGGATCCGGCCGAACTCGAGCGGCAACGCACGCGAGAGACCGATCTCGTGAAGGTGCTCGCACGGCTCTACGAGCGCTATCTCGAAGAGCTCGTCGGCCTCGGCTGCCTCACGCCGACCGACGCCGTCTACGAGGCCGTCGCGCTCGTGCGCGAGCGGCCGGAACTTCGCGAGACGGCACGCCGGCGCTACGCGGCGATCCTCGTCGACGACGCACAAGATCTCACGCTCGCGCAGTACGCGCTCGTCGAGGCGATCGCGAGCGACGGGCTCGCGAACGTCACGCTCGCGGGCGACGACGCCCAGCACACGCGCGGCTTCACGACGGGCGCGCGCGGTGCCGATAATTTCTCGGCGATCGCGACGTCGATCGTCCTCGATGC
>CAZZYZ010000200.1:0-5404 GCA_964658425.1 Vulcanimicrobiota bacterium | reverse complement strand
CGTCGTCGCGATGCCCTGGCCGAAGGCGATCGTCGGCAGCGTGCTCGCGCTCCAATCCGCGAGCGCGGGCACGATCCCCGCGCTCTCGCCCGGGAGCCCGACGTTCGTCGTCTCGCCGAATCCGAAACGCGCGAGCGCGGCCGACATCCGTCGCGCACCGAGCGCGAGCCCGATCCGCGCGGCGCCGACGTTGTGCGAGTACGCGATGATGTCGGCGACCGATTCGCTGCCGCGGCCCTGCGCCATCATGCCGTCGTCGGCGTTGTGGATCGTGCGGCCGCCGACCTCGAGCTCGTCCGTCGCGACGAATCGCTCGTCCGGCGCGACCCGGCCGCTATCGATCGCCGCCGCGACCGTCACGAGCTTGAAGGTCGAGCCCGGTTCGTACGCATCGGTGACGGCACGATCGCGGCGCTCGTCGTCCGAGAACCGCGAATAGTGGCGGACGTCGTAATCGGGCGCGTTCGCGAGCGCGAGGATCTCGCCCGTATAGGGATCCATCACGAGCGCGCTGCCGCTCTCGGCATGCCACTTCGCGACGGTCGCACCCAAGACGCGTTGGACCTCGTACTGTAGGTACGAATCGAGCGTGAGCACGAGCGACCGGCCCGGCTGCGCCGCCACGACGACGTGCGGCTGCGCGAACGGGATCGTGTGCTGCCGGCCGTCGTCCTCGAGCGTCATCCGGCCCGGCGTCCCGCGCAGCACCGCATCGTACGAATACTCGAGGCCGTCGAGCCCGTTCTCGTTGAAGCCCGTGAAGCCGATGACGGTCGATGCGAGCCGCCCCGAGGGGACGAAGCGCACGCCCGTGACCTCGGGGACGATGCTGATCCCCGCGAGCGCGAGCTTCTCGATCGCGTCGGCTCGATCGCGCGAGACCTTGTGATCGATCTGCACGTAGCCGGGCGTCCCGCCGAGGCTCGCCCGCAGCGCCGCCGGGCTCTGGTCGCCGAGGATCCGCGCGAGTTCGCTCGCCGTGTGCGCGACGCCGACGACGTCGCCCGTCGAGGCGTAGACGCTCTGCGAGGGCAGCGAGCGGACGAGGACGTTGCCGTCTCGATCGTAGATCGCTCCGCGCTGCGCCGCGAACGTCGTCGCCGTGAGGTGCTGATCGTACGCCTGCGCCGCGAGCTTCGGGCCCATCCGGACCTGCACGATGAAGAACCGCGCGAGCACGAAGAGCGCGAAGCCGAGCAGCACGTAGAACGCGAATTTCGCACGGCGCGAACTCGTGCGGATCGCCGCCTCGGCCGGGCGGCGCCGGGCGCCGGTCACCTCAGCCAGGAGAGGAACGCGAGGCCGTGCGACTGCGGCCGCGGCGGCGCGGGGAGCGCGACCTCGGCGAACGTCTGCGGTTCGTGCATGCGGAGCCGCGCCGCGAGCTCCGAGAGGCGCTCGCGCGATTCGAGGCGCGCGATCGTGTCGTCGAGCTGCGCGCTCTCGTCGGCCAGGGTGGCGCGGGTCTGCGCCGCGCTCTCGAGCTGGTAGGTGAGGCGCGTGAGGTTCGCCATCAGGCCGAGATAGATCACCGCGGCGAGCGTCAGCACGCCGACGACGAGGAAGATCCGCACGTACGACGCCCGGCGCGCGCGGCGCGTCTGGGAACGCCGGCGCGAGACGGCGGTCCGGCCGGCACGCGTGCCGACGCTCGGGAGGAGTTCGTCTTCGGGCGGGAGCGGGAGCGGCAGGGCGTGAGCGGTCACGCGAGGCGCTCCGCGGCCCGCAGCTTGGCGCTGCGCGATCGAGGGTTGCGCGCGACCTCTTCTGCGCTCGCCGGAAGCGGCTTCTTGATGACCGCACGTAGCCGTTCGTCGTCCCGAAAGCGGTGCTTCACGATGCGGTCCTCCAGCGAATGAAAACTGATCGCGGCGATCCGGCCGCCCGGTCTCGTGCGGGCGATCGCGGCGGCGAGCCCCTTTTCGAGGGCGCCGAGCTCGTCGTTGACGGCGATCCGGAGCGCCTGGAAGGTGCGCGTCGCCGGATGGATCCGCTCGCGCTTGCCGCTCACGTGGACGACGCCCGCGATCAGGCGCGCGAGCTCGAGCGTGCGCGTCGGCAGGCGCCCCGCGGCGCGCGCGGCGACGATCGCACGCGCGATCCGGCGCGACGCGCGTTCCTCGCCGTACGTGAAGATGAGGTCGGCGAGCTCGGTCTCGCCCGTCTCTTCGAGGAGCTCGAGGGCCGTTCGGCCCGCGCCGTCGTTCATGCGCATGTCGAGCTCACCGTCGCGCGCGAGCGAGAAACCGCGTTCGGGGCGGTCGAACTGCATCGACGAGACGCCGAGATCGAAGAGGACGCCGTCGACCGCGGCGATGCCGAGTTCGTCGAGCCCGGCCTCGAGTTCCGCGAAATCGCGGCGTACGAGCGTGACGGAGGCCTCGAGCGCGGGCGGGACCCGCGCTCGAGGGTCTCGGTCGAACGCGACGACCCGAGCTCCGCCCGCGACGATCGCGGCCGTGTGGCCGCCCGCGCCGAAGGTGGCGTCGAGATAGAGGCCGCCCGAAACGACGGCGAGCGCTTCGAGCGACTCGGCGAGCAGGACGGGGACGTGCGGCGAACCGTCGGCGTGCTCATCGTTAATAGAGCCCGTGCTCCGTCATGAAGGCGCCCGTGTCGCCTGCCGATGGATCGAAGGTGTGCAATCGCTCTTTCGCCCAGAGCTCGACCCGCGTGAGGGAGCCGATCGCGACGACGTCGCGTTCGAAACCCGCGAACGCGCGCAGCGCCGGCGGGACGAGGAGCCGGCCCTGGCCGTCGCACGTCGCCTCGTCCGTATGGGCGAAAAGATGACGGACGATCTGCCGGAAACGCTCGTCCTTGACCGGCGCCGCGTCGAGGCGTTCGCAGAACGCGTCCCAGGCCGCGAGCGGATAGAGCGCGAGGCACGGTTCGGGCTCGGCGATCGTCACGATGAACCCGGCGCCGAGGCGTTCGCGAAAGCGGGCGGGCACGATGAGGCGGCCCTTGTCGTCAAGAGCGTGCTCGGATCGGCCGGTAAATCGCGGAATATCCCGGATCAGGGAAAGACCTCCACTTCGCCCCACCTATCGCCACTTGCCACCACTATACCGGGGGACGCCGACCGTGGCAACCGGGTGCCGCGCACAATCCATCAAGAACCCGTAATTGGGGTGGGTGCCGACAGGCGGAGCGCGCCGTCGCGCGAACCGAAGGCCGAATCGTGAGAGTTATCGTCGCGGCATTTTTGCTCGGGACGCTGTTTGGTTGTAGCGGCGGCGGCTTCGTGCCCGGCGGCCCGCATGCGATGGACGGCCGTACGCTCGCGCGCCTCGTCGCCGCAAACGCCCGCGCGAACAGCATCTCGCCGAAGCTCGTGCGCGCGATGGTCGACGTCGAATCGCACGGCGATCCGAGCGCCGTCAGCCGAGCCGGTGCCCAGGGGCTGATGCAGCTGATGCCCGACACCGCGATCACCTACGGCGTCCTCAACGCCTTCGATCCGGCGGAGAACATGACGGGCGGCTGCCGGTACATTCGCGATCTGCTCGCGCGCTATCACAACAACGTCCCGCTCGCCCTCGCCGCCTACAATGCGGGTCCGGGAGCGGTCGATGCGTCCCACGGCGTGCCGCCGTTCTCGGAGACCCGTGCGTACGTCGCCCGCGTGACCGCCGAATTCAATAGCGCCGGCAGCTAATCGTGGCGATCATGCAGACGGCGCGCGTCGCACCCTTCACGCCGAAGTTCCGTCTGCCGCGCTTACCGCTGCTCGACGGCTACGTCGCGCGGGAGCTCACCGCACCGTTCGGCTTCGCGTTCGGCGCGTATCTGATGTTCTGGTTCGTGAACATCTTTTTTCTCGCCGCGGACTACATCATCAACGCGCACGCGCCGATCTTCCTCGTGTTGCGATTTCTCGTTCTGCGCATCCCGCAATCGACGCCGCTCGCGTTTCCGTTCGCGACGCTCTTCGCGTCGCTCATGGGTTTCGGCCGGCTCGCGCAAGATAACGAGATCACGGCGCTACGCACGTCGGGGATCCGTTTCGTGCGCATCGCGCGCACGCCGCTCGTGCTCGGGCTCGTCATGTTCGGCATATCGTATTACATCAACGAGACGATCGCCCCGAAGAGCATCGAGCTCTCGACGCGCACGTTCTATCAGATCGTCTATCACACCGAAGAACTGCCGATCGTCCCGGATTTCTTTCGCAAGGACGATTCGACGGGCGACGTCTTCTACGTCGGCCGCGTCGAGGACGACAAGCGCACGATGGACGACGTGATGATCTTCAAAGCCGCGACGCGCGGGCCGTTCCGCTCCGTCGTCAACGCGCAGAAAGCGTACGTCGAGAATCAGACGATGCATCTCGTCGATGCGCGGATCACGACGTTCAAGCCGACGGGCGAACTCGAAGTCTCCGCGCCCTCGCACGACATCTCGATCGGCCTGCCCGTCGGTGAGACGCTCAACCAATTCTTCAATACGACCGCGAACGATCCGTACGCGGTCAATTCGAAGGCGCTGCGCGGCCAGATCAAAGCGATGGCCTCGACGGGGCAGGGCGGCTCGACGCTCGACACGCTCAAGATGACGCTCGCGCAAAAACTCGCGCAGCCGTTCTCCGCGTTCATCAGCGTCGTGCTCGCGCTGCCGCTCGCGGCCTCGGTCGGGAAGCGCGGCCGCAGCCTCGGGAAGGGGCTCGGCGTCACGCTTTCGATCCTGTTGCTCTTCGTGTATTTCGCGCTCTCCGCGATCTTCGGCGCGCTCGGGAAGAATCACGCGCTCGATCCGTATCTCGCCGCGTGGATGCCGAACCTCATCATGGGCGGCGCGGGCGCGTTTCTTTTCTGGCGAGTCGAGCGATAGGGATGTTGGAACGTTTGCGTCGGACCCTCGCGATGCTCGCCCTTACGAGCGTCGCGCTCAATTGCGCGCCGATCTTCGCGAGCAGCGACGCGACGTCGAACCTCGATCCCGCCGTCGCCGCGCTGCTCTACAAGCGGACCGCCTGCGGCGTGAAGCCCGGGCCGGTCGAGTCTCCCGATCCGTCGTTCATGACCGCCCAGACGCCCGCGAGCGGGCAGGCGCCCGTGAACTGGTGGACGCCGACGCCGACGAAGGCGCACACGGATCGCGATCTGGTCGCACAGGCCGTCGCCCAAGCGGACGCCTCGGCTTCGCCGAACGTCCAGGCGCCGAGCGGTCAATCCCTTTCGACGAACGCGCCGCAGCCCGGATCCGATACCGGCGACACCCCGGCCCCGGCGCAGGCGAACCAACCGACGCCGACCCCGAATCCGAGCGCGACGCCGACGCAGGTCCCGATCCCGCCCGTCCCGCCCGTCGGCCCGCAATCGCTGCTTCCGCCGACCCCGCGCTCGACCGCGGCCGCGACGCCGTCGCCCGTCCCGCTCCCGAGCGCGACGCCGAGCGCCTC
>CAZZYZ010000199.1:0-5420 GCA_964658425.1 Vulcanimicrobiota bacterium | reverse complement strand
CTCGGGCACGCGCGGCGGCGGGGTAGGGACCGCTGCGGGGCGCGTGCCCGATTCGAGCTCCGCGATGCGGGCCGCGAGCGCGTCGAGCGACGGGTCCTCGGTCTGCACGACGAGCCGCAGGACGGCGGTCTCGAGCTCGAGGCGCGGATTTCCGGAGGCGCGGCCCGCGGCGAGCGCGTCCCCGAGGAGCCGCAGGCCGCGGACGATCTTCGGCTGGGAGACCGACGCCGCGAGGGCGACCGCCGCATCGGCATCGGCGACCGCGAGATCGCGCGCGAGCAACGCGGGATCGAGCCGGGCGACGAGCAGGTCGCGGTACTCGCCGATCGCGCCGCGGATCAGGCCGAGCATATCGGCACCCGCGTCGCTCGCCGCGTCGATCGTGCGCAGCGACCGCGCCGCATCGAGCGCGAGGACCGCCTGCACGAGCGCCCGCGCGTACGTGCGACCGGTCACGCCGAACGCCGCGTCGACGGCCGCGACGTCGACGGCCCCGCCCGCGAACGACGCGACCTGTTCGAGCATCGTGAGCGCGTCGCGCAAGCCGCCGTCGGCGCGATAGGCGAGCGCACCGAGCGCGCCGTCGTCGATCTCGATCTGCTCGGCGCGCGCGATCTCGCGCATCCGCGCGATCATCACGTCGACGGGGATGCGCCGGAACGCGTACCGCTGACATCGCGAAAGGATCGTCGGCGGCAGCGCCTCGGGCGCGGTCGTCGCGAGGATGAAGACGACGTGCGCGGGCGGTTCTTCGAGCGTCTTGAGGAACGCGTTCGCGCCTTCGCGCGTGAGCATGTGCGCCTCGTCGATGATGAAGACTTTCATGCGCATCGCGGCCGGTGCGAATTTTGCCGAATCGCGCAGCGCGCGGATCTCGTCGATGCCGCGGTTCGACGCGGCGTCGATCTCGAAGACGTCCATCGCCCGGCCCTCGAGAATCGCGACGCAATTCTCGCACGTGTTGTCGGGTTCGGGCGTCGGCCCGTGCACGCACTCGATGCAGCGCGCGAGGATCTTCGCAGCCGAGGTCTTCCCGCTGCCGCGCGGCCCGGAGAACAGATAGGCGTGGGCGAGCTTGCCCGTCGTCAGTGCGGTTCGCAGCGTGCGCACGACGGTGTCCTGGCCGACGAGATCGGTGAACGAACGGGGGCGCCAGGTTCGATAGAGGGACACGCGTGCCGGATTCGCGTTCGGTACGCGCCCTACTTGTTTCGCGAAACTTTGCCTCGGGTATCTCACTAGAACGGCGAACCGGCTCCATTTCGTTACACGAATGGGCGGGCGTGCGTTTTAGGGGAGTGTTAGGTGGCAAGGGCCGTTCGAGTCGACGTACCGTACGCGGATAAGCTCCGCGAGCTATTCGGCTTCGCTTCGTTCAATCCGGGTCAAGCCGAGGCCGTCGCGCGCGTGATGGACGGCAAGGACACCCTCGCCATCCTCGCCACGGGCGCGGGCAAAAGCCTGTGCTATCAGTTGCCCGCGCTCTTGCTCGCGGGCACGACGATCGTCGTCAGCCCGCTGATCGCGCTCATGAAGGATCAGCTCGATATGCTGCGCGAGCGTGGCTACACGAACAACGTCGCGCTGAACTCGACGCTGAGCGAAGATCAGGAGATGGCGGCTTGGGCGCGGATCGCGCGCGGCGAGATCAAGATCGTGTTCGTCACGCCGGAGAAGCTCGAAGATCAGCGCTTCGTCGCACTATTGCAGAAGATCGAGACCCCGCTCTTCGTCGTCGATGAAGCGCATTGCATCAGCCAATGGGGCCACGATTTTCGGCCGGCCTATCTCGCGCTCGGCAACGTGATCGGGCTGCTCGGAAAGCCGACCGTCCTCGCGCTCACCGCGACCGCGACGCCGGCCGTTCGCGAAGATATCCTCGCGCAGCTCGGCATCCCCGAAGCGGCGACCGTCGTCAAGGGCTTCGACCGCCCGAACCTGCGCTACGAGGTCATCCGCGCCGAGAACGAGGCGGGGAAGCTCAAGAATCTCAAGCGCCTCTTCGAGCAGGGCCTCGAAGGGACGGGGATCATCTACACGGCGACGATCAAGAACGCGCTCGACGTGCAGAAGTATCTCCACGACCAACTCGATCTTCCCGCCGCCGTCTATCACTCGAAACTTCAGAAACACGACCGCGTTTCGGTCCACGAATTGTTCATGGGTGAAGCGATTCGCGCCGTGGTCGCGACCAACGCGTTCGGGCTCGGGATCGACAAACCGAACATTCGGTTCGTCGTTCATTACGATCTGCCGGGCTCGGTCGAAGCGTATACGCAGGAAGCCGGCCGCGCGGGCCGCGATGGAAATCTTTCGCGGTGCGTCCTGCTCTATCGCATGAGCGATACGCGCGTACAGAATTATTTCTTGACCGGCAAGTATCCCGATATCGAAGACGTGCAGAAAGTGTTCGGGACGCTCGAGTATTTCGGCGGTCAGGAAGACGGCGTCTCGCTCGCGGATCTGCGGAAAATCTCGCAGCTGCCGCTCACGAAACTCAAAGTCGTGCTCGCGCTCCTGAAGAAAGCCGGGTTCATCGAGATGCGCTCGCGCTCGCGGTACGGCCTCATGCCGACGGCCCTCGAGAACCGCGAGAAGGTCCTCAATCTCACGAATTACGATACGAAGAAATCGTACGATCAGAGCAAGCTCGCGATGATGCTGCAGTATGCGGAGACACGCGGTTGCCGCCGCCGCTTCATCCTCAATTACTTCGGCGAGAATTTCTTGCCGGAGTCGTGCGGCCAGTGCGACAATTGTTTGCGCGTCGCGACCGCCACGGCGAAGAAAGTCGATTCGCGCGTCACGAGCGGTTACAGCATCGCGGATATCGTCACGCATCCGAAGTTCGGTCAAGGCACGGTCGAGCGCGCGGAGAAGGATCTCATCACGGTGCTCTTTCCAAGTGTCGGTTATAAGACGTTGCTCGCATCATCCGTGATGCGAGATATTGCGCTCGCATAACGCTCGCACGCGGAGCGTCGCGGCGAGCATCGCCATGGCGCTCGCGTGCGTCGCCGCGTTCCGTAGCGGCGGCGTGCGCGCGCAGCCCGCGCCGAGCGTCGTAACGCCGGCCCCCACTGCGACGCCCGTGTCCGGCTCGGCGAGCCCCTTCGCGACGACGGTGCCCGCGGGAAGCGCGCCATCGGCCGCGCCGAGCGACGGCACGACGCCGGCGGCGGGAGCTGCGCCCGCCGTCCCCGCGGCGCCGACGCCCGTGCCGACGCAGCCGCCGATCACCGTCGATCCCGCGTCGGCCGGCATCTCGCCCGGCGGCACGCAGACGTTGCAGATCCTCTCGGTCCTCGGCACGGTCACGGCCGTCGTCGCCGACCCCGCGCTCGCGAGCGCGACCGTCGATCAGGAAGCGCGGACGGTGACGATCGTCGGCAAAGCGCTCGGCGCGACGACGGTTACCCTCACCGACGGGCGCGGCCTGACGCGCGTGGTTCCGGTGCGCGTCGCGTTCCCCGCGGGCGACGTCTCCACGAACGCCTCGGTACGGATCACGGGGAGCCCGGCGACGCAACTCTTCGTACGAGAGCAGGCCGTCGCTGCAGCGATCGCCGCCGCGAGCACGCGCCCCGGTGCGACGGCGGCCGTCGGCCCGGCGTCGTTCGCCGTCCCCGCGACCCTCGGCGTCGACGACGTAACGTTCGTCGACGTACCGATCGCGATCGCTGGCGATCCGTACTTCACGGTCCTCGGGACGACGCACGTTCGCGTCGAGAATTTCGCGCAACCGCCCGTGGCGCCGGAGTCGCTGCTCGTGAGCGACTTCCCCGAACGCCTGCACGAAAACGGGATGCTCTTCACGGCCGATATCGATGCGACGCAGGCGCGCCGCTTTTTATATTATCATTTCAATCCCGCGGGCGAGCCCGATCGCCGCATCGTGCTCAAGGTTCGCAATACCGGCGCGCAGCCCGCGCTCGTGCAGTTCATCGTCGGTGCGGCCGGGCCCGGGACGAACGAGATGCAGATCGGCCATCTCTCGACGGAACGCTTCCTCGTGCGCCGCGCGCAACAGGAAGGGAGCGTGATCGCCGTCCCCGCCGGCGCGACCGTCACGCTCTCGCAACAGGCGTTGCCCGCGAAGTCGCTCGTGAGCGCGATCGCGCAGATCCACGAGATCGACGGACCGCAACTCCATCTCACGCTCGTCGCCCAGAACGCCGCCGACCCGATCGACGGCCCGGTCGCCGACACCGCGCTGCTGCTCGGCGATCATCCGCACGCGCGCGGCATCTATTCGATCCCCGAATTCTTTTTCGACAAGAGTTACGATACCGACGGACCCGATCTCGAGATTCCGATCGGCCAGATCCCGTTGCCGAATACGGTCGAGGGGCAGACCCTCGCGGGCGATTACGGCGTGCTGCAGAGCGTGACGGTGAGAATCGTCAACAACGATCCGCACAACGCACGCCAGATCGCGCTCTACGCGAGCCCGCGCGGCGGCCGCGCGACGGGGACGTTCGTCATCGATCGCGTGCTCGTGCAAGCCCATGCGCTGCCCGCGTTCGGGCACTACAAACTACGGCAGTATACGATTCCGCCGGGCAGCTTCATCCGAACCGAGATCGTGACGATGCCCGAGGGCGGCTCGTCCTATCCCGTCCGCCTCATCCTCGCCCCCGACGACGGCAGCGCCTCGCCCGGCGCGCCCGATTCGCTCGTGTATTAAACGCCGCTCGGTTACGCGTTCCGTGCTGCCGGATATCAATTTCGACCGATCGTATCGTACACGGTCATCGCCGCGGTTGCAGTCGCGGCCCAGGCGAAGCGGGCGATTGCGAGGGGGCGAGCGCTCGCGGCGCGAGCGTCGGCGCGCGGATGATCGGCGAGGAACGTGCGGCACGTCTCGATCCAGGCCGCGACGTCGCCCGGCCCGAGAAGCGGCGCGGCATCGCCGACGACTTCGGGTAACGACGCGGCGTCCGACGAGACGAGCGGGATGCCGGCGCAGAGCGCCTGCGCCGCGCCGTAACCGAAGCCTTCGTAACGCGACGGCATCGCGGCGAACGTCGCCGTCGCGTAAAGTTCGAGCAATTCCGCGCGCGGAACGTAGCCGCGTAGCTCGATCCGCTCGGCGACGCCAAGCTCGGCGGCGAGGGCCAGCACGCGTTCGCGATACGGCGTGAACGGGCCGACGGATATCACGCGTAAGCTCGGAATCTCGGCGGCGACGCGCACCATGAGTTCGAGGTTTTTTCGCGTCTCGACCGTGCCGACGACGAGAGCCGTAGCGAGCGAGGCAGAAACAGCGATGTCGCCTGATGGCCGTCGCACGACGGAGGCGATGTCGGCGGCGACGCCCGGATAGAGGACGCTGATGCGGGCCGGATCGAGCCGCGGTGCGACGGCGAGCAGTTCGTCGCGCGTGAAGACGCGCGACGGTCGTCGCGCTAATGTCACAA
>CAZZYZ010000198.1:0-5427 GCA_964658425.1 Vulcanimicrobiota bacterium | reverse complement strand
ACCCCGAGTGGCGCGGATCGAAGCGATCCGCTCGGCACGACTGCGTTTCGTTCGTTCGAGAGGACGCATACGAGGTTCGGATATCGGCGTCATCGGGCCGACGACGACGCGATGTAGGCGGCCCGCTTTTCCGCGACGCCCGACGACACGGGGCCGATGCACGAGTCCGCTTCGAGGCGACGTACTGAACGGTCTCGACGACGATCGGTCGCGACTGAAACCGCGCCACGCGACGCCGCACCGGGTCGGGACGAAGAGCGGCCTGGAGGTTGCGCGAAGGTCGATTCCATGTTGCTCACCCTGACGAGCACGACCGCTCCGGCGCGCGATCTCGGTTTTCTCCTGCGCAAGCATCCGGATCGCTTTCAGACGTTCGAGCTGTCCGCGGGATCCGCGCACGTGTTCTATCCCGAGGCGAACGACGCGCGGTGCACCGCCGCCCTGATGCTCGATATAGATCCCGTCGCGCTCGTTCGCGGCCGTCCGTCGTCGACGGATGGCGGTCTGATCGAAACGTACGTCAACGATCGGCCGTACGTCGTATCGTCTTTCATGAGCGTCGCGATCGCGAAGGTGTACGGGCAGGCGCTCGGCGGACGATCTGATCGGCCGGAGCTCGCCTCACGGCCGATGGCGCTGGAAGCCGTCATCTCGCCCGTAGCGGTCGACGAGCCGGGATTGCCCGCGCGATTGTTCGGGCCGCTCGGATATGCGATCGACGACGACCCGGTCGACGTTCCGGAGTCGGCGCGCGTCGGCCGTTATCGTCGCATCGCGCTCTCCGCCTCGACGACGCTCTCGACCCTGCTCTCGCATCTGTACGTCCTCATTCCGGTCCTCGACGAGCGCAAGCATTATTGGGTCGACGAAGCCGAGGTGGAAAAACTCTTCCGTCACGGCGGCGAATGGCTCGCGGCGCATCCCGAGCGCGAGACGATTACGAAGCGTTATCTCGCGCGAGCGCCCAAACTCGCGCGAACCGCCGTCGCGCGGTTGAACGCGAACGACGACGAACCCACGGCACCGAGCCCGGGAGCGGCATCGGGCGAGACGTCGCTCGAACGCCCGTTGCGCTTACAGGAACGACGGATCGCCGCCGTGATGGAGGCGCTAAAAGACGCTCGGGCCACTTCCGTGGCGGACCTCGGCTGCGGCGACGGCGACCTGCTCCTCGCGCTCGCTCGCGAAGCATCGATCGTGCGCGTTCTCGGTGCCGACGTGGCCGCGCGCGAACTCGAATTCGCGCGCGACCGCCTCTCGCGCGCGCAGATGCCGGTGGCGAAGCGCGAAGCCATCGAACTCGTGCAAACGTCTCTGCTCTACGTCGATCGTCGACTCTTCGGATTCGGTGCGGTCGCGTTACTGGAGGTTATCGAGCACGTCGAACCGGACCGACTCGCGACGCTCGCCCGCGTCGTTTTCGGTGCGATCGCATCGCCCGTAACGATCGTCACGACGCCGAATCGCGAGTACAACGTGCGATTCGCATCGCTTCCATCGGGAACGATGCGTCACCCGGACCACCGCTTCGAATGGACGCGCGCCGAGTTTACCGCATGGGCAAACGATGTCGCGGCCGAATACGGATATTCGGTCGAATTCCGGCCGATCGGCGACGTGGATCCGACCGACGGCCCGCCGACGCAGATGGCGATCTTTCGATGCGCGTGACGATTCCCGATTTCGCGCTCGTCACGCTCGTCGGCGCGTCGGGCTCCGGAAAATCGACGTTTGCGGCGAAACACTTTCTCGGAACGGAGGTCGTCTCGTCCGATCGATGTCGCGGGCTCGTCGCCGACGACGAGAGCGATCAGACCGCGACGGCGGATGCGTTCGAGCTGCTCTATACGATCGCGTCGAAACGCCTGGCCGCGCGACGCCTGACGGTCATCGACGCGACGAACGTCCGCGCGGAGGATCGTGTAAAAGGCGTCGAGGTCGCACGTCGATTCCACGCGTTGCCGGTCGCGATCGTCTTCGACCTCCCGCCCGACGTCAGCGTCGAGCGCAACCGCGCGCGCGCGGATCGCACGTTCGGCGCGCGCGTGGTGCACGATCACGCGCGACTTCTGCGAAAATCCATCAAGTCTCTACGGCGAGAAGGGTATCGAGCCGTTTACGTTTTTTCGAGCGAGGACGAAGTCGAGGCCGTCTCGATCGTACGCGAACCGCTCTACAACGACAAACGCGGTGATTCGGGACCCTTCGATATCATCGGGGACGTTCACGGTTGCTACGACGAACTCGCCGAATTGCTCGATCGCCTCGGGTACGTCGAAATCGAGCGCGACGGTCGATCGACGCGCGTCCATCCCGACGGACGACGCGCCGTATTTCTGGGCGATATCGTCGATCGTGGGCCGGGCGTCGTTCCGGCGCTCCGTCTCGTGATGTCGATGGTCGCGTCGGGCTCGGCGCTCTGCGTACCGGGGAATCACGAGAACAAACTCGCCCGCAAGTTGACGGGCAGAAACGTCACGGTGTCGCACGGTCTCGCGGAGACCTTCGCGCAGTTAGGCGCGCTCCCGGAAGCCGAGCGTGAAGCGTTCCAACGTGAGGTCGTCGCCTTCATCGAAAATCTCGTGAGCCATTATTGGTTCGACGGCGGTAAGCTCGTCGTGGCACATGCGGGGTTACGCGCCGACATGCAAGGACGCGGCTCGAAAGAGGTTCGCGAGTTCGCGCTCTACGGCGAGACCACCGGTGAAACGGATCAATACGGCTTCCCCGTCCGCTACGAGTGGGCGACCGAATACCGCGGAAAAGCGTCGGTCGTGTACGGCCACACGGCCGTCGAGCGAGCGGAATGGGTCAACAATACCATCTGCGTCGATACCGGGTGCGTCTACGGCGGCGCGTTGACGGCACTGCGGTACCCCGAGCGCGAACTCGTGGAAGTCCGCGCGCGCCGGACCTACGTCGAACCCGTGCGGCCGTTGCTCGTCCCCAATCGCGCGGACTCGACCGCACAACAGGCGGCCGACGATGCGATCGATCTCGCGGACGTTGCGGGGAAGCGACGGATCGAAACGCGCTATTTGTCGTCGGTCGCGATACCGGCCGATCGCGCCGCCGCGGCGCTCGAGATCATGAGCCGCTTTTGCGTGGATCCGCGTTGGCTCATCTACCTTCCGCCGACCATGTCGCCGTCGGAGACGAGTCTCCGCGAAACGCTCCTCGAGCATCCCGACGAAGCCTTCGCGTATTACCGGAAATCGGGCGTCGAACGGGTGGTGCTCGAAGAGAAACACATGGGAAGCCGCGCGGTCATCGTGCTCGCGAAGGACGACGACGCGGCAAGGCGTCGATTCGGCGTCGAAGTCGGGCGAGGCGTGGTCGTGACGCGTACCGGACGCGCGTTCTTCGCCGGCGCCGAAGCGCATCTCGGCACGGCCTTGCTCGATCGCGTCGCCGATGCGCTCGAGCGCACGGGATTTTGGTCGCGCTTCGAAACGACGTGGGTCTGTCTCGACGCGGAGATCATGCCGTGGTCTACGAAGGCGCAATCGCTCGTGGATCGACAATACGCACCCGTCGGTGAAGCCGCGGTCGCGGGCCTTTCCGCGTCGCGCGCGGCTCTCGAGTCGGCGATCGCGCGCGGCGTCG
This sequence comes from Vulcanimicrobiota bacterium, assembly GCA_964658425.1. Lineage (GTDB taxonomy): Bacteria > Vulcanimicrobiota > Vulcanimicrobiia > Vulcanimicrobiales > Vulcanimicrobiaceae > CAZZYZ01. Next base: position 1,821 of record CAZZYZ010000198.1, on the reverse strand, counting down.
ATGCATCGACCTTACTCGCCGACGTGCGGTCGCGGCAGCACGCCGCGGACGCCTACGTCTCGGCATTTCGTCGGTACGTGCGTCCGGTGGCCTCCGTCGACGATCTTCGAGTCGCGCCGTTCCATCTTCTCGCGACCGAAGGCGCCGTTCACGCGGATAGAGACCATGGTTGGCACATGACGAATCTCGCCGAGCTGTGCGCGGGAGATCCCGCACTTCTCCAGGCGACGCGCTATCTCGACGCGGCGCTCGACGATCCCGACGCGATGGAGAGCGCCGTCGCATGGTGGTCCGAACTCACGGAATGCGGAGGCGAAGGAATCGTCGTCAAGCCGATCGATTTCGTCGCGCGCGGACAACGCGGTGTCCTTCAGCCCGCGCTCAAGGTGCGAGGCGCCGAATACTTGCGGATCGTGTACGGTCCGGAATATTCGCTCCCGCGTCACATCGAACGCCTTCGCCAACGAGCGATCGCGACGAAGCGAAGGCTCGCGTTACAGGAATTTTCGCTCGGTCTCGAAGCCCTGCATCGTTTCGTCGAAGGCGCGCCGTTGCGCGCGATTCACGAGTGCGTGTTCGCCGTTTTGGCACTGGAAAGCGAACCGATCGACGCGCGTCTGTGACCTCGGGAATCTAGGCGCCTAAAGTGCAAGAAGCGGAGACGATCGTGATGTATCGACCCGTCGGGCCCGAGCTGGATCTGATTAGCCGATCGGGTTGGAAGCGATTTCCGCCGCGATTGCCCGAGCGGCCCATTTCTATCCCGTCGGAAAACGAGGCATACGCGAGGCAGATCGCAGGAGACTGGGACGTCAAGCAGAGCGGATCCGGATTCGTTCCCCGATTCGCCGTGACGCGGTCTTTATGGCCGACTACCCGTGCGGCAAGTCGGTGCGGCCATCGGAAGTATCGGTTCCATGCCCAAAAAGCACGACTTCGCGCATTCGACCGAGGATCGCCTCGCTTCGGCATTTGTTATTCGGACTTGCGACGCGACCGGCCGGCATCCGAGACGACCTGCGTGCGACGCGGAAATGCCCGATCGCGAACGCGATTCGCGCGAGAGATACGGAGTCGAACGCGCTGATGGGCGTGTGGGGAATCGTCGTGACGGCGGCGTCGAGTTGGTATCTCGCGGGTTTGAGTTGGACGGTATCGCTCGTCGTCTATCCGGCGTTCGCACGCGTGGGGCCTCGCGAGTGGCAGGCGTATCATCTCGCGCACACGCGCGCGATCGTTCCGGCCGTCGGCCCCGCATGGCTCGCGGAAGCGATCGGCATCGTCATGTGGCTCTCGGCGCCGCCGAACGGGACCGCGCGGCCGCTCGCGGTTTGCGCCGTGGCCGCCGGCGCGACCGTCGTGCTGACGGCGACGCTCGCGATCCCGGCACACGCGGCGCTCGCGACGAATTTCGATCGCGACGCCTGGATCGCGCTGCAACGCTCGCAATCGTTCCGAACCGCGGCGTGGACGATCGCGGCACTCGCGGCGACGACGGCGCTGGTGAAGCGTCTTACCTGAGGGCCGTCGACGGAAAGCGGTCGGCGGTCGTCGGCCGAACGCCGTAGCGATCGACGTGCCGGGAGCGTTCGTGTAAGTCTCCCGCCGACGTCTCGCTGGCGCGTTCGGCCGATCGCGGCCTCGAATCGTCGGCTAGCGGCGAGTCGGAGGAGAGCGTCGCGGATGTCGCGGAGCCGCCCGGAAACGCGTCCCCGACGCAGCGGGAAGCCCGAGCGGCTTTAGGCTCGGTCGCTTACCGGTCGAACAAGTCTTTCGCGATTCGGAAAACCGTGCGTTCACTTTATCGGCACATCTGCCGAC
>CAZZYZ010000197.1:0-5474 GCA_964658425.1 Vulcanimicrobiota bacterium | reverse complement strand
TCGCGGATGTACTCGTTGGGCGGGACGTCTTCCACCTCGACGCCGGTGACGTGACGTGCTTCGAACGTGATGAATTTCACGGCGAGATCGTGGCGCGTCTCGAGGTTTACGTGCTGCCGGAAATCCGTTAGCCCTTCGCGCTCTTCCTCGCCCATGTGATCGCTGTTCGCCTCGTTCGCCTTCGCGACGGCTTCGAACCAGGACTCGCTTCCGACGGTGTGACCCGCCACCGCGGCGATCGCGTCGCGAATTTCGTTGTGGTCCTCGATGGCGTCTTCGGTCTCGGCCGCCGCGGTCGGTTTGTCGCCGGCGCCCTTCCCCGATCGCAAAAGCTCGGGATAGAAGAGCTGCTCTTCGGCCTTGGCATGGACTTCGAGGAAGGTCGCGAGGCGCGTCCACACGTTCGAAAGCGATTCGACGTCCTTCGTATCGATCTGCTCCAAGATGCCGAAAAGGCGCCGTTGCTCGTGATGGTCGTCGAGAATTAGCTGCGTGATGTCCATGAACGCCTCTCTGCGATGCTGTCGACTACGACGTCGTTGACGGCACCTTATGCAGCGCGATCGACAACTCATACACGCGTGTGCCCATCGCGTCGTAAACGGCGTTCGCGAGTGCCGCACCGACGTCGGCGGCACCGGTCTCGCTACGTCGTAACGAATCCGGGTTCGCCAAGCTGCCAGAGCATGAACGTATAGATGTCGGCGTACTCCGGAATCTGACTGGCCTCGTCGCCCACCAAGCCGTGGCCTTGATCGTCGGCGCGCAAGAGAATCGGGTTTCCGCTCGTCGTCGATGCTTGCAGCCGCGCGGCCATCTTGGCGACTTGCCATGGCGAAGTGCGCTGGTCGTTGAGGCCCGTCGTCAGCATCATCGCGGGATAGTTCGCGGGGACGACATGATCGTACGCGCTCATCGCGAGCAGGTCGCGAAACCCGTCGCGCGTCTTCACGCTGCCGAACTCGGGAACGTTCCCCGGTCCGTTCGGCATGTTTTCGAGATCGACCATATCGTTGAAGCCGACTTGCGAGATCGCAACGGAGAAGAGGTCCGGGTGTTGCGTGACGGCGCCGCCGATGGTAATGCCGCCCGCGCTTACGCCGATGCCCGCAAGCTTCGCGTGCGACGTCCAGCCGCTCGCCACGGCGGCCCGCGCACAGGCGACGTAATCGTCGATCGTATGCTGCTTCGTCGGGCCCTTGCCGGCGAGGTGCCATGGCTCCCCGAACTCACCGCCGCCCCGGACGTGCGCGAGGACGACGACGATCCCGAGGCTGTTTAACGCGGCAACGTACGTCGGGACGGGTGGCTCGATATCGTAGCCATATGCGCCATACCCCACGACGAGCGTCGGTCGCATGCCATCTCGTGCGGTTCCCTCGCGGAAGAAGACCGTATACGGCACGTTCGTACCATCGGCGCTTTTGGCGAATGCGTTTTCGTAGCGAACGCTCGCGAAGAACCGAGGCGGAGGCGGGCTCTCGCTCATGACTCGGACCGACGCGCGCGATCCGAAGATCTCGTACCAACGGCTCGGATCGTCGAACGATGCCGTTTCGACCGCAAAGGAATCGGTTTGCGGATCGCCGTCGAGCGATGCGATGACGTTCGCGGGCGGTAATGCGACCGTACCCAGCGCCTTTCCCGAAAGATCGAATCGTTCCAATCGCATCTCCGCTCCGAGGCGTTCGGCGACGTACACGCCGGCCCGATCGGCGAAGATGTTCGTACGAAACGCGGAGCCGCTCGCCGCAATCGTGCGTACGGTCGTGCCGGTCTTGCGATCTCGAACGATGATGCTGCGATGGCCGTCTCCGCGGTCGGTCAAGCCATAGGCATAGGTCGGACCCACGGCGGCCGCGACGATCTCGTCATCGAAATCGAAGACCTTTCGCCACGGGTCGCCGGCTCGTTTCGCCTGCGCGAACGGTGCGATGTACACGGCTTGATGCGGCGTGACGTCGTGCTGAATCATCGCCACGACCGCATCGCCGTCGAGCACGCGATAGGTCGTGTAGATGTCGCGCGCGGTGCTCGATCCGAGCGGCCCCGCCGCGCCGAAACCGGCGATCTGCACGTCGGTCCCGCTCGGAGCGCCGACGACATGGAGGTAGCTCCGTTCGGTTCGATCGATCGTCGACTCGCGAACGGAACTGTAATAGAACGAGTCCTCGCCGTGCCACGTCGCGTACGGGATAACGCTCGAATCGATCGCCTGAGCGACATCGGCCGATCCATCGGCATCGCACACGTGAACGATGACGTTTTCGCTCGACTGCGTCGCACCGTAGGCGATCCGTTTGCCGCTCGGCGACGGTGCGAACCAACCGATGACGCTCCCCTTGGGCAGCTCGGACGCGTTTACGACGATCGAAGAAGCGGTCTCGCCATCGACTCGTAAGAGAATCGAAGGATCGTCGCTGCCCGGCAGGCTTTGCATGTAAAAGACGCGCGAGCCGATTCGCACGATGCCGCTCGTGGTCGTCGCCGTAGCCGCTGCGGAGTACGCGTCGTGCAGGGCGGCGACGACTTTCGGCCGGCCGGGATTACGCTCGAGCAGCGACGTCGCGTATTCCGTCTGCCCGCGTAGGTATGCATCGAACTCGGGGCCGCCGGCTTCCATCCAATGGTACGGATCGGTACGTATCGTTCCGTAATACGTTTGCTGATACGGAACGATGCGAGCCGGAGGCGGGCTCGTTGCCGTAATGCTCGCCGCCGCGACGACTGCAACGATAGCGCGGATCGGCGATAAAACGATCGACATGCGAGCGCGCACTACGCCCTCCGCACATCGGAGTCCCTCGGTATATCGCCGACCCGGATGGATCGCCCGTCGGTGCGCGCGTCGCGGCCTACGTCATCAACGTATCCAGGGTGATCGGCAACTCATACACGCGTTTGCCCGTCGCGTTGTACACGGCGTTTGCGATCGCCGCGCCGACGCCGACGATGCCGATCTCGCCGATGCCGTGCACGCCGCCGGGCGCGTGCGGATCGGGGATGTCCGTCCACATCACGTCGATCTTCGGTACGTCGAGATGCACGGGCACGTGGTATTCGGCGAGCGACGGATTCATGATCCGCCCCGTCCGCTCGTCGAACAGCGTTTCCTCCATGAGCGCGAGGCCGATCCCCATGACCATGCCGCCGCGGAACTGACTCGCCGCGGTCTTCGCGTTGATCACGCGGCCGACGTCGAACGAGCCGAGCATCCGCGAGACGCGCGTCTCGCCCGTTACCGCGTTCACGCGCACCTCGGCGAACTGCGCGCCGTACGAGTGCATCGAGAACTGCTTCATCTCGTCGGCGTCGGGTGCCGGAACCTCCGCCGCGAGCTCGTCGTGCCCGGCGCGCGTAAGGATCGCGACGAAGCTCTCGCCGCGCTGCGGATCGCGTGTCGAATAGAGCCCGCCGTCGCGGATCTCGACGTCGGCCGGCTGTAAGCCGACCAGCGGTGAATCGCCGGTCGCGACGACGAGCAGCTTCTCGACGAGCGCGGCACTCGATGCGATGACCGCGGCGATGATCGACGCGCTCTGCGACGAGCCGCCCGCGATCGTGCCGGGTGCCAAGCTCGAGTCGCCGTATTCGAAGCGGACGCGCTCGAGCGGCAACCCGAAATGATCGGCGGCGAATTGCGCCTGCGCCGTCGCCGTGCCCATGCCCATCTCGTGGCTCGCCATCTGCACGACGGCGCTGCCGTCGGTCCGCACGATGACGCGCGCGGCGCCGCCGGGCATCCGGAAGTACGGATACGTCGCCGTCGCCATCCCGTGCCCGATCAGCCATTCGCCCTCTCGCTGCGCGCGCGGCGTGCGATTGCGGCGCTCCCAGCCGAACGCGTCCGCACCCTTGCGCGTCGCTTCGATGAGATGGCGCGACGAGAACGGCAGCCCCGTTGCGGGATCCGACTCGGGTTCGAGCCGTCGGCGGAGTTCGATCGGATCGAGCTCGAGTTTCTCGGCGAGCTCGTCCATCGCCGTCTCGAGCGCGAACGTCCCGATCGATTCGCCGGGCGCGCGCATGAACGTGTTCGCGATCATGTCGATATCGACGACGTCCTGCGCGACGCGCAACGCCTTCGCCGCGTAGAGATGGCGTGCGGGAAACGTGAATTGCTCGGGGCAGTTGTTGTGCGGCGTCATCGCCGCGTGCCCCGTGTGGATGAGCGCCGCGAGCGTGCCGTCCGGGTTCGCGCCGAGCGCGACGCGCTGCTCCGTGGTCGTACGGCCTCCGGTGGTGCGGAAGACGCCCTCGCGCGAGAGCACGATGCGGACGGGACGGCCGCTCTCGCGTGCGGCCGCGATCGCGAGGATCTGGTGGCTCCACAAGCCTTTGCCGCCGAAGCCGCCGCCGACGAACGGCGAGAGGATGCGCACGTTCGCTTCGTCGATGCCGAAGATCTCGGCGATCGTCCACTGCGTGCCGCCGAGCATCTGCGTCGCATCGTGAACGGTGAGCGACTCGCCCTCCCAGATCACCGTCGCCGCGTGCAGTTCGATCGCGCAGTGGTTGTGGCGCGGCGTGAGATACGTGCGATCGACGACGATCGCGGCACCGCGAAGCGCGGCTTCGGCATCGCCGCCGTTCTCGACGACCGGCGGCTCGCCGAGGACCGATTCCAATGCGCGCGCGTGCGATTTGTGCTCGTCGAACGCGAGCGCCGCCGGTTCGCGGTCGTACGTGACGCGCACGAGCGACGCGGCGTAATCCGCCTGCTCCTGCGTTTCGGCGAGCACGACGGCGACCGGTTCGCCGTTCCAATGGATCGTCGCGTCCTGCATGACGGGCAGATCGCTCGCGCCCGCGGCGCGCGGCTGCGTCATCATCACGACGGGCGGCTGCAGCTTCGGCGCATTCTCGTGCGTCATCACGAAGACGACGCCCGGTGCGGTACGTGCCGCCGCCGTATCGAGCGTCTCGATGCTCCCGCGCGCGATCGTGCTCGAGACGATGGTCGCGTAGGTCAGGCCCTCGACGGGGACCTCGGCGGCGAAGCGCGCCGCGCCCTTGACCTTCGCCGGGCCGTCGACGCGCGAGACCGGGCGGCCCATCGCGGTGCCGACGGCCGGCGCTTTCGGAGCAGCGATCTGCGGCTCGAGGGTGGTGCTCATACGGCGTCTCCTGCGGTGAGCGAGCCGAGCACGGCGATCATCGTCCGCTCGGTGAGTTCGATTTTGAAGGCGTTGTCGCGCAGGCCGACGGCCTCGCTCAACTCGGCGCGCGCTGCCGATCGAAAGCGAGCCTCCGTTGCGGGCCCGCCGCGAAGCGCTCGCTCCGCGGCGAAGGCGCGCCACGGTTTCGGGGCGACGCCGCCGAGCGCGATGCGAACGTCGCGTACGGTCCCGTCGCTCGCGACGTCGAGTGCCGCCGCGACGGAGACGAGCGCGAACGCGTAGCTCGCGCGGTCGCGGACTTTTCGATACGCGGAGTTGGCCGCGAACGGCAACGCCGGCAATTCGATCGCGGTG
>CAZZYZ010000196.1:0-5528 GCA_964658425.1 Vulcanimicrobiota bacterium | reverse complement strand
CGTTCTCGGGCTCGCCCGGGCGGAGCTTCTTGTAGATCTCCTTGAGCGCGTCCTCACGCGTCTTGATGTCCTTGTCTTTCTCGAGACAATTCACGACGAGGGGCGAGTGATCGAAGAGGTCGAGGATCGCCTCGTCCGTCTCCCAATTGCAGCCGAGGTCGGGCCGCGTCAGCGCGCGGACGAACGTCGTGACGTAGATCTTGCGATTCTTGTCGATGCGAACGCCGACCGTGCCTTCGGTCTCGTCGTTCTTCGTGCCGTTATCGGTCTCGAACTCGATCCATGCGCCACGGTTGGGGATGATCGTCGCGTTGTACGTCGGGCGGCTGTTGGTATCGACGTCTTGTAGGAAATAGACGCCCGGCGAACGGACGAGCTGGCTCACGATCACGCGCTCCGCGCCGTTGATCATGAACGTGCCCTTGTCCGTCATCAGCGGAAAGTCGCCCATGAAGATTTCCTGGTCCGGGATACCCTTGATCTCGCCCGATTCGGCCGTGATGAGGCGAACCCGGACGCGCAACGGTGCCGAGTACGTCATGTCGCGCTCGCGGCACTCTTCGACGGTGTATTTCGGCTCGCCGAGCGAGTGCTCGCCGAACTCGAGGACGAGATTCCCCGTGAAATCCTTGATCGGTGAGATCGACTCGAAGGCATCCTTGAGACCGTCCGTGATGAACCACTTGAAGGAAGCCTTCTGGAGTTCGATCAGGTCGGGGAGTTCGAGGACGTCGGCGATCTTGGCGAACGAATAACGCTTCCGCTTCGCACCCGGGTCGGCGAAGCGCTCGACGACGAAGGCTTCCGTCTCCGGAGCGAACGCGCTCGCGGTCGGGACCGGGGATAGGGTCGTGACCCCTCCCTCTTCGGCCCGTGTCGCCCGCTTCGAGCGGGCCGCTTTCGCGGCCGGCGCCTTCGACGGAGACGATTTTGGGGCCATAGATTTCGCCATACTTATAGTTTTTCTCTCACCGAACGACAGCGAGGACCGCGTGCAGGAAAAAGACTGAAAGGCCGACGAGTCGCCTCGCCCGCCTGAGCTCCGCGCGGTTCCCAAGGGCATAGACGCCAATGGTAGCACGCTCGACGGCGATTGAAAAGGGGCGCGCCGGGTTCGCGAGTGACGGCGCTCACGGTTTTTCCGGCGTTCACCGACGCTGCGGGACGGAACGATGCGCTCCCGATTCTGCGTTACCGTGGCACAAGGAGACTTTCATGAAGATTTTCCGCTTACTCTCGTTCGCGTTCACGACCGCCCTGCTCGCCTCGACGCCGGCGTTTGCCCTCGACACGCACCCGACGACGGTTGCCATGTCGAAGCACCATCACCACAAGCATCACCGGAAGCCGTGCCGCGACGCAAGGGGCCGCTTCACGAAGTGCTGATCTAGCTTCCAGCGTCGAAGCCGGCCAGAGCCGGCTCGGCAGCGATTCGCGGCCGATGCAACGCCGCAAGCATCGCATCGGTCGCGGGTCCGGCGATCCCGCGAAGAAAAGCCCCGCTCTTTCGAACGGGGCTTTTGCTTGCTAGCGAGTGTTTCCGCTACCGTGAAGCGACCCTGAGGCCGACCTTACCGGTAGGACGAAGAACGGCTCTGGAAGCAGTCGCGGCAGTACACGGGCTTGTCGCCGCGCGGCTGGAACGGCACTTCGGCCGTCTGTCCGCACTGGCTGCACGTCGTCTGGAACATCTCGCGGCCTGCGCCACGGGAAGCTCCGGCGCCGCCACCGGCACCGGCATAGCTTCCACCGCCGCCGCCACCACCACCGGCCGCACCGCGCTGCGCCTTACGCGCAGAACGGCACTCGGGGCAACGATTAGGCTTATTTTGGAAGCCTTTGCTCGCGAAGAACTGCTGTTCTCCGGAGCTAAAAATGAACTGGCTATTGCAGTCGACGCAGTTCAGGGTTTCATCAGTATACACGTTCGGGTCTTCTCCTGGCGTCTGTCACGTTCGTCCCCGCTGAGTACCTGATGAGAGCTGGACTGCTTCTACCGGACCGCGATGGTTTCGAGCCGGGCGGCGTGACGCCATAAGTACCCGCACCGGCTGCAGGCACTATAACACACTCCTAGTTGAGATGGTTCAACTTTACGGAAAAAAATTGCGCTCCCCGGCAGGAAGAGTTATTCGAGCGAAATCGCCATCGGCTGATGCTCGATCCCGGCGTCCCACAACCGGTCTCCGTGATCGAAGAAACCCGCGCGTGCGTAAAATGCCCGCGCGTGCACTTGCGCGTGCAGTTCGGCGCGGCGATACCCGCCGCGCTTCGCCTCGATCATTAAGCTCCGTAGCAAAAACGCTCCGACGCCGCGCTGCCGATGCGATGCCTCGACCGCCATGCGACCGATACGGACCGTCGCCGCGTCGGAGCGATAATACCGGCCGGTCGCGACCGCATCCGCGCCGTCGCGCACGAGCGCGTGTACGGCGTTCGAGCCGACCGCGTCGTGCTCGTCGAGTTCGAGCTCGGGCGGAACGCGTTGTTCGTCCACGAAGACGCGAACCCGGATAGCGAGGGCTTCGTGCAATCGCGCCGCATCGCTAATGTCGAAGAACTCAACGATCACGATCGCCTGCGCCCTCTGCGTCGGAAGCGCGCCCGAGCCCTATCTCGCGGCCGCACTCGCCGCGATCTCGGGCTGCGTCGACGTCGTGGTGGTCAACGATAACGGCGGCGACGCGAGCCCCAATCGTGCGGCGCTCGCCGAGAGTGCGTTCGCCGCTCGCGGAGCGCTGCACGCCCGGCGCCATCCCTTCGTCGATTTTGCCGACATGCGCGATCGCGCGTTCGCGCAAGTGCGCGCGCTCGCGCGGGCGCCCGACTGGGTCTTGTTTTTGGATGCCGACGAAGTGCATGGCGAACAGCTTCGGTACGTCGCGCGCGAAATATTGCCCGGGCTCGCGAGCGACGTCGGAAGCGTCGATGCGTACACGTACCATCACGTCGGAACGTATCGTTGGATCACCGACATCGCGCGGCGCTTCATGTTCTACCGGTACGCGCCGGATCTGCGGTGGACGAACGCCGTTCACGAGAAGATCGTCGGACTCGACGGCCGCGCGCTCGTGCTCCCGTACGTCTACCATCACTACGGAAACGTCGCGACGCCGGCGATGCTCGCGCGCAAGCACCTGCAGTACTACGCGCTCGGCAACGCCGTCCCGAGGCCGCCCGAGATCGCGGACGCGGACGCGGAGATATTCCTATCGCAGGCGCGTCGCGTACGCCCGTATCGCGACGCCCATCCGGCCGTCGTGCGGGAGACGCTGCGCGCGTTCGAAGCCGCCCATCGCGCGTCGTTTGCGGCGATCGATGCGGGTTTTCGCGCGCGCCGCACGCCCGCGCTGCGCGCGCTCTCGGCGGGACGCATGGCGACCGAGCATCTTCGCGTCGAACTGCGCCGGATCGAACATCCCTTTCTCTACCGCGCGCGGTCGCACGCCACGTGAGCGAGCCGCACGCGCGGATCCACATCGTGACGGGCCTGCTCGAACGCCGCGGCGCGATTCTCCTCGTCGCTTCGAAATATCCCAATCACGCACGCCCGCTCTGGAATCTGCCCGGTGGCCGTCAACGGCCGGGCGAGCTCTTCGACCGAACGCTGAGACGCGAGTTTCGCGAGGAGGTCGGGCTCGACGTCGCCGTCGGCGGGTTGCGCTACGTCGCGGAATCGTACGAGCCCGGCACGGGGACGCATTTCTTGTGCTCGGCGTTCGACGTCACGGCGGCGGGCGATCCGCGCCTCGATCCGCGCGACGCGCACGTCGTCGCCTACGACTGGGTGTCGTACGCGGATCTCGAGGGTCGGCTCGAGATCGCCGTCGTGCGCGAACCGCTGCTGACGAATATCGCCGATCGCGAGCGGCGCTACTTCGGCTTCGAAGATGCGGGGATCGCGATCGAGTTCGCCGACCCGTCCTGAGCGGCCGCCGCGCGGAGCATCGACCACCGGACGCGCGGCATCTCGAAGAGCACGATATCGACCGGACGACCGCGCACGATCGCGCCGCTCCGCTGGATGCGAAGCTCGTCGAAGCCCAGGCGGGAGAGGAGGCGCCGCGAGGCCGCATTCTCCGGAACGCAGCACGCATCGACGCGACTCAGATCGCTCTCGCCGAATGCGAAATCGACGAGCAGCCCCGTCGCCTCCGTCGCGAAACCGAGGCCGCGATGGGCGCTCAGGATGCTGTATCCGATCTCGGCGGCACCGCGCGCATGATCGCCGACTCGCAGCGAGACCCAGCCGATCGCCCGGCGATCGTCCGAGCGAACGACGATCCACTCGAAGCGGCCCGTCGCGTGCATATCGAAGACCGCCGGCCGCGCCGCGACCCGGCGCTCGAACTCTTGACGCGTGAACCGCGGGACGTCCTGAAACTCGCGCAGATGACCGCTTTGCATCACGCGCCAGAGCGTTACGGCGTTCGCCACCGTCACGGGTTCGAGAACGAGCCGTTCTCCGGCGAGTCGCTTCATTCGGCGGCCGTTTTCTGCGCTCGCGACGGGGGTGCCCTCTTGTCGAGCGGCGTCTTCGTCGCGATCGAGCGGTGATGATCACGCTCTCCGACGCCCTCGCCTTGCACGCGCCGAGCGAGGTCGCGTTCTCCGCGACCGTCGCATCGTCGCCGCACTTCTTCTTCGGAACCAACACGCACGCGATGCACGAAGCGTTCGACGTGCGCACGGACGACGGTCGGCGGCTCGAGATCGTCGACAACGTCGCTCTCGCCCCGCGCATCCCCGTGATGCCGGGCGACCGAATCGGCGTGCGAGGCGAATTGATCCCCGACGCAACGCGCGGGCCGCTCGTGCATTGGACGCATCACGATCCGGCGGGCGTTCACGAGGACGGCTACATCGACCTCAACGGGCGGCGTTACGCGTGATCCCGGGCGCGCGCCGCGCGTCAGCGAGCAGCCGCGGCACCGTCACGAACGTGAACCCGCGCGCACGGAGCGCGTCGATGATGTCGCGCGTCGCGCCGACTTCCTGCGAACGATCGCAGAGCGCACGCGGAGCTTTCCCCGTCGGCGCGCAGACGATGCCGCGATTACCGTCGTGCAAGACGATGATGCTGCCGTCGCGGACGTTCGGTTCGACGCGCCGCGCGATCGTCGCGTCGCCGGGCTGTTCCCAATCTTTGGGGAGCGGAACGCTCCACATGACGACTTGATAGCCGAGCGCCCGCGCTTGCGAGACGACGACGAAATCGCGCATCCCGAACGGCGGTCGCATGAGCGTCGTGCGGACGCCCGCCGCGCGCTCGATCGCATCGCTCGTGCGTTCGAGATCGCCGCGCACGCGCGCCGGCGTGTCGAGGACGAGATGCGCGTGATCCCACGAATGATTTCCGACCGCATGTCCCTCGCGAACCATGCGGCGCACGGTCGCGGGATACGCATCGACGGCTCGGCCGACGAGGAAGAACGTCGCGGGAACGTGTTCCGTGTGGAGGACGTCGAGGATGCGATCCGTGTACGGCGGATTCGGGCCATCGTCGTACGTCAGCGCGACTTCGGGCA
>CAZZYZ010000195.1:0-5531 GCA_964658425.1 Vulcanimicrobiota bacterium | reverse complement strand
GGAACGCCGCTCGCCGCACGCGTGCGAATCGCATTCACGGTCGCGACCGAGCGGGATCGCATCGCGGAATTCGCGACGCTCGCGGCGCTCGCCGATGCCGATCTTCTCCTCACCGCGCCGCACGCCGCGGACGCGGGCAACTGCGACCTCCCGATTCTGCGTGCGCGGGACGGCGTGGTTCGCGCGGGCGGCGTGCGCGCGCTCGGCGTCTCCGACGAGGACGTGACGTCGCCGCGCGGCCTCGTCCCCGCACGCCTCGCGGGGATCGATCTCTTCGTCTGGGAGGCCCACGGCGACGACGCGTGGCACGTGCGTTTCGCGCGCACGCGCGCCGCAGAATTACGCGCGTTCGTCGTCGTCTTCGCGCGTGTGAGCGGGCGAGCGTTCGCCGTCGACCCCGACGGCATCGTCGTCGCCGGAACGTTCGACGCATTCGAGACGGCCGCGTTCGTATACGATACGGCGCGTTGCGCCGCGGGCGTCGTCGCGCCGTTCACCGATGTCGCGCGCGGCCTGCGCGATGCCGAGGGAATTCGCGCCAAAGGACTCCGCACGTCCCTCTCGGATTGACAAAAGCGATGATCGATTTCGATGCGTCCGGCGCGCGGGCGCTCGACACGGCTCTCGCGCGCGGCGCGACTTACGCGGATATTCGCTTCGACGACGGCCGCACCGAACGCGTCGAAGTTCGCAACGGTGCCGTCGCAACGCTCAACGACGGCACGAGTACGGGGTACGGCATACGCGCGTTTTTCGACGGCGCGTGGGGCTTCGCCGCGAGTGCGGATTGTAGCGACGCCGGCCTCGATGCGACCTCGGCTGCCGCCGTCGCCATCGCACGCGCGGGCGCGTCGACCGCGACGAAGCGTTTCGCCGTCGCGCCGACCGATCGTTACGTCGATACATATCGCACGCCCGTCGTACGCGATCCCGCGACCGTCTCGCTCGGCGAGCGCGTCGCGCTGCTCCTCGCGGCCGAACGCGCGCTGCATGCGACGCCGCGCGTGAGCGTCGGCCGCGCGTGGCTCGATCTCTGGCACACGGATAAGACCTTCTACAGTACGACCGGTTCGCGCATCGCGCAATCGATCTACCAGACCGGCAGCGGGATCGCCGCGCTCGCGGTCGGCGACGGCGATGCGCAGGATCGCTCGTATCCGGGCGACGGCGGCCTCTATCAAACCGGCGGGTGGGAGATCGTCGAGCTCGCCGCCCTGCTCGAGAACGCGCCGCGTATCGGCGAAGAGGCATCGCAGTTGCTCGACGCACCGCAATGTCCGTCGGGCGAATACGATCTCATCATCGGCGGCTCGCAAGTCTCGCTGCAGATCCACGAGTCGTGCGGCCACGCAGCCGAACTCGATCGCGTGATGGGCTGGGAAGCGAATTTCTCGGGCACGAGTTTTCTCGATCCCTCGGAGCTCGGGAAGCTTCGCTACGGGTCGCCGCACGTCACGATCGTCATCGACAATGCGCTCCCGCGCGGCTTCGCGACCGTCGCCTACGACGACGAGGGCGCGAAGACGGTCGCCTCCGATATCGTACGCGACGGGATCCTGACGGGCTTCGAAATGTCCCGCGACACCGCGCGCCTCATCGGCCGCGAGACCAACGCCTGCGTGCGGGCCGAGAGCTGGCGCAACGTCCCCATGATCCGCATGTGCAACCTCAATCTGCTTCCCGGGGACGTGCCCTTCGAGGGGCTCTTCGAAGGCGTCGCGCGCGGGATCTACATGGAAAGCAATCGCTCGTGGTCGATCGACGATCATCGGCTCAACTTCCAATTCGGATGCCAGATCGCGTGGGAGATCGTGAACGGCAAACGCACGCGAATGCTCAAGAATCCGACCTACGCCGGAGTGACGCCGCAGTTCTGGAATAGCTGCGACGCGATCGCGGATACGGATTCGTGGGTCGCGTGGGGCACGCCGAATTGCGGGAAGGGCGAACCGATGCAAACGGGCCGAACCGCACAGGCGGCCGCGCCCGCGCGCTTCCGCAACGTCGCGATCGGGGTCGGCTACGATGGATGAGGCGCGGCGCCTCGCGCTCGCAGATCGCGTCCTCGCCCGGGCGGGCGCATCGAGCGAGGTCATCGTCGACGACGTCTCGCTCGGGCTCACGCGCTTCACGCAGAACGCGATCCATCAGAATCTGACGTCGAGCAATACGACCGTCCGCGTGCGCGCGCTCGACGGGACGCGCACCGGTATCGGCACGACCAACGATCTCAGCGACGCGGGGCTGCGCGCGGTCGCCGAACGTGCGCGGGAGAACGCCCGCATCGCACCGCCGGACGATCACGTCGCCCGGCTCATCGCGAGCCCGGCAGCACGGACCCCGCAGAGCGCGTACGATCCGGCGACGGCCGACGCTTCGCCCGAGCTGCGCGCGCGCATCGCCGCGGACGTCTTTGCCGCGAGCGAACGCGCCGGCGTCTGGTCCGCCGGATACATCAGTACCGAACGATTCGGGCGCACGATCGCGAACGCGCTCGGCACGCGTTCGTCGTTCGACGGCACGACCTGTACGCTTAACGTCAAGGCCAACGCCGCGGATTCGAGCGGCTACGCGGAGTATCTCGGAAACGCGCTCGCCGGGCTCGATGCGACGCACCACGCGGAGATCGCCGTCCGCAAAGCGACCTCGGGGGCGCATCCCGAAGCGGTCGAGCCCGGGCCGTGGACGGTCGTTCTCGAGCCGCCCGCCTTCGCGGAATTGCTCGCCTACATCACCGATCATTTCTCCGCGCAGAGCTACGACGAGGGCTCGTCGTTCCTCTCGGAGGGGCTCGACCGGCCGTATACGGGCACGAACGTAACGCTCGCGAGTGATTACGCGCATCCGCTCTTGAACGGGATCCCCTTCGACGGCGAGGGCGTCCCGACGCAGCGCCCGGACTTACTCGCCCGAGGTATCGCGAAGCGGCTCGTCACCGATTCCTCGTGGGCGCGACGGCTCGGCATGCCGAACACCGGCCACGCCCTCCCGGCACCAAACGCGTACGGCCCGCAGGTGCGGAGCCTCGTCGTCGGCGGCGGCGAGAAACCCGTCGAGCAGCTCATCGCCGAGACGGATCGCGGGCTGCTGATCAGCCGGTTCTGGTACATCCGCCCCGTCGACCATCGCCGCACGATCGTGACCGGGATGACGCGCGACGGAACGTTCCTGATCGAGGGCGGCAAAGTCGGGCGCGGCGTGCGGAACATGCGCTTCAATCAGAGCATCCTCGGTGCGCTCTCGCAATGCGAGTTCTCTTCGCGTCAGTTCCGCAGCGGCGGCTACGCCTACGAGATGGTCGTCCCCGCCGCAAAGATCGAGAACTTTACCTTTTCGAGCGTCACGGATTTTTGATCTCGCGCGACGCTCGCACGTCGTCGTAGATCGCCGCGAGCCGTCGCGCGATCTTCGTGGGATGGAGATCGCGTGCGACGCGGAGATTCGCATCCACGATCGCACGGCGCTCCGTGTCAGAGAGCGCGAAGACGTCGTCGACGATCCGCCGCAGCGCCGCAGCGTCGCCGCGTGAATAGAGAAAGCGCCGGCTCGGTGCCGGAATCAGCTCGCGAAGCTGCGGGATGTCGACCGCGACGAGTATCGCGCCCGCGCTCATCGCGAGCAGGGCCACGCCCGACGTCAGCACCCGTTCGTACGGCAGCACGACGCACGCTGCGCCGCGTAACAATCGCGGGACCTCGGCGTCCGGGACGTGCCGGATATCCCACCGCACGTCGCGTCGTTCCACGACCCGCTCGCGAACCGCCGCTGCCTCGCCGCCCTCGCCGCTGATCCGCACGTGTGCGCCGCGCGCCGCGAGCCAGGCGGCGGGCAACATGGCGATCATCTCACCGAAGCCCTTCTGCAGCCGGATCCAGCCGAAGGCCTGGATGCGACGCTCGTACGGTTCGGCGAGGCCGGCATCGAGTGCGGCCTCGCTTTCCTGCCGCCCGAGATACGACGGGTGCGGGAGGACCCGCACCTTCGAACGATCGAGCGCGACCTGTGCGGCGAGCACGTCGATCGATACGGTATTGTGAACGAGGACGACGTCCGCGAGATCCGCGAGCGTGGCGCGCATCGCGAGAAATGCGCGCGCGAACGCGATCTCGTGCGGGAATTCGTTGTGAACGGTCCACGCGATCCGCCCGCCGTTCGCGTGAATCGCCGCCAGCCGCTCCGAGAACGCGGCGGCCGCGCGATCGGCCTCCGCTTCGCTCGCGCACTCGCGCACGACGAACTCTTCCCAATGGACGTGAACGATCGGCTCGCCGCCGGCCGCGAGCTCCGCGCGCGCGTCCGCGAGCGATCCATCCTCGCGATACACGCATCGATAGCGAGCCTCGATCCCGGCGAACAGCAACGGCACGTAGCTGCTCTCGCGGCTCGCGGGATAACAATAGACGTTTCTCGCCGCGGAAGCACCGCACGGTGCGGCGTCGCGGGGATCGGCGCGGCGAGCGGAGCCGGCGAACTCGCCTAGCCGTTCGGAGCTCCGCAGCGTCGTCGATCGATCGCGTTCGGGACGGATCACGCCGGAATGGGGATCTCGCCGAGAACCATGCCGCGATGGAGGATCCGATCGCCCGTGACGCCCGCGTGATCGGCGCGGTGCATGGTCAGGCGGCCGTCCCAGAGCACGACGTCGCGCGCGCGCCACTCGTGGCGATAGAGATTCGCCGGACGGATGCTGTGGCGATACAGCGCCGCGATCGCGCGCGCGCTCGTCGCCGGATCGAGGCCGCTGAGTTCGGTACATCGCTCGGGCGTCGAGAGAAACAGTGCGATCTCGTTCGTGACGGGATGCCGCCGGAAGAGCGGATGCCGCGCGGACCGAGCGGCGCCCTCGACGCCGGTCGGGCCGTGCCGGACGGTCCGCCCGTTCAGCGAGCCGCGAACGCGGTCGGAGAGGCGCTCTGCGGCTCGGACCTGATCGCTGAAGAGCGTGCCGCCGCCCGCGGCCGGCAGCCGCACCGCCCGGAGTGCCGTGAACGCCGGCGGCCGCACGACGTAGCTCGTGTCGGTATGGAAGACGCTTCGCGGCGGCGCGGTTCGGCCGACGTTCGAGACGACGTTGAGATCGGCGGCGCCTGCGACCGGCGTCTCGCCCTCGGTGAACGTGAGCTCGCCGAGACGCCGCAGGAACGCGACGAGCGCGGCGTCATCCGCATCCTGCTCGCGAAAAACGGCGACGCGGTGCAGCGCGACGAGCACGGTCAGATCGTCGATCGACGCGGCCGGAACCGTCGATAGCTGCATCCCGGAGATCTCGACCCCGAACGGCTCGAACGCGCGCGTTCGCATGGCTAGTTCAGCAGCGCGACGACGCGCCGGTCGAGGGATCCGTCCGGCGTATCGAGTTTGGCGATGACGGCATCCGCCTGCCAAAAATCCTGTCCCGCGGTGATCTCGCCGGGCGTCGCGATCACGGTCACGCCGGCTCGTTTCGCGGACATGACGCTCGCCGCGGTATCCTCGATCGCGAGGGCATCGGCGGCGTCAGCCGGCTTCGGGGCCACGGTGAGCTTGAGCAG
>CAZZYZ010000194.1:0-5542 GCA_964658425.1 Vulcanimicrobiota bacterium | reverse complement strand
CGAGCACGAGTTCCGTGATCCCGCAGACGAACGGCGCGCCGTCGACCGCCGAGATCCGCTCGACGACGTGGGCGCGCGCACCGTCTCCGAGCGAGACGAGCGTATAGGGAAACAGCGCAGCGGTCCGGGCCTCGTAGCCGAGCACGAGCGGCTCATCGACGGAGATCCCCGCCGGAACGTAGACGAAGACGCCGTGACTTTGAAAGGCGAGTGCGAGCGATGCGAACGCGTCGTCGCGCGTATCGACCGCATGCGCGAAGGCCGCTTCGAACGCGTCCCGATGCTGCTCGCGGGCGATCGAAAAGCGCTCGACGATCACGCCGTTTCGGCGCGCGTTCGGGAGCAGCGCCTCGACGTCGAGTTCGGCGGAGGGTGCCGAATCGAACGGGGCGAGTTCCGAGAAATCGAGCTTCGCGAGATCGTGCTTCCAACCGCGTCCGCCGCGGATGCTCGACCAGCGCGGCAATTCTTCGAATCGCGCGAGCGCATCGAAACGCGCCTCCGCGTCGATCGAGCCCTGACCGAGATGGCCCAGCATCGCCTCGAGCGAGGCCTTATCGAAACCCGTTACGGTACCGGGTCCGCCCTCAGCGCGCACCGGCGGCAGCCTCTTCGCGAATCGTATCGTAGCCTTCGCGCTCGATGCGATCCGCGAGATCGCGTTCGCCGGAGAGGACGATGCGGCCATCCATCATGACGTGCACGCGATCGGCGTTGATGTACTGCAAGATGCGCGGATAGTGGGTGATGATGAGGAAGCCGATATCTTTGCCGGCTTCGCTCGCGCGCAACGCGTTCACGGACTCGCCGACCGCGCGGAGCGCATCGACGTCGAGTCCCGAATCGGTCTCGTCGAGGATCGCGTACTTCGGCGCGAGCATCGCCATCTGCAGCATCTCGAGGCGCTTCTTCTCACCGCCGGAGAAGCCGTCATTCACGTAGCGCGACAAGAACGCGGCATCCATATCTAGGACGTCGAGCTGCTCGAAGATGAGCTTACGAAACTTCGCGGGCGTCAGGTCGTCGGGTTTGACCGCTTGACGCGCCGTGCGAATGAAGTTCGCGACGCTCACGCCCGGGATCGCCGCGGGATACTGAAACGAGAGGAACAGGCCGGCCTTCGCGCGCTTGTCGGGGGCGAGTTCGACGATCTCCTCGCCGTCGAGCAAGATCGAACCCGCCGTGACCTTGTAATTCGGGTGACCGGCCGCGGAAAACGCGAGCGTCGACTTTCCGCTGCCGTTCGGCCCCATGAGCGCGTGGACGCTGCCCGGTTCGACGGTAATGTCGATCCCCTTGAGGATGTGATTGCCTTCGACGCCTGCCTGAAGACCGGTAATTCGTAAACCGCGCTCGCTCATATCAGGCGTATGGTACGGTGCCCCGCGGGGAAAGTCAAGGAAACCCTGGACTATCCCGGGCTCGCGTGATACGGTGACGCCGGAATGCACGATACTCGCTTTTTCCAGACGACGCGAGGCAAGATCGTGGCCGCCCTTCGGCGCCGCCATGCCGCTTCCGCCGTGGATCTGGCGGGCGAGTTCGGGCTCTCGGCCAATGCGGTGCGTCAGCAGCTCGTCACGCTCGAACGCGACGGTTACGTCGCCGAACGTTCCGTGCGCCGCGGCCCGACGAAGCCGACGCTCGAATACTCGCTAACCGACCTTGCCGAGACGCTCTTCCCGCAGCATTACGACCGCATGCTCACGGCCGTGCTGCGCGAGGTCGAGGAAGCGTTCGGCCGCAGCGGTCTCGAGACGGTGATGGGCAGCCTCGGCGAACGTGCGTCGGCGCGCTACCGCGAACGCCTGGTCGGCACCGGACCGCGCGAACGCGCGAACGAACTCGCCGCGCATCTGCGCGAGCGCGGCGTCGAGGCGGACGTCGTGGAGACCGTAAGCGGTTCGGTCGAGTTCCGGGAGCACAATTGCCCGTACGCGCAGACCGTCGGCGAACACCCGGAGGTTTGCTCGATCATCCACACCGTGCTCGTCGATACCGTGTCGAGTGATACGATTCAACTCGAGTCGATCGCAACCGGCGCCGATGCGTGCCGGTTCGAAATCGTTGCGGCGCCCGCCCGCGCTTACGCTCTCTCGAAGGAGAAACGGCCGTGAACTTTCCGAAATTTCAAGAGCTCGTCGAGAAACGGACCGGCTTCCGCACGATGGAGAACCCGATGGCTTCGGGGGACTATTTCAGCGATTCGTGCGGCGACATGTACACGTACTTTCTGAAGGTCGGCCCGGGCGACCGCATCGTCGACGTCTCGTACTTCACGACCGGTTGCGGCTTCGGGACGGCGACGTGCAGCCTGCTCGTCGATCTCGCGCTCGGCAAATCGCTCGACGAGGCATACGCGATCACGGACGCCGATATCGAATCGCAGCTCGGCGGCTATCCGGAGAAGAAGAAAGATTACCCCGAGCGTTCGCGGCTCGCGCTGATGGCCGCGATCGACGCGTATCGCACGAAGCGTGCCTCCGGCGCGATCACCGATGCCATGCTCGAAGCCGCCGAAGCCGAGGCCGCGCTCTCCACCGTGGCGCTGCGCCCCGGCAACGGCAAGACCTCGCAGGACGAGATCGAGGAAGCCGTCGCCCCCGCCGCCGTCGACGATGGAAAACTGCTCATCAAGCTGCACTAGGCTCGGGGCGACGCCTCCGATCTTTTTTCGTACCGCCGCGTCACGTGCGTTCGACGAGCGTTGCGTCCGACGCGCGTCGAGCGGCCCTACTCGATCCTCGCGAACGCGTTGTGGCGGCGTTCGTGGCCGATCGTGGTTTGCGGGCCGTGGCCCGGGACGACGGCGGTCGCATCGTCGTACGTGAAGAGCTCGCGCCGGATACTCGCGACGATATCCGCTTGCGACGTGCCGCCGATGTCATGGCGGCCGATCGATCCGCGGAAGAGCGTGTCGCCCGCGAGCAGCATCGGCGCCGCGTTCGGGCGCTCGAGCGCGAAGCAGACGCTGCCGGGCGTATGACCGGGCGTGTGGAGCACGCGGAGCGATGCCTCGCCGTAGGCGATCGTCTGGCCCGCCGTGAGGTCTCCCGAGATTCGTCCGACGCGCGACGGCGGGAGGCCGAAGGCACGTTCGAGTTCGGGCTGCAGCGCCAGGAGCGGCAGGTCGGCGGGATGGAGCAGCCCGGGTGCGCCGGTCGCCTCCGTGAGGTCGGCGAGCGCGCCGACGTGATCGAAGTGTGCGTGCGTGTGAACGAGCGCGCGCGCCGTGCAGCCCAGTGCCGCGAGCCGTTCCAGGATCGCCGGCGCGTCGCTCCCGCCGTCGACGACGATCGCGTCGCCCGTCGCAGGATCGGCGACGATCGTGCACACGCAGCGCAGCGGCCCGACTTCGAGGTGCTCGATCGTCACGTCGCGGCCCTCACAGCAACGCTCCGATGCCGAGCCCGTCGCCGACCGGCACGATCGTCGCATCGAGCAGCGGATGGTCCAGAAACGCGCGATTGAAGGAGCGCAGGGCGCGCGTCTCAGGAGTATCCGCCGCGCTCGGCTCGTTCGCGACGTCGTCGTCTGCGAGCAGGTGGGCCGCGATGATGAGCCCGGAGCGTTTGACGAGCGGGATCGCGAGCTTGAGATACGCTTCGTACTCCGAGGGCAGCCCGTCGATGAAGACGATGTCGAGATTGCGCGCGGGGAAGCTCGGCAATGCTTCGAGCGCCGGCGCGTTGAGGATCTCGACGCGCTCGCCGCAGCCCGCGCGTTCGAGCAGGCTCCGCGCGATCGCCGTTCGCTCGGTGTCGGGGTCGATCGACCAGAGCCGGCCCGCGGAAGGCAATGCGAGCGCCATCCAAAGCGTCGCCGAGCCGTACGACGTGCCGATCTCGAGAACGCGGTTTGCCTGCATCGCGTGGACGAGCGTCGAGAGCACGCGGCCGATCTCCCGCGCGACCGTCGGCACCTCGTCCGCCCGCGCGTGCTGCTCGATCTCGAGGATCAGCGGCGAGGGATGACGATGCAGCCGTCTCAGATACGGTAGGTCGTTCACGCCGAACGTTTGCCGCCTGCGGAGCATGGGAACCTCTTGCAGACCGCCGCGTGTCCACATGCGGCAACGTCGTTTTCGAAACGCGATTTCTAGGAGGCTCACCATGTCGATTCTTGCGCCCACCGCATACACGCCGAAGAAATGGAATCTCTCGGGTTTGCAGGGCATCTCGGATAAGACGCTCGAGACCCATTTCGGGCTCTACGAGGGTTACGTGAAGAATACGAATCTGCTCAACGAGCAGATCGCCGGGAAGATCGGCGCGGGCCCCGCGGGGAGCGATCCGGGCTTCGCCGAGATCACGCGCCGGCTCGGCTTCGAATATAATGGTATGGTCCTTCACGAATACTATTTCGATAATATGATGAGCAACGCGGCGGGGCTGCCGAGCTCGGGCAAGTTGTACGAAGCGATCGGCGAGAGCTTCGGCGATTTCGAGACGTGGAAGAAAGATTTCGCGGCCGTCGGCGGGATGCGCGGCGTGGGCTGGGCGATTGCATTTCAGGATCCCAAATCCGGCCGCATCTCCAATCACTGGGTCACGCTGCACGAAGACGGCAACGTCGCGGGCTTCAAGCCGGTCCTGGTGATGGACGTGTGGGAGCACGCGTTCCTCCTCGATTACAAGCCGTCCGAACGCGGCAAATATATCGAATCGTTCTTCGCGAACGTCGATTGGAACGTCGCCGAAGGTCGTTTGCTGACGGTTTCCGGGGCCTAGCTCGAAGCGTGGCGCTCCTCCGCCTGTTCCCGTTGAACACCGTGCTCTTTCCGGGTGCGGCACTCAATCTGCACGTCTTCGAACCGCGATACAAGCAAATGGTCTCCGAATGTCTCGAAGGCGGCGAGGCGTTCGGAGTCGTCCTGATCCGCGACGGCGACGAAGCGGGCGATCCCGACGTCATGCCGCACGACGTCGGAACGACGGCCGAGATCGGCGACGTGACGCCGCTCGAGAACGGGCGTTTCTATATCAGTACGACGGGCGGCCGTCGCTTTCGGATCGAGCGCGTCGTCGGGCGCGAGCCGTTTCTGACCGTCGAGATCGAGTATCTCGACGAGGAACGGTCGGCCGATATCGACGCGACGCGCTCGCTCGTCGGCGAGATCCGCGACGTCTTTCGGGAGTATCTCCGGTTGCTCGTCGAGTTCTCCGGAATGCACGCGGAGATCGAACTGCCCGACGACCCGCTCGATGCGTCGTTCTTGATCGGCGACGCGTTACAGGTCGCCGATTCGATGAAGCAGCGGCTCCTCGAACTCTCGAGCACCGATCAGCGGCTCACCGTCGAACTCGGATTTCTGCGGCGGCTCTTGCCGCAGTTGCGTTCGCTGCTCGAGCGCAAGCGCGAGGCTCCGCCCGCTGCCGCGCAGGACGCCGCACCCGGCGGCACGTCGCGGACCGATCAAGAGAAGTTTTTCGGCAAGCATTTCAGCGTGAACTGAGCGAACCACGCCCGGATGCCTCGTTCCGTCCAGTTTCTCGTCGTTCTCGTCGTGCTCGTCGTCATCGGTTTCACGTTCAACAGCGCG
>CAZZYZ010000193.1:0-5590 GCA_964658425.1 Vulcanimicrobiota bacterium | reverse complement strand
ACCGCGGGGCCGCTGATGCTGCGCGGGCTCGACGATTCCAAACGCGTGCCGCACGAGCGCCGGGTCGAGCTCGCCGCGCAGATTCGCGAACGGGCCGCGGCCTGGGCGATCGGCTCGGCTTCGGTCGCCGAGATCGAAACGCTCAACATCTATTGGGCGAGCGTCCTCGCGATGGAACGCGCGCTCGCCTCGCTCGCGATCGCACCCGACTTTCTGCTGACGGACGCGGTACGCATCAAATCGTACGCGGGCGAACAGCTCCCCGTGATCAAGGGCGACGCGAAGTGCGCGACGGTCGCGGCCGCCTCGATCATCGCGAAGGTACATCGCGACGGACTCCTCGTCGAACTCGATCGGCTCCATCCTAATTACGGCTTCGCCGAGCACAAGGGCTACGCGACCGCGCGCCACATCGCCGCACTGCAGGCGCACGGCCCGTGCGAACACCATCGCCGTGATTTCCGGCGCGTGCGCGAGGCGCTCGGGCTTCCCATCGGCGAGGCCCCGGCCCCGAGCGACGATCCGAACGCCGGCCTGCGATGAACGATCGGCAACGCTACGGCTCGGCCGCCGAAGAACGCGCCGCGGCGTACCTGCGGGACGCGGGCTATCGGATCGTCGCGCGCAACGTCCGCGGGCCGAGCGGCGAGATCGACATCGTCGCGTGGGACGGGCCGCTGCTCGCGTTCGTCGAGGTCAAGGCGCGCCGGACGCACTCGTTCGGCACCGCGCTCGGCGCGGTCGATGCGCGGAAACGCAAGCGTCTGCGCGCCGCGGCCGCCGACTATCAGCAGTTCGTCGCGCCCGATGCGAAGGCACGTTTCGACGTTCTCGCGATCGACGGCGATCGCGTGCGGCTCGTTCGGAACGCGTTCGCGTGAGGGCGCGCGGCGCAGGAGTTTCGCGAAGCCAGCGGATACCGTTCGGCCGATGACGGCTTCCGCTGCCACCAAGGCCGGCGACGAGCCGACGCTGCGCCGTTCCGTGACCCCGTGGGGCAGCTTCTCGTGGGGCTACTCCGACGTCGGCGCCGATATCTTCGTCGGCCTCGGGCTCGTGCTCGGCGCGGCGGCGGGTGCCTCGAACGTCGCGTTCCTCTTCGCGGGGCTCGTCTACGTCTGCATCGGGCTTGCGTATACGGAGCTCGCGGCCGCCTATCCGGTCGCGGGCGGCGGCCAGTATTTCGTGTTTCGCGGGCTCGGCGATATCTTCGGGTTCATCGCGGGCTGGGCGGTACTGCTCGATTTCACGATCGACATCGTGCTCTTCGCGTGGAGCTGCATCGATTATCTGAGCAAGCTCGTGCCGGTGCTGAGCTTTACCGCGCATCCGTGGACGCACTTTCTCGTGGTGCTCGGGATCATCGTCGGGCTCGCGGTGCTCAACATCATCGGCGTTCGCGAATCGAGCGCCTTCAACGAACTCGTGAGCGGCCTCGACGTCGTCAGCGAGACCTCGATCCTCTTCTTCGGATTTCTGTTCGCGTTCGATCCCGATCTGCTCGTGCACACGATGACGGTCGCGTGGCCGACGCCCTTCGCGCTGATGAACGGCGTGTCGCTCGCGATCATCTCGTTCGTCGGGCTCGAGTCGATCTCGCAGGCCGCCCAAGAAACGCAGCGCCCCGCCTCGGTCATCCCGCGCACCTCGATCAGCCTCATCCTCACGATCCTGATCTTCGCGCTCGCCTATTCGAATCTCGCGCTCGGCATGACGCCCTGGCACCCGCTCCCGCTCGACGCGAGCGGGCACGCACAGCAGCTCTTCCACTATCTCGGAAACCAAGACAACAACGGTGCGGCCGTCGCCGTGCTCGCGGCGAACGTGCCGTACTTCGGCGCGCTCGCCGCGCTCTACGTCCCGGTGCTCGGCGCGATCCTGCTGCTCATCTCGAGCAACTCGGGCGTTTTCGGCAGCTCTCGCATCGCGTACGCGATGAGCGGCACGCAGCTCTTGCCGAGCCTCTTTCAGCGCGTGCATCCGCGCTTCCGGACGCCCGTCGTCTCGATCGCGGTCTTCTGCAGCGTCGGCGTCTTCGAACTCGTCTTCGCCTCGCTGCCGAGCCTCTTCGCGGGCCTGCAGCCGCTCTACGCACGGCTCTTTCGCGGCGAGGACGGGATCACGTTTCTCGGCGATCTCTACGCCTTCGGCGCGGCCGCGAGCTACTCGTTCGTTTTCATCGCACTCATCGCTTTACGACTGAACGATTCACAGAGCCCGCGCAAATTCAAGATGCCCTTCAACATCCCGTTCACGTACAAGGGCAATCGGGTCGAGTTCCCGGTGGTCGCGGTGATCGGGTTCGTCGGGATCGTCTCGATCCTCGTCTTCACGATGCTCACGCACGCGATCGGCCGCATCGCCGGGCCGACGTGGATCATCCTCGGCATCATCGGCTACGCCGTCTATCGCCGCCAAAAGAAGCTGCCGGTCTTCGGGTCACAGAAGCACGACTGGCGTAAGGCGCAGATCAACATCCTGCGCGAAGCGGGCGAGCTCGAGATCATGGACGAGTACCTCATCAACGTGCAGCGGATGGACGAGCGGAAAGCCGCGGCGGCGAGCGGAGCGGCGCCGTGAAGCGCCTCGTTCGCAGCGGAGCCTACGCGCGCGCGAAGGTCTACAGCGGCGGCTTGTTCGTGATCTTCGGCGCGACGATCGTCGTACGCATGATCTCCGTCGCGGGCGCGCACCTCACGGTGATCCCGGGAGTGGTCCTGGGCTGCGCGATGATCGGGCTCGGCGTGGTGCGTTTCCGCGACGCGCGCGCGGCGAGCCGCCGATGATGCTCGTCGCGGCGATCGAGGTCCACCTCATCGGCGTGCTGCTCGCGCTCGCCGTGCTCGCCTCGATCTCGGCGACGCTCTACTGGATGCTCCATCCGCCCGTCTCGACCGCGGAGCGGGCGGCGGTCGTCACCGAACGCGACGTCGATGAGATGATGGGCGGCATCATCGTCGTCTATTCGACGGAGATCCACTCCGAGCACATGATGTCGCTCGCGTGCCGCGTCGCGCGGCGCGAACGCGCGCAACTGCTCGCGGCCTACGTCATCGAGGTGCCGCACACGCTCCCCGTCAACGCCGAGATGCCCGCGGAACATCGACAAGCCCTCGGCGTCCTCCAGATCGCGGAATCGATCGCGCGGAAGAACAACGTCGAAATTCGGACCGAGGTCGTGCGCGCACGACAGGTCGCCGCGGGCGCGCTCGAACTCGCGAAGACGACGGACGCGCACCTCATTCTCCTGGGCGCCTATCGCGAGGGCCGCTACGCGGGCGCACCGCTCGGCCGCCCGATCGAAGTGATCGCCTCGCAGGCGAATTGCGACGTCCTCATCGGCGTACAGGGGACGCGCGGGAAGCTCCTCACGCGCCCGAGCGTCTAACCGACGGCCAGGCTGCGATACGCGTCGAGCACGTCGCGCCGCGTCACGATCCCCGTCAGGGTTCCGTCCGAAGCGAGCACAGGGACGAGCGCGACGCTCGGATCGGCCATGAGATCGGCTGCGCGCTCGAGTGCGTCGCCGGGAGCGACCGTCGCGACGCCACGGCGCACGATCGTTTCGGCGATTCCGAACGGATCGCGCGCCGAAGCGAACGCGAGATCGGTCGCGAATGCGATGCCGACGAAACGTCCTTCGCGATCGACGACGGGAGCCGCGATCTCGTCCGTGCCGTGCAAGCGCTCGGCGATCGTCCGGATCGGGTCGTCGAGACGGGCGACGACGGGCGGCACTCGTTCGACGCTGGCGACCGTGAAACGCGAGAGCGGCTGCGGTCGCCGCACGCGCTTCCAATCGATGCCGCGACGTTCGAGCTTCATTTCATAGACGGTGCTGTCGAGGAAGCGGCGGCCGAGCAGCGTCGCGACGACGGTCGCGATCATCAGCGGTAGGACGATCGTGTAATCCGTCGACATCTCGAAGACGATGACGATCGCCGTGATCGGCGCCTCGGCGGCCGCGGCGAAGACGGCCGACATCGCGACCAATCCATACGCCGCGCCGCCCGCCGTCCACGACGGGAAGAGCTGATGGACCGTCCGCCCGAACGCGTCGCCGAGCATCGCTCCCGTAAAGAGCGATGGCGCGAACACGCCGCCGCTTCCACCCGCTCCGAGCGTGATCGACGTCGCGACCGGCTTGAGCACCGAGAGTAGCAGCGCGTGCTGCGCGCCTACGTGCTCGTCGAAGACGTGGTCGATCGCCCCGTATCCCACGCCCAGGATCTGCGGGGCGAAAAGTCCGATCGCGCCCACGATCGCGAACCCGAGCGCGCCCTTGATCTCGGGCACGCTCTTCCACGCCTCGGCCGCGTCTTCGATGAAATAGAGCACGCGTACGAACGCCCATGCCCAGACGGCACAGACGACGCCGAGGATCGCGTACAGGACGAGCTCGCGCGGCGAGACGAGCGCGAAGGCGCGTGCGTCGAACGACGGATGATCGCCGAGATAGGCCCGCGCGACGACGGCCGCGAGGACGCTCGAAACGACGATCGTCGCGAACGAACGCGGCGCGAAATCTCCGAGGATTACCTCACTCGCGAAGAACACGCCGCCGATCGGCGCGTTGAATGTCGCCGAAATACCGGCGGCCGCGCCGCAGGCGACGAGCGTTCGAACCAACGGCGCCGGGGCGTGCGCGAGTTGGCCGAGCACGGAACCGATCGCGGACCCGATCTGTACGATCGGACCCTCGCGCCCGACGCTGCCGCCGAACGCGATCGACGTCGCCGATGCGAGCGCCTTGATGCCGATCACGCGCGGCCGGATGATGCCGCCGTGGAGCGCGACCGCCGCCATCACCTCGGGGACGCCGTGGCCGCGCGCCTCGGGGGCGAAACGTGCCGTTATCCCAGCCGCGACGGCGCCGCCCGCCGCCATGACGACGAGCAGCGTCGCCGGGCCGACGACGTGACCGAGCCGCGCGTCGAGAATCCCGAAGGCGAAGCCGCTTTCCGCGGAGATCAGCCAGCGAAACGCGATCGCACCGTATCCGCCGAGCACGCCCACGACGACCGCCGCAGCGAGCAAATACGTACTCTGCGGCATCGCGAGCGATCCGATACGTAGCTGGTAGCCGCGCGTTCCTTCGCGGTACTCGACCGCCGGAAACGAGATGCGCGGGATGCGGACGCGTCTAGCCGGCGCGGCGCACGAACGCGATCTCTTCCACCGCCGCGAACGCGTTCTCGAGATCGGCGATGATGTCGTTCGCGCTCTCGATCCCGACGGAGAGGCGTAGCGTGCCATCGCCGATGCCGAGCGCGCGACGTTCGGCTGCGGGCATCGTGCGATGCGAGCTGACGCTCGGATAGCTGATCGTCGAAGCGACCTCGCCGAGACTGTGGACGATCGCGATCGTTTCGAGCGCGCGCAAGAACGTATCGACCGCCGCGACGTTCTCGAGATCGAACGCGACGATCCCGCCCGTGCCGCGCGGGTACAGGCGCGCCGCGAGCGCGTGCTGCGGATGCCTCGGCAGCGACGGATGGTACGTCGCGACGACGGCGGGGTGCGCGTCGATGTAGCGCGCCACGGCGAGGGCGTTCGCGGCGTGGCGCTCCATGCGCAGTGCGAGGGTCCG
>CAZZYZ010000192.1:3708-5591 GCA_964658425.1 Vulcanimicrobiota bacterium | reverse complement strand
CATGATACGTCATCTGCCGCCCGCAGAGATCCTCGGCCGCATGCTCGACCTCGGCTTCGAGCTTCAGTTCGACGTCGCGAACGGCCAACTTCACATCGACCCGACACCGCCTGAGCCGATCGTCGCCTACCTCGAATCCCGATCGGGCGATCTCTTCGCGGCGCTCCGCGAGCACTTCGGCCCCCGCGTATCCGGTAGCGTGCCGCTGAGCCAGGCGCGCGACGTCGTCGCGACCCGAACGGCCCTCGCGATCGTCCAGCGCGAGACCGAGCGATGAGCCCCCCGACCATCGCGGACGCGTACGGCAGCGTCATCGCGGGCCTTCAGCCGCACGAAATCGATGCGATTTGGCTTGCCGCCTTGATGGGTCGACGCGCGCCGTCCGACCATCTCGCCGAGCCGCTTCGCCGACTTATCGCACTCCGCGACCGCGTCGGTCGCCGCAAGGAGATTGCCTCTTGAAGCGCTGCGAGACATGCGCCGCGGTCCTATCCCGGAAGCGCCGTTTTTACTGCTCCGATCAATGTGGCGCAAGCGCCCGGCAGCGATACCTTCGGCTGAAGAAGTGTACCGATGCAAAACCCATCGTCGCTCCCTCTGGCGACGTGTACCTCGATGAGGCAATCGAACACATCCGTGCGGATTACTCCGATCCGGAGGATGCTGAGCTCGCCGTCGCCCGCTTTCGAGCCGAACGCGCAAAACGCGACGCCGAATCACGCGACTTGGATCTTTTCCTCACGCGCTTCGAGATCGTGTTTCTCCGCCGGTCAGGCGACGAACCGACCGCGCCGGAGTTCCCCGCGCGGCGTCCGTACGGCTCTTACGTCGACGCCAAGAAGCGGGTTGAGTAACCCTATACATACCGTGACATCGCGACGTAAGATGGTTCAAATGACGACGACGATCCAAATTTCGGTCGACATAACGCGTCGCGACGGCGCCTCGCTCGACGATCTACAGGCGACGCGTGCGGTCGCGCGCTTGAGTGAACGCGTGGCCGGCTTCTTGACCGACGACCCGATCGTCGCGTCCGCCGGCCGATTCAGCGCGCGGTTTGCAGCGGAGACGTCGCCCGCGTAATGGCCGACGATAACTCTCCGGATCCGTCGAGACGTCGCCGGATCGACTGGTCCAAAGCGCGCGAAGAATACGTCACGGGCACCGAATCTTTTTCGGACATCGGTGGGCGGCTTGGCGTGTTAAAATCGACGGTTGAGAAACACGCGAGCGCTGAGCATGGGGCGAATAACAGTTGCTCGTGGGGTAAACAACGGGCGGAATTCCGCGAAAGCGTCACGCGTCATTTCCGATCGGAAGAGATCGAGCGGCAAACGCAGCAAGTCCTGACCGCGCAAGCCGAGCACTTGCGACGGACGCGCGAGTTCCTCGAGACGATCGAGCCGGTCGCAAAATGCGTACTGACCCGCGGCGATCTCGCCGATGCCGAGGTCGCGCGAACATACGTTGCCGCGCTGAAAGCCGATCTTGCGGCCGTGGCATTCATGCGGCGTGCGTTCGGTCTCGACCAGGCGCCGACGATGACGGTCGAGCTCTCCGGACGTGACGGCGGGGCCATCGAGCACGACGTGGTGCGGCACGACAGCGCGGTCGACGATATAAATTTGGCGCAGGCGTTTCTCGAAGCGGTATTTAGAGGCGACACCGAGCCGAAGCCCTCAAGCGAAGCGTCGAGCGATTGGAGCCAGCATGGGTAGCGTCGGAAGGCCGACCAAGCGCAGCGCAAAAACGCGCGCCGCGATTCTTGCAGCCCTCGCCGCTGGTCTCACCTATGAACGAGCTGCGCGCGCGGCGGGTGTTTCGTATGACCTCCTTCGCGAATGGCGCCGCGACGATCCATCGTTTGCCTCGGCTGTCGACCT
>CAZZYZ010000192.1:0-3608 GCA_964658425.1 Vulcanimicrobiota bacterium | reverse complement strand
ACGCGCGGCAGCCACACCGAAGGAGCACCAAATGTTTGACCTCATGGGAAATCTCGCCGCGCGCGCTCGGGACCGCGCCGCCTCGGACGCCTTGTTCCAGCGAGACCCGAAGTCCGAGGCAACGCCGCGGTCCGGCTGCGGCGCCCACGAAATCCACGCGCACGACGCGAACGAACGGCGCGCGGCCGCGAACGCAGCTTTCGAAGCGGCTCCGACATCGCCGCACGAAGCGCTTCGGCGTAGCTCGATCGTGCGCGCCGCTCCGACCGTGACCGTCAGCGACGGCCCGCTCTCCCAGGGCCTCCGCGCCAAGGCCGTGCACAACGGCGGCTGGCTCGCGATGGAAACGCAACGCCGCGTCGACGAACTCTGTCGACCACGGCTCGCGATGACGATGGGTGCCGTCGATCCCGCTGGAGATGCGGCATGACCGCGGCGCTCGCCGGGTCGCCAACCTCCGTCGATGCGATCGCCGCGCGCCTAAAAGCCGCTCGCGTCGAACTCGCCGACGCGTTGGGCCGTCGACACGTCGCCGATCGCCGCTTCGCGGAAGCGGACCTCACTGACGGTCAGGCTCCGGATCCAACCCCGTATGAAGACGTCGTCCGACTCGAGCGGGTCCTTCGCGGGCTCGAGCATCTCCACGTTCGCGCACGAGTCGCCGAACTCGAATCCCGTGCGGCATCTTTTACAGCCGAACATCAGCGCCTCATCGCAACCGTTCCAGGCCTCGATCGGGAGCTCGGCGACGTCTACCACAACCGAGTGACGACGGCGAACTATATCGCAAAAGATCAAAGAATGGACGCGATCCGTAATCAGATCTTCACTGCCGAGCGCGGCGCTTCGAACGCGAAAGATCGTGCTCGCGAGATCGAACAAGAGGTCGACGCGCTTCGGACCGCCCATCCCGAAGCTTTTATCGACATTCGTGATGATGGACGATCTCGATAAGCTTCGCGCGGCGTCGTCCGAGATGGACGTCGATGAAGCGCGATCACGGCTCGGATCGCTCGCGAGCGAGGTTTGCCTCGCGATCGACCGCCGCGACGCGGCGCATCGTGCCGTTCTTGCCGCTCGCGGTCACCTCGAAGAAGCCTATCGGATCGTCCGGGCCGCGGGCGACTATGCCGACTTCGCTCAACTTCGATTCGCCGCATCCGTTCTCGCATCTGGAGCATTCTTAAAATGAACCAGGCCGCAACGCAATTCACTACCGCGCGAGACTTGACGGATTACGAGCTCCGACTGCGAGACAATCTGCAGCTCGTCGGAACGTTGCTCGAGAGTTCGAAGAAGGCGCTCGATAACGCGAGCCGTCGGTACGCCGAAGCGTTCATCACAAACCGGGACGTTCCCGATGATGCGTTTGATCTTTTCATCGAAGCGGAGACGCTCGCGCGAACCGAGCGCGGCCTAAACCTGCTCCTTGCCGATCTCGAAAGCGCGCGTGCCCAATGACGACAACCGAGAGTTCCGCCGCGCTCGACTGCTCCGTGATCGATCGCGAATTCAGTCGCTGCGGCTCGAGCTCGATGTTGCGCGCACGCACGAAAACGCCGCGAAGCGTCGTATGGCGGAAGCCGTCATCCGCAGCGTCGCTCCGGATCTCAACGACGTCGACGCCGGAGCCGAAGTCGCGCGTCTCGAGAAGATTCTCGAAGGCGCACAATCGTTACGCGCGCGCACGGAGCACGATCAAATCCAGCAGCGTCAGATCGAGCTGGAAGCGGCAGCGACACAACTCCGCGAGCGACTTCCCGGCATGGCCGATCACGTCATGGCCGTGTACGCGAAGCTCGCCGACTTTCCGAATCCGGCCGCTCACCGCAAAGAAATCGATCGCCTGCAGGCCGAGATCAAGGCCGGCGAAATCGAGATCGCGAGATTGACCTCCCGCGCGCGCGAGGCGGCATTCGCGTGCAAAAAACTTCGCGCCGATCATCCGACGGCGTTCACCGATCTGGAGACATAATTACATGCCCGACCGACAGGTGCAGCTCAGATACGTTGCGGCAGTCCGCTTCGTGCGGTATTGGCAGCAGCGCCCTCATCTACTTGCCGCGGCCCTTCGTGCCGCTCGGAGATCCTAATCGTGCAAGATACCGTCGAAGTTTTTGTCAAAGCAACTGGGCGAACGTTCGTGCTTCGCGAGCTGAATGGTCTCAACAGTACGAATGCCGATGCCGCAGCCCGAGAACCGATTGCCGTCATCAGCTATCGTTCCGCGATGGCCATCCAATCGATCAACGGTGTTCCGGAACCACCGGCGATGAACAGTGTGGACCTCGAAAGCCGCCTTCAACGTCTCTCGGGCCGCGAGCTTCGCGTGATCTCGGAGAAATACGCGACCGCGTTCGGTCTCACGGACGACGACCTAAAAAACGAATCAACGCCAGGAGACTCAGCGCCCAACTAATCGCGCTTTGCCCTGGCGCATCGCCCCAGTGGTGCTTTGAGCAAACCCCGGGCGATCTGCTCGCGTGGATCGTTGCGATCGGCGAAGCGAAAGGCGGCCGATATTCCGCGACGTCACGCGAGTGGCGCAAGCCGATTCCACCTCAGCCGGTGCTCGCGATTCTCGCGGAGGCAAAGGATTGATGACGAAGTTCACGCCTCAAGGTCTCGCGCGACATTTCGAGACGCTCGCCGCGACCGCAGACGCAAAGATTCTCGCAAGCGAACGCGCGATCGGCGACGTCGTCCTGGAACACGCGCGCGCGATCTTCGGCGATGAGCATCTGCTCGCGCCGCTGGAACCGTCGACCGTCGAGGCCAAGGCTCGCCGCGGCGCCGAGGATCCCAACGCGCCGCTCATCGATACGGGCGCGCTTCGCGATTCGCTGTACGTCGAGGTCGAAGGGCCACTCGTCGCGATCGGCTCGGACGATCCGAGGATGATCTACCACGAGCTTGGCACGCAAAAAATGCCCGCGCGTCCCGTGCTGCAGCTTGCCGTGGTCGAAGCCGAGCACGACGTGCGCGCAATCGTGCGCGAGACGGCCGAAGCACTCGTTAGCACGAAACCGCGGGGGCAGTAAGCATGCCCGGCTTCAACGCGATGACGGTCGGCGTCGAGTACACATTTCTCTCGAACGCTCGCGCCGTCTTTACCGAGACCGCGAAGTACGCTGCGATCGCGACGTCGGCGCTCGGCGACTTCGAAAAAGCGATGAAATCGCTCAACCTCGTCACGCGCGAGGTGATGCGTCAGCAGGGGCTTCTCGGCGACGCCTTCGCCGCGACGGCCGCGAGCGCGACCTCGAGCTTCGGCCGCACGGCGAGCGCGGCGACGGCCGCGGGCCGGGACGTTCGCGCGAGCTACGCGCAGATGAGCGCCTCTGCCGACCTCGGTGGCGAGGCGATGGCGACGTCGGCCCGCGAGATGCGCGCGGCGCTGCGATCGGTCAGCGTCGAGGCCGAGGCCACGGCGGCGCGAACGCGCGCGTCGTTCGGCGCGATGCGCGCGACGGCCGCCGGCGGCGGGTTCGCAAGCGGCGCGCGCGGCGCGGCCGGTCTCGCGGCGCTCGCGACGCTCGGCGTCGGCCTCAACGCGTCGGCCGACGTGCAGCACGACGCGCTCGTCGCACTGCTGACCGACGCCCTGA
>CAZZYZ010000191.1:0-5705 GCA_964658425.1 Vulcanimicrobiota bacterium | reverse complement strand
TCTCGGGTCATCAAGCTTTTTAGGTTCTTGATTTCTTGCGCCGCATATCGGCGCTTTATAAAATCTCGAAGCACTGTTGCTTCGAGATTTTTTTAATTGATTACGACGAGGAGCCGTAGGTTGACTTTTTCGCAAGCCGTCGTCGCTTATCGAGAAGCAGACTCATCGCGATGCTTAGTCATACTCGGCAACAGCACCGAATCGCAGGCGTCAATCTTGAAAGCACGGGCGCATCAAAGGCTTTATGATCCAAACACGGCTATCGCCATCTTGAACGAATTAGACGTAACGTCTGTCAGCACTGATTTGCAACAAGCTGAGTATTATATCGTTCTTGCAAGCCTTTATACCATGATTGCAGACGTCGCAGCTACGCAACGCGCTTTAGCAATTGCGGAAGAAATCGTTTTTTCGACAGCGTCGATCGCGGCTCAAGCAGAATTCTCTGTTGTCCAGAGTATATTTCACCTTTCTCAAGGAGATTTTGTTAAAACAGAACGTTTTGCTCGCGACGCCCTTCATGCCAATCTCACGCTCGAGTCTGATTCTCGCCCGTATTTTGAGAATATTGTCTTCTCTAAGGCTCGCGCACGTAATTTGCTCGGAATCGTGTCGAGTTCGCGACGATCAAATCATGAAGAAGCTCGCTTCCTAAGACAAGCAATTACCGAACTAAAAGGGCAACCAGAATATGATGTCTGGCTTTCTGCAAATCTCCTCATGAATTTAAGCTTTACCGTCCGCGATATCGGGCCGCCGTCCGACATTAAAATGATTGAACAAGAGTTGTTACGAGCACAGTGGCCCGATGGTCTAGATCGAGCAAAGTTCGAAATTTATGCCAGCCTTGCCCGCAGTTATGCGACCATCGGCAATGTGGAGGTGGCTCGAGAATATTTTCAACGCTCGACCGATTTGGCTCCCAGCGATGCTTGGCGAATCGAAGCCTTAGCTTTATTTGCCGCATTCCAGGTAGAGATCTCGGATATTGCAGGCGCGAGGTCAACCGTTGAGCTGGCGTCGGCATTAGTAGAAACGACAAATTTTAACGAAAAAACAGATGAACGATTTGCTTTACTCGATCTCGCTTTCGCCATGGTGAGCTTTGACGCTCCACAAGCCAGGGTACTATTTGAACGGTATCGCTCCTTCACTAGTACGCTTTCGCCCGTGTTAATGAATGCTATCGGCCTTCGAGCCAAGGCCTATGAAAGGCGAGCAGAAGCTTCGATTTTAAAGGCGGAAGGCAAGCGCGTTGAAGCCACGATACTCTATCGCGAAGCATTCGAGATTTGGTTCGAAGCAGGAATGGAGTGGCTCGCTGCTTCTACGGCTTTCGAGTTGTATCAATTGACCGGAGAGATTGGATTTCGGACGCTCTTGCGGCGCGAAGGCCGAGTTCGACCGAATTCAATATCGGCTAAAAAATTTGCGGCGATGGACATTTAACATCGACCGCTGCGCTAAAAAGTCGGGAATTCGTGGCGATGATGGAAACAAACCGGCTCACGTGTATTCGATGCGCGAGATGTTTACCTTCTGTAGCTTGATTTCAATAACCACGTAACTATAATTTTTTTGTGTCCGCTTGTCACACGGAGATCCGGGATTGATTAACTGTAAGCGATCTGTTTTAACGCAAACCGGCACATGGCTGTGGCCGAATAATAAGATGTCGATTGTCTCGGAGTAAAACGCGCGTTCGGAACGACGTCGAGTCGTCGCACCCACGCCGTCGCCGTGAATCATACCGATACGAATGCCTTCGAACGTTAAGATCTTTTTGCGGCCGAAGCGTTCGACGATCTCCGGGCCGTCGTTGTTTCCGGCGACACCGTCGAAGGGCGCGATCTCGGCAAACGCGTCGGCGACGGCGAGCGACGTGAAGTCGCCGCAGTGCAGGATGACATCCGGCCGTTCTGCCGCTACGCGTTCGAGCACTTCAACGAAGCGCTTTCGGAACCGAGGAACGTGCGTATCGGAGACGACGACGATCCGCGTCACGCGAGGTACGCGTGCGCTTCGTTTGCCGCGCGCTCGCCACTCCAAAGCGCTCCCGCAACCGTTCCGCCCTCACCATCTCCCGCGGTCGCCTCGCCCGCGAAGAACAGCGGCGGCGCTGCCGCAGCGAGATCCGCACGCGCGCGCTCGCCGCCCGCGCGAACGTAACTATACGCTCCGCCGAAAAGCTCGTCGCGCTGCCAGTCGTAGACGTAACCCGCTTCGAACGCGACGCGCGCAGCGTTTTCCGCATCGAGCGCCCGCCCGAAATCCACGAGCGCGCGCTCGATGAGATCGGATTTACCCGCAAGCGATACCGCGGCGGGGCCACCGGCCCATGCGACGATCGTCGGTGCGCTCAACGGAAATTGCGTCCAATACGTCGGGAACGCCCCGCGTTCGTCATGAAAGAACGCGGCCCGCTCGAACATGCCGTCGTGAAGCGTCGACCAAAACGGCGTCGCGAATCGCAATACGACTTTGAGCACCGGCCCCATCACGAGGCCTTCGAGAGCGCTTCGTTTACTCGCTTCGAGCGGCGGATCGAACGTCACGCCGCCTCGCGCCGGATCGCGTTGCAACATCCCGAGCGGCAGCGTAACGATCGACGCGCGTGCGGAGATACGCTCGGTATCCTTCGAATCGACCGCGATACGGACGCCGTCGATGGAATGCACGACGCTTCGCACGCGCGCGCCGCATCGAACGCGAATCATCTCGGGCAACGCGCTCGCGAGATGACGCACGAGTGCGCCGTAGCCGCCGAGCGGGCGCGACTGCCCGCCGTCGGCGCTCGCATCGCCCGTCCACTCTTCGGCGATCGCGATCGCACTCGCGTTCGCGGGATCGGCGGCATCGAATCCGGCGACGAGCGTGCGCGCCCAGCGCGCCGTCCGACGATCATCGCCGCG
The DNA here is from genome assembly GCA_964658425.1 of Vulcanimicrobiota bacterium. Taxonomy (GTDB): domain Bacteria; phylum Vulcanimicrobiota; class Vulcanimicrobiia; order Vulcanimicrobiales; family Vulcanimicrobiaceae; genus CAZZYZ01. The sequence continues at coordinate 2,793 of CAZZYZ010000191.1, read as the reverse complement.
TACCGCCACGCGTTCGAGTAATTCGGAGACACTCTCGCGTCGCGACCGATCGACCTTAGCGAGCAACGCGGCCGCCGCCTCGAACGGGTCTTCTTCAACCTCCTCGAGCATCCGCGAATCGCCGTTCGAGAACGTGCTCCCCTCGCACGCGATCGTCGTCGCGCCGTATTCGCGGAGCAGATCGAGCGTGATACGCGGTTTTCCGTGTACGAACTCGCCGCCGAGCTCGATCGGAACGGGCGAACGCGGATCGATCGCCTGACGGAGGCGCCCCCCGAGAACGTCGCTCGCTTCGAGAACGATCGCGGTGCGGCCGAGTGCGGCGAGCCGCCGAGCGGCGATCAGGCCCGCGACTCCGCCGCCGAGAATCGCCACGTCGTAGATCTCCGCGTCATCGTATCCCACGATGCAACCTCTTCCCGGCACGGCCACGCATATGCTACGGGCCGGCTTCGGCGAGCTCGCGAAACATCGGCTCGCACACGGTCGTAGGTTCGTCCATGAAGCGATCGACGATCCTCTCTGCGCTGCTCTCGCTCGGACTCGCGGCGACGCTCGCGGTGACGGCGACCGGCGCGCGACCCGCCGCCGCCGCGGTCGCGGCCGGGACGGTCACGATCGACACGAACGGCGTCGATCGCTACGGCTCGGTCGACGTCGAGGTGACCGTCGCCCCGGGTCCGGTCGCCGCGACGATCGTGATGTTACGCGGCGAATCGACTCCGGTGAAGGCGAGCGTCACGCCCGATACCGATGAGACGCGCGTCGCGCTCGCCTTCGTCGGCAACGCGCCGAAGGGAGGCGTCTCGTTCTTGGGCACGCACGTCGATAACGTGATCCGCGTTCGTCTGCACGTAACCGTGCCGGCGAACGTGGGACTTCAAACGCGACAACGCAACGGCAGCCTCGACGTTCGTGACGTCGGCGGCCCGCTCGACCTGCAAACGCAGAATGGCCCGATCGCCGTCCGACGCGTCGCCAAGCGCATCCAAGCACGCACCGACAACGGAAGCATCACGGTCGCAGAATCTCAGGCGAACATCGACGTAAGGTCCGCCAACGGATCGATCTCGATTACGGGTGCGACGGCCGACGTCGCCGCCCAAACGGATAATGGCAACATCGACGTCGCGCGGCCGGGCGGATCCGTACGTGCGAAGACGGATAAGGGCAACGTCTCGGTCACGCTCGGTTCATCGCGTGCTCCGAACGCGACGCTGGAAACGAGTATGGGCAACGTCTCGCTCGCCGTACCGCAGGGTTTCTCGACGCCGGTCGACGCGCACACCGACCTCGGACACGTGAGCGATCTCGGTACGCCCGGGAACGGTCCGGGATCCGTCCGTCTGCGCACGAGCCTCGGATCGATATCGATCACACGCGAATAAAGCAGTTCAAGAGAGGCTCACCGCATGCTGCTCGACGATCTTTGCCTCGAAAATGGTTCGGAGGGTGGTCAAGGCTCCGCGGCTCGGACGCTGTATCTCGCTGCGAGAAAGCTCGCCGTTCGCGCGGAATCGATCGCGCCTGCCGACGCGACGCCGTAGATTCGAACGAGCATACGCGAGAACGACGAGTCGCGCGAGCGCCGGTGTGGTGCGCTTCGCTACGGCTTCGCGGGCGTTCCGAGCGCCGTCGCGAGCGTGGTGCCGATCGGGCGGCCGAGACCGGTGCATGCGTCCCAGCCGGCCTTCGCCGAATAGCCGCCGTTCGTTCCCGAGACGACGTCGAAGAACGATCCCGGCGTGCCGTACAGCGTCGGGTTGAGCGCGCCGAGCGGCTTGCCGAGATTCGCGTTGAGCCGCGCGACGAGCCCGGCCCACAGCGGCGCGACGGCGCTCGTCCCGCCGACCACGATCTGCTGACCGTCGACGCGCGTGACGTATCCGGTCTGCGGATCGGCATTTCCGGATACGTCCGGCACGCCGCGCCCGATGCGATTGCCCGAATTGACGGACGGCGGCACGCCGACACCGTTCTGGAACGTCGGCAACGGGAAGAGATCGCTGACGCCGCCACCCGTCGCGCCGCCGTTCGGGAGATCGTTCCACACGGTATCGGTCGCGGTACCGGACGACGTGACGACGAGCCGCGTCCCGCCGCACGCCGTGGCGTGCGAACTCGAAGCGGGGAAATCGACGTGCGCGGCGCCGTCCGTAAGGCCGTCCGTCGAGCCGCCGTCGCCGGCGGCGACGAGCACGCTCACGCCGAGCGTCGCGGCGTCCGAGAACGCGGTATCGAAATTCGTCGCGGCCTGCTGCGTCCACGTCGATTCGGGGCCGCCCCAGCTGATCGAGACGATCGTCGGCGCGTTCGTCGTATCGTGGATCGCGGTCGTTACCGCATCGAGAAAACCCTGATCGGTATTGGGCGCGAAGTAGACGACGATCTTCGCGGCGGGCGCGATCGCACCGGCGACCTCGATGTCGAGCATCACCTCGCCGTCGGCGCTGTTCGGATCGCCGACGGGGGCGTTCGCGCCGCCGTCGACGGAGACGCTCGTCACGCTCGGAGCGGCGACGCCGAGCGACGAGAAATACGCATCGATATCGGCCTGCACGTAGCCGCCGCCGAGCTCGATGAGCGCGATCGTCTGGCCCTTGCCGTCGCCCGCCGGAAACGCATACGCCTTCGCGACGTCGAGCGGGCTCATCCCCGCGGTCCCGGCCGCCCGCGGAGCGACGACCGCGCGCCGAATATGGGCGCGCGCCTGCGCACGGTCGTCGAGCCCGAAGACGCCGACGACGATCCCCGCGAGATCGAGCGGAACCGTCACTGTTCCCGATCGTCCGC
>CAZZYZ010000190.1:0-5765 GCA_964658425.1 Vulcanimicrobiota bacterium | reverse complement strand
GCGCGTCGCGGCGTTTCACGGCGCGATCCACGCGGCGCTCGCGCCGCACGGCCCGCAGATCGCGCGTTTCACGGTGACGGTCGAAGCGCTCGCGACGCTCGCCGACGGCTGGTACTGATGCGCATCCTCATCGTCGAAGACGATCGGCACATCGCGGCGCCCGTCGCCGACGACCTACGCCGCCAGCGCCACGTCGTCGACGTCGTCCACGACGGCACCGCCGGCCTCGCGTACGCGCAGACGGGGATCTACGACGCGATCCTGCTCGACGTGATGCTGCCCGGCGCGAGCGGGATCGACATCTGCCGCCGGCTGCGCCGCGAGCAATGCGACGCGATGATCCTGATGCTGACGGCTCGCGACTCGACCGAAGACAAGGTCGTCGGCCTCGACGCCGGCGCGGACGATTATCTCGTGAAACCGCTCGCGCTCGAGGAGCTCTCGGCGCGCCTGCGCGCGGTCCGCCGCCGGCACGCGCCGCTGCGCGAGGACGCGCTTTCCAGCGGCGCGCTCACGCTCGATACGAACGACTTTCGCGTCCGTTTCGGCGAGCGCGTCGTCGCGCTGACACGTTCGGAATTCGCGCTGCTCGAGGCGCTGATGCGCAACCCCGCGCGCGTCTTCTCGCGCGCCATGCTCGTCGAGAAGATCGCGACGCTCGATCGCGCCGTCTCCGACGAATCGATCAAGACGCACGTGACGAACATCCGTCGCAAACTTCAGCGCGCAGGCTGCCCGTACGATCCGATCGAGACCGTCTACGGCAACGGCTATCGCCTGGCGGAAATTGCGTGAGCGCGCCCGGCGACGTCCGCGCGCTCGAACGGCGTCTGGGGCGGGCGTACCTCATCGCGTTCGGCGCGGTGCTGCTCGTATTCGCGCTCGTCGTGCACGGCGCGTTCGCCGTCGCGGTCGATCGCGATCAAGCAGGCCGGCTCGCGGGGCTGCTCGCCGAAGGCCGCGCGGCGTTCGAAGTCAAGGACGATCGGCCGCGCATCGACGCCGACGGCGCGCAAGTCGCCGATCCGCGAACGGAGAGCATCGCGTGGCGGGATCGCGCAGGCGCATTGCTCGCACGCCAGGGGTTCTCCATGCTCGGCGTCCCGGTTCGCACGCAGACGGAATCCGAAGCGCTCGGGACGGTCACGGCCGGGATCTCGCTCGAGCGCGATCGGCGCGATCTGTTGCGTCTCGATGCGGGGCTCGCCGCGGGCTTCGTGCTCGCGCTCGTCGTCGCGGGGTTCGGCGGCCGGCGGCTCGCCTCGCAAGCGATCGCGCGCATCGTCGCGACGATGCGAACGCTTCAGGACTTTACCGCCGACGCCGCGCACGAATTACGCGGCCCGCTCGCGGCGCTGCAGAGCAATGCCGACGCGAGCTTGCGCGATCCCGAGGGGATGACGGGCGATCACCGGCGACGGCTGCGAGCGATCGCGTCGACGGCACAGAGCATGACGCGAACCGTCGACGATCTGCTGCTCATCGCGCGCGCGGGGAAGCCGCTCGAACGCGAGCTCTTCGCGATCGCACTCGAGAGCCGAATCGATGCGCTCGTCGCCGAACGTGCGAGCGTCGCGAACGAGGGCGGCATCGCGATCGCGGCCGCCCCGGGCGGCTACGGCCGCGTGTTCGGCAACCCGAGCGAGATCGAACGGATCTTCGGCAACCTCATCGACAACGCGCTGCGCTTCACGCCGCGCGGCGGCGCGGTGACGGTGAGCGCGGCGCAACAGTCCGGCGGAACGGCGATCGTCGTTCGCGATACGGGCGTCGGCATCGCCGCGGACGACGTGCCGCGCGTATTCGACCGGTTCTGGCGCGGCGATTCGGCGCGCGAATTCGACGGCGGCAGCGGCCTCGGGCTCGCGATCGTGCGCGCCCTCGTCGTGCGGCACGGCGGCACCGTCTCCGTCGAGAGCGTGCCCGGCCGCGGGAGCGCGTTTACCGTCTGGCTGCCGGCCCAACCGCCGCAGCTCTCCCTCACGATTTCTCGACCCGGGCGTAGTACGATCGCGGAGTTTTGAACGCCGCCCGGTTCGCGCTCGATAACGCGAAGGTCTTCCTCTTTCTCACGCTCGTGCTCACCGCACTCGGCATCCGCGCCTATCTCGTAACGCCGCAGAGCATCTTCCCGACGATGACGTTCTCGCGCGTCGAGATCGTCGCCGAGGCGGGCGACTTGCCGCCCGATCGCGTGCGCACGGCGATCGCGATCCCGCTCGAAACCGCCGTGCAGCAGTTGCCGGGCGTGCTCTCGGTACGCTCGACCGCGAGCCAAGGCTCGGCCGACCTCGTCGTCAATTTCGATCCGCAGACCGCGCCGCAGATCGACGCGCAGCTCGTCTCCGAGCGTCTCGCGCAAATCCGCGCCGCGATCCCGGACGTCACGCGGATCGTCTCGGTCGTCGTGACGCCGAATAGCGAACCCGTCCTCTCGTACGCGCTCGTTCCGTCCACGCTCTCGACGGCGGTCACGCGCGAGCTCGCGGTGCGGGACGTCGAGCCGCGACTCTTCGGGCTCTCCGGCCTCGGCCGGATCCTGATCTCGGGCGGCCCGAGCGAGGAGATCCACGTCGAACTCGACGCGGCGAAACTCGCGACGAGCGGGATCGGCGCCGTCGACGTCGTGCGCGCGATCTCCGATGCGAATACGGTCCGCGGCGTCGGCGTGCAGAACCGCTACGCGCAGCAATACGCGATCGTCCTGGATTCCTCGCTCTCGGACGTCGCGTCGATCGGCCGGATCGGGGTCCCGGGCCGAAGCGGCGCCGCGATCCCGATCGCTGCGCTCGGCACGGTCGCGCTCGGCGTCGCGACGCAGACCGACGGCGTGTCGTTCGGCGCGCGACCGGCGGTCTCGATCAATGCGTATCCGGCGAACGGCGCCGACACGGTCGTGCTCGCGCAACGATTCCGCGACCGACTCGGCGCGATCGAACGCCGGATCCCGACCGATATCGCGGTCAAGCAGTTCTGGGATCAGACGTCGCTCATCGTCGCATCGCAGGCCTCGCTGCGCGACGCGATCTTCATCGGCGCCGCGATCGCCGTCGTCGTCATCTATCTCTTCTTGCGCGATTACCGATTGACGCTCGTCGCGGCGGGCGTCATCCCGGTCGCGATGGCGATCGCCGTGTTCGGCTTACAGCTCGGCGGCCAGACGCTCAACCTGATGTCGGTCGGCGGGCTCGCGATCGCAGTCGGGCTCATCATCGACGATGCGATCGTCGTCGTCGAGGGGATCGAGCGCACGATGCACGAGCACCCCGACCTCGCGCCGCGCGAGGCGATCGAAACGGCCGTGGGCGGGCTCATCGGCGCGATGACCTCCTCGACCCTCACGGCCGTCGTCGTCTTTCTGCCGCTCGGATTGCTCGGCGGCGTCACGGGCTTCTTCTTTCGCGCCCTCGCGTTCACGATGGGCGTCTCGCTGCTGGTCTCGCTGCTGCTCGCCGTCTACGTCGCGCCGAGCATCGCGCTGCGCCTCTTCCGCACGCCGGCCGAACCGAAATCCGAAGACGGCATCGGGCGCGTCCTCGCGCGCTACGATCACGTGCTGCGTTTCGCGCTCGAGCACCGTGCGATCGTCTTCGTCACGTCGGGCGTCATCCTCGCGATCACGGTCGTGCTGCTCTCGCGGTTGCCGAGCGAGTTTCTACCGCAGCTCGACGAGGGGCACTTCGAAGTCTCGTACGCGATGCCGACCGGGACGTCGCTCGCGGCGACCGAGGCCGCCTCGCGCGACATGGAGCGGATCGTCATGGCCGATCCCGGCGTCGCGACCGTCGGACGATTGACGGGGATCGATTCGAACGGCTACTCGCCGACGCCGCAGAACCGCGGCCTCCTGCGCGTCGCGCTCGTCGATCCCGGCAAGCGGCTCGGTTACGTCGCGCTCAGCAACGCGCTTCGCGATCGCCTCCAAGCCGCGATCCCCGCGGCCGCCTTCGATTTCCATCAGATCCTCGAAGACCTCATCCACGATCTTTCGGGGACGCCCGCGCCGATCGAGATCGCGCTGCGCGGGAGCGATCAGCGGACGCTGGTCGATCTCGCCGAAAAACTGACGGATGCGCTCGGCAACGTTCCCGGTCTCGTCGACGTGAATAGCGGCGTCGTCTACGATTCGCCCTCGATCGCGCTCGCGCCGCGCACGGCGCGGCTTGCGGCGCTCGGGATCGGCACGACCGATCTCGGCGACGCGCTCGCGGCGAGTTCGAGCGGAACGGTCGCGACCTCGATCGGCAATTCGACGCAGCAATTCCCCGTACGCGTCTCGCTCGGGCCGCGCGCGCCCGACCTCGGCGCCGCACCGCTCGCGCTGCACAACATGTCGTCTTCGGTCGCCGATCTCACCGCGGCGAACGTCCACCGGCAAGCGACCGACGAGAACGACGAGAATGGCGAACGCGTGATCCGCGTGACCGCGAACGTCGGCAACGCCCGCTTCTCCGACGCGATCGCGGGCGTGCAGCGCGTCCTCGCGCAGCATCCGGCGCCGCCGGGATATACGCAAGAGATCGGCGGCGATTATCAGACGCAGAAAGCATCGTTCGCGGAGTTCGAGCGCGTCATCGTGATCGCGCTGCTGCTCGTGTACGCGGTCGTCCTCGCGACGTTTCGCTCGTTCCGCGTCCCGCTCATCATCATCACCGCGGTCCCGCTCGCACTCTTCGGCGTCGCGATCGCGCTCTTCGCGACGGGCACGCCGATCAACGTCTCGTCGATCATGGGCGTGCTGCTGCTCGTCGGGATCGTCGTCAAGAACGGCATCCTGCTCATCGACGTCGCGAACCACGCGCGCGCGGGCGGCGCGAATCTCGAAGACGCGCTCGTCGCCGCCGGGCGCACGCGGCTGCGGCCGATCCTCATGACGACGCTCGCGGCGATCGGCGGCCTCGTCCCGCTCGCGCTCGGCATCGGGCAGGGCTCGGAATTGCAGCGGCCGCTCGCGATCGCCGTCATCGGAGGCCTCTCGACGGCGACGCTCTTCACGTTGATCCTCATTCCCGTGCTCTACGCGACGTTCTTCGGCGAAGGCGCGCGCGCGAGCGCCGAGGTTCCCGCGTGAGCGCCGTCGCGTTCGCCGTCGCGCTTGCGACCTTCGCAAACCTTTCGCCCGACGCCGCGCTCTCGGCGGCGATCGCGAACTCGCCGGACGTCGTCGCGGCCGACGCGCGCGTCGCCGAGAACGCGGGACTGCTCGACGAACAGCGTGGAACGCTCGCGCCCTCGCTCACCTCGAATTACACGCAGGTGCCGCAAGGCAATCCGCCCGGCCCGAACGTCATCGCGCGCGTCGTCAGCGTCGCGCTCGAAGCGAACGTCACGCAGTTCATCTCGTTCGGCGCGCGCGTCCGTCAGAGCGCGCTGTTGCTCGTCGCCGCGAACGCCGATGCCGCGAGCGCGCGGCGCGTCGAGAAGATCAGAGTCATCGGGCTCTACTACGACGCGCTCGCCGCCCGGGAGACGGTCGCGACCCGCGAACGCAGCCTCGCACTCGCGCGCGCGACGCTCGACGCGGCGCAGAAACGGTTCGCCGTCGGCGACGTCGCGCGCGTCGACGTGCTGCGTGCCGAAGTCGGCGTCGCGCGCTCGACGGCCGATCTCGAGACCGCGCGCGGCATCGACGAAAACGCCGTCGAAGCGCTGCGCATCGAGACGGGGACCGCGGCCGATCTCAGCGCGACGACGGAAGCGCAGCCCGCCGCGACCGCAGACGCCGGCGTCGTCACGCCGCATCCGAGCGCGAGCGCCGCAGCCTC
>CAZZYZ010000189.1:0-5780 GCA_964658425.1 Vulcanimicrobiota bacterium | reverse complement strand
ATCGCGACGGCGGCGTTCGGGGCCGCGCTCGCTTCGTCGTCGCCCGAGGGACTCGACGCCGCGTGGCCGGCGCAGGCCGCCGTCGCGAGGACCGCCGCGAGCGCGAGCACGGCTCTCACGTCACGCATGGGAGACCGCGCCCGAGCTCCGGGCGACCGTTTCGCGCGCGCGCGAGCGGCTCTTGAGGCTCGCGTAGACGACGGGGATGACGAGCAGCGTGAACGCCGTCGAGAACGTGAGGCCGCCGAGAACGGCGACGGCGAGGGGCTGCAAGAGCTCGCTCCCCGTGCCGAGTGCGAACGCGAGCGGCAACATCCCGAGGAGCGCCGTCAGCGTCGTCATCAGGATCGGCCGCAGGCGCACGCGGCCCGCGTAGACGAGCGCCGTCACGACGTCGTCGCCGACGCGTTCGCGGCGATGCGCGTACTCGAGTAACAGGATCCCGTTCTTCACGACGAGCCCGACGAGTAGGATGATGCCCATCAGCGAGAAGACGTTGAGCGAGATGCGCGTCAGCCAAAGCGTGCCGACCGCGCCGAAGAGCGCGAGCGGGACGGTGATCACGATCGCGAGCGGCTGCGCGAACGAGCGGAACTGCACGAGCATGATGAGGAAGACGAGCAACACCGAGATCGCGATCGCGATCGCGAACTCGTCGAAGGACGTATGCTGCAACGCGTACGCGCCCGCGATCTCGTACGAGTAGCCGGCGGGCAGCGCGAGGCCGTGCAGGCGATCCTTGATGTCGCCGATCGTCGCGCCGAGATCGCGCTCGCCGAGTTGCGCCGTGACGGGCAGATACTGTCGCCCGTCGCGTTCCTCGATCTCGCTCTGCGGCGTGCCGCGCGCGAGCGTCGCGAGGCTCCCGAGCGGCTCGACGGCTCCGTTCGGCGCGACGAGCGGGAGCGCCAAGATTCCGTCGATCGACTGGCTCGCAGGCGCGTCGTACCGGACGCGAACGGGGATCGCGAGGGGGCCCGAGAGGACGCTCGTCACCACCGTTCCGCCGATCGCCGCCCGCTCGGCCGACGTCAACTGCGCGGGCGAGAACCCGAACGCCGCGGCTTCGGGCGTCGCGCGCAACACGTAACTCGGGTCATGGAACACGGCACCGCTCTGCGCGCCGCGCACGCCGCGAACGTCGCCGATGCGATCCGCGACTTCGCGCGCGAGCGGGACCAGGACCGATTGTTCGGGACCGAACAATCGGATCTCGATCGGCGCGGGCGTGCTCGAAAGATCGCTCAGCATATCGGCGAGCAGCTGCGAGGCGTTCACGTGCGCGCTCGGCGCGAGCGCGCGAATGCGTCGTTCGATCCGGTCCATCACGTCGTCGATCGACGCGCGCGAGGCGCGCGGAACGAGGGTCGCGCGCACCACGCCCGTATTCACGCCGCTCGAGATATCGAGTGCGGAGAGCGAGAGCCCGACGAGCGTCGCTTCGTCGGCGACGGCGGGATCTTCGCGCACGACGTTCTCGATCTGCTTTCCGATCCGCGCGCTCTCGGCGAACGTCGCACCCGCGGGCAACGCGAAGTGCAATTCGAAGGCGCCTTCGTCGAGCGCGGGGAGGAAGTCCGTCGCGAGATTCGTGGCGATCGCGACCGTCGCCGCGAGCAACGCCGCGCCGGTCGCGAGGACGACGACGCGGTGCGCGAGCACGGCGCGCAGCAGCGGCTCGTAGCGCGCCTGCGTCCATGCGACGAACGCATTGCGGTCGTTCGGCCGCACGCGCAGCGCCTGCAGTGCGATCGTCGGCGTGAGGACGAGCGCGAGCACGAGCGAGATCGCGAGCGCGATCGATACCGTGACGGCGAGCGCCGTGAAAAACGCACCGGTGACGCCCGAGAGCAGCGCGAGCGGGACGAAGACGACGATCGTCGTGAACGTCGAGGACGTCATCGGCACCGCGATCTCCGAGACCGCCTGCGCGATCGTCGCGCCGCCGGCCTCGCCGCGCGCGAGATGGCGATAGATGTTCTCGACGACGACGATCGCGTCGTCGATGATGAGCCCGACGCCGACGGCGAGGCCGCCGAGCGTCATCAGGTTGAGCCCCTGATGCAGCGCGCTCATCACCGCGAACGTCATCACGATCGTCAGCGGTACGACGACGGCCGCGACGAGCGTAGAAGCCCAATTGCGAAGGAAAAAATAGAGCACGACGGTCGAGAGCGCGAGACCGATGAGGATCGCGTCGCGCAGGTTCGCGACGGCGTCCGAGACGAGCAGCGCCTGATTCCAGAACGTATCGATGCGCAACTCCGCATGGACCGCGGCGAAGCGCGCGATCGCGGCACGGACGTCTCGCGTCACATCGACGACGCTCGAGCCATGCTGCGTGAGGACATCGACGATGACGGCGGCGTGGCCGTCGGTCCGGCCGCTCCAGAGCGCGGGCCCGGGCGCCTCGATCACGCGCGCGACGTCGCCGACGGTCAGCGGGACGCCGTGCGGAGCGCCGAGCGGGACCCGCGCGAGGCCGGCCGCGTCGTGCGCTTCCCCGGAGGCCAGAAGCGTCGCGCGGACGGCATCGGTATCGCTATGGCCGAGCGATTCGACGCGATTGCTCTCGGCGAGCGCCGTCGTCACCGTCTCGAGCGCGATCCCGTGGGCGGCGAGGCGCTGGGGATCGAGCGCGACGAGATATTCGCGCACGTCGCCCGCGAGGATCGTCACGCCGGCGACGCCCGGGACCGCCGCGACGAGCGGCCGGAGCTCGTTCTGCGCGAGCTCGCGTAAAGCCATCGCATCGAGCGTCGGGGACGAGAGCCCGATCCCCGTGTCTGGGGCGAGGCTCGGATCGACCTGCTGGATCGCGATCGAGGTTTCCGCCGGCAGCTCGGCGCGGACCGTCGCGATCGCGGCCGTGACCCGTTGCAACGCGACGTCGGGGCTCGCCGCCTTGGGATCGAAGGTCGCCGAGATCGCCGCGATCCCCTGAGCGGAGGTCGATTCGACGCCCGTCACGCCGACGACGGAGCGGACCTGGTCCTCGATCGGACGCGAGATCGATGCCCGCACGAGGACGGGCGAGAGATCGCCGTTCTCCGCGGTGATGAGGATGCGCGAGAACGTCAGCGGCGGATAGACCGCCTCCGGCAGGCGCGCGAGCGCGACGAGACCGATCGCGAAGACGACCGCGACGATGAGATAGACTGCCCGCCACTGCTCGAGCATCGCATCGAACAGGCCCGGGCGGCGTACGCCGAGCGACATGAGACCACCGTTCCGAAACGTCGAGAAGACTGCGACGCCCCGGCGGGGCGTGCGTCAGATCGAGGCGCGGAGCTCCGGCGGCGGGCGGTTCCCGACGCTCGGCGACCAGCGGACCGGAGCCCGCCCGGCGCGGCGAACGCGAAGACCGCGCGCGAGAACGCGAACGGATTCGCCGCGCGCGACGAAGGTCGCGAGCGCGGCGACGAACGCCGGAACGGCGGCGACGAGCATCGCGACGAGCGCCGCCACGACGCCCGCGAGTAGCGCGGCGACGAGCCAACCGAGGGCATCGCCGCCGTCGGGCGCCGTCCCCTCGCCGAGCGACTGCGCGACGATCCCGAATGCGAACGTCAGAACGCCGGAGGCGCCGATGAAGCGCAGCGCCCGCGACCATTCGAAGGCCAAGCGGGTACGTTCCGAAAGTGCGACGCCCGTCCGGACGAACGCGAGACCGCTGACGAGGAGCGCGACGGCGGAAAGCACGAACGGGCGTGCCCCGATCGGAGCTCCGCTATCGTGATCGCCCATCACCAACTGCGCGGCGAACGCGACGAACGCGCACGCGGCGACAAACGGCACCATACCGTTTCGGTTAAACCTTCGTCAAAATAGACCCGCTCACTCAAGTCTCCCATAACGAAGCCGACAGGAGTAGCAGTGATACTGCTCATGAAATGCCGCCGGGCGTGAACGGCGACGCGATTTCAGACGATACGAGCGGCCCGTACGCGGAGCCCTCCGGTCGCGAACGCCGTGCCGCGGCGATCGCGGCGTTGCTCATCACGCTCGGCGCGGTCGCCGTCTCGCCGCAGGCGTCGGCCCCGATCGCCCAAGGCGCGAACCTCGTCCTCGCGTTCTCCGCCGCGTCGGCGATGACGCTCTTGCTGACGATGGCCCTGCTCTACACGCTCCATCGTGCCGTCGGTGCGCCGAGCCTCGCCGTGCTCGCCGCGACCTTCGGCGGCGCGGTCGTCTTCGCGATCCCGACGGCGATCGTCGTGCCGCAGTGGATCCCGCTCGCGAGCCGCGTCCTCGCATCCGCCGATGCGCAGCGCTGGCTCTCGATCGAAACGTACCTGCTCTTCGCCTTCGGGACGTTCGCCTTCGTCTCGGCCGGCAAGCGCCGCTTCACGACCCGTTACCGCGCGCGCGCCTCGGCGCGAAGCGCTTCCATCTCGTTCGTCGTCGCGGCGTTCCTCGCGATCGCCCTCACCGCACTCCTACGCGATTCGCTGCCGGCGCTCTACGATGGGCACGGTCCGACCGCGTTCTTCTCGCGCGCGGTCGAACCGGCGCTCGCGATCGCCATCTTCGGCGCGGCCGCCATGCTCGTCTCCGTCACGCGACTCGCGACGCGCGTCCAACTCTGGCTCGCGGTCGTGCTGGTCGCGATCCTCTTCCGGGTCACGCTCGGCCTCGGGAACGGCTCGACGAGCGTCGGCTGGTGCGCGTCGCAAGCCGGCTCGATCGTCGCGTCCGCGCTCTTCATCGGTGCGCTCTACCGGCAATTCGCGCAAACGCTGCGGCGCTATTCCGAGAGCAACGAACGGATCCGCGCGCTGTGCCTCGTCGCGACCTCGCGGCCGGGGGCGGCGGAACAGATCGACGCGCTGCTCGCACTCGCGATCCGCGAACTCGGCTACACGGCGGCGGCGCTCTGCACGCTCGACCGGACCGGCCTCACGATCAACCGTCGCGACGGCGATCAGCGCTACGTCCGCGGCCACAATCTCGGCATCGAGATCGCACGCATCCGGCGCCTCGCGGCGGGTGAGATGCTCGTCGATAGCGAGGCGCACCATCGCGTTACGGCGATCGTCCCGCTCGTCGTCGATGGGCGGGTGAAGGGCGCGCTCCTGCTCGCGACGCTCGGCACGCGCGAGCGCTGGCTCGCGCAGACGGATATTACGTTCATCACCCTGCTCGGCGCATTTACGGCCAGCGCCCTGTCGCGCCTCGAGCGCGAGGAGCGGCTCGACGACCTGGCGTTCACGGACGCGTTGACGGGCCTCGCGAATCGCACCGCTCTCCTCGAGCGGATCGAGGAGGGCCGGGCCGATCTCGCGCGCCACGGCCGGCGATTCGCCCTCCACTATCTCGACCTCGACGGGTTCAAGGCGATCAACGATCGCTACGGCCACGCCGCGGGCGATCACATCCTGCGGCATGTCGCACAACGCCTGATGCAGACCGCGCGTGCCACCGATACCGTTGCCCGGCTCGGCGGCGACGAATTCGTCGTCTTCCAACGCAACGCCGATGAAAACACGGCCCGCAGTTTCGGCGGCCGGATCCTCGAAGCGTTCGGTCCGCGATTCGAGGTCGACGGAGTACGCCATACCGTCTCGACGAGCATCGGGATCGCGCTCGCGAGCGATGCCGACGAGAGCGGCGACGCGCTGCTCGCGCGCGCCGATGCGGCTCTCTACCGGGTCAAAAAGAACGGCCGCCGGGGCGTCTCGCTCGCCGCGGAGTTCGAGCGGCTACCGGAAGTTCGCCGCGTCGGCTGACCGCTCGCCGCGATCCGCCCGAGCGGCCGGGCGCGACGCGCCGACGGTCGC
>CAZZYZ010000188.1:3380-5785 GCA_964658425.1 Vulcanimicrobiota bacterium | reverse complement strand
CGGCCGCGCGCTGCGAGCGGTTACCGATCTCAAGCTGCTCGGCGAGCGCAGCGTCATCGTCGATTGCGACGTCTTGCAAGCGGACGGCGGGACGCGAACCGCGGCGATCACGGGCGCGTACGTCGCGCTCGCGCTCGCGCTGCGCCGCGACTTCAAGCCCGGCACGCCGAAGTGGCCGCTCGTGAAACAAATCGCGGCCGTCAGCGTCGGATATGTCGATGGCATCGCGCATCTCGATCTCGCGTATAGCGAAGATAGCCGGGCCGAGGTCGACATGAACGTCGCGATGACCGACGCCGGCACGTTCGTCGAGATCCAGGGCACGGCCGAGGGCCGCACGTTCGATCGCGTGCAGCTCGATGCGATGCTCGCGCTCGCGGAGTCCGGGATCTTCGCGCTCTTCGAGCACCAGCGCGCCGCACTCGCCGGAGCCGATGGATAACGTCGCTCACGAACGGCTCGCGGCGCTCGTCGCCGAGATCGATCGCTTCCACGTCACCGAGCGGCGCATGCGTCGCGAACAGGATGCGATCGTGCAGGTGCTCGCGCGGGGCAAGCGGCCGACTCCCGAACACGCGGCGCGCTACGTCGCCACCGTTCGTCGCTATTTCGTCGGTTTCGATCGTGAGGCGAAGTCGCACTTGGGCGACGTCGACCGCCGGCTCGGGAAGATCGCGCAACTGCAATACAATCTCTCGGCCGAGCGCGGCGTTGCGGCCGGGCGCGTCGAGGCAACGCAAGGCGTCCTCTCGCGATTGCAAGAACTCGCGCCGCAATGAAGATGTTCGACGACGTCGGACGCGGGACGCTCGGACTCTTCGAGTACGCGGGCGGCGTCGCCACGCTCTCGGCGGAGACGGCGGGCTTCATCGCACGGCTGCGCATCCGCGTTTTGGAGACGGTCGCGCAAGCCTATTTTCTCGGCGTGCAATCGATCGCGATCGTCCTGCTGACGTCACTGTTCACGGGGATGGTGATCTCGCTCGAATCGGCGAACCAGGCGCGTAATTACGGGATCGTCAGCGTCGTCGGCGGGGCGGTCGCGTACATCTCGTCGCGCGAGCTCGGGCCCATGCTCACGGGCGTCGTCGTCGCGGGCCGCGCGTGCGCCGCGATCGCAGCCGAGCTCGGCTCGATGGTCGTCACGGAGCAGATCGAGGCGCTCGAAGCGCTCGGCCTCTCGCCCGTGCAGATGCTCGTCGTGCCGCGCCTGCTCGCGCTCGTCGTGATGCTGCCGTTCCTCACGATCTTCGCCGACATCATCTCGATCGTCGGCGGTGCGTTCGTCGCGAAGAGCTCGGCGAACATCAGCTACGATCTCTTCATCACCTCCGCGCGCCAGAACAGCTTTTTCTTCGATTACATTAAGGGGATGGTGAAGGCGGTCGTCTTCGCGATCATCATCGTGATGGTCGGATCGTATCAGGGCTTCGGCGTACGCGGTGGCGCGAGCGGCGTCGGCAAAGCGACGACGGGCGCCGTCGTCACGTCGATCATCCTGATCTTCATCGCGAACTTCGCGATGTCGCTCATCCTGTTCGGAACGAACGGGCAAAAATGACGAACTTCGCGACGATCGAGGGCGCGTCGCTGCGCTACGGCAACAAGGTCGTCTTGCAGAACTGTACGCTCGACGTGAAAGAGGGCGCGATCACGTGCCTGATCGGGCTCTCGGGCGCCGGGAAGTCGACGATTTTGCGGCTCCTGAACGGCTTGCGGATGCCGCAGGCGGGGCGCGTGATCGTCCGCGGGACCGATCTCGCGACGCTGAAAAATCGCGACCTCATCGAGTTTCGGCGCAAGATCGGGTTCGCGTTTCAATTCGCGGCACTCTTCGACAGTCTCTCGATCTACGAGAACGTCGCGCTGCCGCTACGCGAATACTCTCGCCTCGGCGCGAAAGAGATCGATGGTGCGGTGCTCGAGACGCTCGAATCGGTCGGGCTCGCAAATGCGCGCGATCGCCTGCCGTCCGAGCTTTCGGGCGGCATGCTCAAGCGCGCGGGTTTCGCGCGGGCCGTCATCTCCAATCCCGAGCTCGTGCTCTACGACGAGCCGACGACGGGGCTCGATCCGATCATCACCCACGTGCTCACCGATCTCATCATCCATCTTCGCAAACGGCTCGGAGGGACGGCGGTCGTCGTCTCGCACGACCTCGGAAGCATCTTCGCGATGGCCGATTACGTAGCCATGCTCTTCGAAGGCGCGATCATCGCGTACGGAACGGTCGACGAACTCAAGCGCTCCGCCAACCCCATCGTACAACAATTTTTGCAAGGGAGTGAGGTCGGGCCGATCCCGCTTTAGCGCGGGATCGGTTCGCGTGGTCGCATGAATAAACAAGCGCAGGTCGGACTCTTCACGATCCTCGGCATCGTCGCCGTATTCGCGGTGCTCTTCGT
>CAZZYZ010000188.1:0-3280 GCA_964658425.1 Vulcanimicrobiota bacterium | reverse complement strand
ACGGGCGAGCCGATCCTGCTCATCCAGCCGCCGACGAGCGCCTCCGAAGGTTCGGCGACGCTCGCACACGAGATCTTGCCGCTCGGCGAGCAGCCGAACGGTACCAATCCGACGACGTTCGCCGATCTGCTCGAACAGGGTCAGGGCGAGGTGAAGCGGCTCGACAACATGCTCGCGCAGGTTCAACAAGCCGAACCGCAACTGCTCGGGCAACTCAAAGAATCGCTCGCGAACGCGAATTCGCTCACGCGCAATGCGAATACGTCGCTCACGCGCGTCGCGGGCAAGATCGACGTCCTCACCGACGCCGTGCAGAAAAACCTGACGCTCGCGAGCGGGAACGTCGCCGATCTCACCGACAGCCTCAACGCGACGGTCGATCGCGACGCGCCGCAGATCGATACGCTGCTCACCCAGCTCAATCGAACCTCGAAATCGTTCGGCGAGACCGTCGATTCGCTGCACGACGTGGCGACCGACCCGCGCGTGAAACGCAATCTCATCGATACGACGCGCGATTTCGCCGAAACGGCGAAGACGTTCTCGAAAGTCGCGAGCGATCTGCGCACGGTCACCGGGAATCCGCAAACGCAGAACCAGCTCCGCAACACCGTCGCGAATCTCGACGCGACGACGCAGCGCGTGAACGCGCTCATCGGTCAGCTCGGCGGGGCCTCGAGCGTCTACGGCGTCGACCCCTCCGCGACGCCCGCACCGGGCGACGCGCGAGGTACGCAATCGGATCGGCCGCCCGCCGCGGCCGCAACCGCGCCGTCCGGCTTCGCGACGCCGATGCCGAATTCGTACGGCGTCCCGGGCGGTATCTCGCCCGCGGCGAGCGCGCCGATGCGCGGTTCGTCGACCGACAGCGTGTCGATTACGTCGTCATCGCGCAACAACGCGGTCACGACGTTGCGCGCGCGCGTCGATAAGTTCACGAAGGATCTCGTGCAGCTCGAGATTCGCGCGGGCGATCTCGCTCCGCTGCGGCCCGGGAGCGCGAACCGCAACGTGTCGCCGTTGCTCACGGCCGACCGCGGACCGCAATCCGACGTCAATCTCTACGTGTTGCCCTACGGTTCGATGGGCCTCAAACTCGGCTTCAATGACATCGGGTCGCAGGGGACTTCGAGCGCGAACTTTATCTTGATGAAGCGCGCGGGGCCGCTCAGTTACGGCGGCGGCGTCGAATATTCGCGCCTCGGCGCGCAGGCGAGCATCGCCGGGAAATTGCTCGGCCTCGAAGGACGTTTGTACGATCCGCGGCATCCGACGCTCGACTCGTACGTGAATCTGTTCGCGTTGCCGAAGGTGCAGATTTTCGCGGGCGAGCGCGATCTGACGCACGCCTCGCGAAGAACCGCGGCCGGTCTGCAATTCGAGTTCTGAGATTCGACTGTCGTTTCCGATCGCGCTCGCGGGGCTCGCGGCGCTCAACATAGCGGTTTTCGCACACGAGCTCGTCCTCGACGATGCGTCGCGCGCAACGTTCGTGCAGGCATGGTCGCTCGTTCCCTACGATCTCACGCACGCGCTCGACGTCGTGCCGCCGCCGCTCGCCACGCTCGTGACCTCGCAGTTCCTCCACGGCAGCATCCCGCACATCGCCGCGAACATGCTCGTGCTCGGCGTGTTCGGACCCGAAGTCGAGGCGCTCCTCGGGCCGAGCCGATTCGTCGCGTTCTATCTGACGTGCGGTATCTTCGGTGGGCTCGCACAGGCCTTCACGACGCCGGGCAGTCACGTCCCCGAGATCGGCGCGTCGGGCGCGATCGCGGGCGTGCTCGGCGCGTACATCATCCGGTTCCCGCTCCGGAGCTTCGCGTCGATCCCGGCCGCGCTCGTCATCGCATTGTGGGCAGGCGCGCAATTCGTGCACGGCTTCGGAAACGTCTCGACGAGCGTGCTCTCGGAGCAGGGCGGCGGGATCGCGTACTTCGCGCACATCGGTGGCTTCCTCGCGGGGGTCCTCGCGATCGGCGCGTTCGTGCCGCCGAGCGCGCGCGGAGCGGTGCGATGATCGCGCGGCCGCGGATCGCGATCCTCGGTGCGGGCGCGATGGGCACCGTCTTCGCCTACTATCTCGCGGAACACAACGACGTCGTGCTCGTCGACGTGCGAGGCGACGTCGTCGAGACGATCAACGAGGCGGGCGGCGTCGCGATCGACGATGCGCCGGTCCGGCCTGTGATCGCGACGCGCGACCCCTCGCGCGCCTACGCGACGAGCCTGTTGTTCGTCTTCGTCAAAGCGCCGAACACGCTCGGCGCCGTGCGGCCCTTCGCCGGGCAGCTCAATCCCGCGACGCCGATCGTCTCGCTGCAGAACGGCCTCGGCAACGAGGAAGCGATCAAAGCTGCGGTCGGCGGGACGGTACCGCTCGTCATCGGCATCACCGACGTCGCGGGCCTCGCGATCGGTCACGGACGTTCGCGACGGGTCGGGGTCGGCAACACGGTCGTCGGCTCGGCGGGCGCCTCGACGGCGACGGTGCGCGGCGTCTACGACCTCTTGCAGCGTGCGACGCTCGAGTGCTCGATCGCCTACGACATCCGGCCGCACCTGTGGGGGAAACTGATCGCCAATGCCGCGATCAATTCCGTGGCGGCGCTCGCCGATGCGCGCAATTCGATCGTCGCGGAGGACTTGGACGCCGCAGCGCTCGCGCGCGATATCGCACTCGAAAGTGCGGCCGTCGCGCGCGCGCTCAAGATCAATCTCCCGTTCGCCGACCCCGCCGACTTCGTGCGGGCGATCGCGCTCGATACGGGTGCGATGCGTAATTCGATGACGATCGACCTCGCCTCGGGCGCAAAGACGGAGATCGATCAGATCAACGGCGCGATCGTCGCGGCCGGGCGGCGGCTCGGCATCGCGACGCCCTACAACGAAACGATCTTACGTCTCATACGCGCGAAAGCGGGAGCATCTCGGGAATGAACGACGCACGGCCGCCGCGCGAGATCCGCGCGGTGATCTTCGATCTCGACGGTGTTCTGATCGATTCCGAACATCTGTGGGAGAAGGTTCGCCGCGCGTACGTGCTCGCCGCCGGCGGAACGTATCACGATGCCGTCACGACCGACGTGATGGGGATGAGCGCGCCCGAGTGGTCGCACTACATCGTCTCGCGCCTCGGCGTCGCGCGACCGGCGCGACAGATCAGCGACGACATCGTCCGCGAGCTCACGAGCGTCTATCGCGCGACGCCGCCGACGTACCCGGGCGCCGTCGAGGCGGTCCGCCGGATCGCGGCGCGCGTCCCGGTCGCGGTCGCGTC
>CAZZYZ010000187.1:0-5801 GCA_964658425.1 Vulcanimicrobiota bacterium | reverse complement strand
ACGAACGCTAGCCGATCGTACGTGCCTGCGATGATGCCGTTCGGCGTTCTGCCGAGCCAGCGTTCGACGACGGTCGCGTAGACCTGACGGAAATCGAAGCCGTGTACGAGATCGCCGTTGGCGTCGAGCGACGTGAGCGACGGGTGGTCGCCGTAGACGCCGCCGCGCACCTTGCCGCCGACGACGAAGAGCGGCATTGCGGTGCCGTGATCGGTTCCGTTCGAAGCGTTCTGCTGCACGCGCCGGCCGAATTCCGAGAACGTCATCGCGAGGACGCGTTCGGCGTTGCCGTGTGATGCGAGATCCGCGTAGAACGCGCGCAAGCCGTTACCCATGTAGCCGAGCAGCCGATCCTGTTGTGCGCGTTGCCCGGCGTGCGTGTCGAACGAGCCGATCGTCACGAACACGATGCGCGTTCCGATGCGTGCGTTCACGATTTGCGCGGCGAGCTGGAGTTGGCGCGAGAACGCGTCCGTCGGATAGGTCGCACCGGGGACGTACGTGCCGAGCTTCGCTCGCAGCAAGTCGCCGCCGTGCATGGCGTTGCGCGCCGTCGTTTCGACGAGGCCGAGATAGGGCGATTGACCGGGTGTCGCGCCGTCGAAGAGGCGACCGGCGGTCGACTTCGAGTTCGCGTCGCGGCCGACGTTGTACCCGTACGTGTTGAGCGCGCCGATCGCGGGGACGTCGACGTGCGACGCGAGCAGCGCCGTCGGGACGGTGTCGCCGAGCGAGATCGCTTTGAAGAGCCCGCTCGTATCGTTCGCGTTCGCGGTTCGCGCGGAGACGGTCTCGTCGAGATAGCGGCCGAGCCAGCCGTTCGAGACGGGGCGATCGGGCGAGGCGGTCTCCCAAATCTGCGTCGCTTCGAAATGCGAGCGATTGGGATTGGGATAGCCGACGCCTTGCACGATCGCGACGCGGCCATCCTTAAAGAGATCGTCGAGCCCGGCGAGGGCGGGGTTGAGCCCGATGCGGCCGTCGATCTTGATGACGCTGTTTTCGCGAATGCCGATCGTCGGCCGCACGCGCTGATACGCGTCGTCGGAATACGGCACGACGGTATTGAGCCCGTCGTTCCCGCCGCCCATCTGAATGACGACGAGGACGTTGTCGGGATCGACCGTACTGCCGAGCACCGGGAGCGGTTCGGCATCGGCGACGCTGCCGAGAAACGACGGAATCGTTCCGCCGAGGACCGCCACGCCGAGTGATTGCGAGAGAAACGCGCGCCGAGAAGCCATGATTAGCGATGCTCCATCAGTTGAGTTGATTCGCGGGAAGATTGAGGACGAGCGCGAGCGCGCCGCGTATTTTATCTTGGTAGTTCTCGCCGCTCAGCGGAACGGGGACGGTCGCATCGGCGGAATCGAGATACGCGAGCAGCGTCGTGCGGATGTCGCTCGTGACGTCGTCTTGCATCGCATGACGTGCGAGCGACGCGAGCACCCGATCCGGCACGAGCCCGCCCGCATCGGCCACGACCACGTCGGGCGTGTACGCGGGCGTGGGGATCGCCGGTAGCGGCGGCGGGACGATCGTCGTGTTTGCCGGCGACGTAGCCATGTGAGCGGCCGCCGGCCGCGGGGGTGCCGTGCGCACGAGACGATTGACGTAATTGAAGCGCGCGAGCAGCGTCGCGGTGTTGATCCAGGTCGGGCCGCCGTCCCAGCCCTTCACGTTCGGCGGCGCGAGCGGCTCCTGGCCCATGTGCTGCATCCAGTACGCGGTATCTTTCGGCGCGTTCGGCATGCCCATGAAGCGCAGCAACCCGATCGTGAATTCGATCGGACTCTTCGGGAGCGCGCGATACGCGCGCTGCGAGAAGAAGACGTTCGAGCGCAGGAGCGTGCCGACGGTCTGCGCGACGTCGTAGCCGCTGAGGGCGTAGGTCTGCGCGAGTGCCTCCGTCAGTTCCGGTTCCGGATCGGAGTACAGGAAGAACTCGAGGAGCTTGCGACAGATGAAGCGCTGATGCGCGGGCTGCGAGACGATGATCGCGACGGCGTCGTCCGCACCGAACGTACCGGTTCGGCCGAGCAGCGTCTTGACGCCCGTATCGTGCAACGCCGGCCGGAAGACGGCGCGGTTCGTGCGATCGAGCGTCCAGCCCGTAAACGCACGCGCGGCGGCGTGCACGTCGTCTTCGCCGTATTGCCCGAGGCCGAGCGCGAAGAGCTCCATGAGTTCGCGAGCGAAGTTTTCGTTTGGATGCGCTTTGTTGTTGTAACGATTGTCGAGCCAGACGAGCATCGCGGGATCGACGCTGACCGCGGAGAGCAACGATCGAAAATTGCCGAGTCCCTTCTCGCGGAAGAGATCGATCTGCTCGACCATCAAGACGGCCGGCACCTTATTGATGCTCGTCGCGAAGTGACCGTGCCAGAAGAGCGTCATCTTCTCGGCGAGCGGATGGCGCGTGCGCAGCATGCGGTCGATCCACCAGCTTTGCGCCGCGGCGTGCGCGAGTTTGCGATCGTAGATGAGCGACGCATCCGGGAAGTCGACGAACGCGGCGTCGGCCTGCGGCGGATGCATCACCGCATGTAGGGCCGCCTCGGTCCCGCTCGCGACGAGCGCATCGATCTCGGCGGGCGTCCCGCCGAATCCCGCGCGGCGCATGAGATGGGCCGCGTGCCGGCGCGTGAAGGGCCCCGCATAGCGTCCGAGCGGGTCGGACTCAAGCGCGCCCGGCGGCCGATAGCCGACCTGAGGATCCGTGCTCGTATCGATCATTGCCGTCGAAACGCCCGGACGACGGGTGGGGGTTCCGCGCCGCCCGCCGCTCGCGCTCGCAGCCCTCGTAAATGTGCGCGAGTTCTCACGCGCGCTTCATCATCGCGCCTTGGCTCGCGTCAGGCGGTGGCCGTGAGGCGGCGCCCTCCGAGCATCACGAGCGCGGGTTTCGTCGTGAGAGGCGCGACGTTCGTGCTCGGGTCGCCTGCGAACGCGACGACGTCGGCGAACGTGCCGGCCGCGATGCGGCCGCGATCGGCCGTGCCGAGCAGATCGGCCGCCGACGACGTCGCGCTCCGCATGAGATCGAGCGGATGCATCCCCATCGACTGCAGCAACGCGAAATCGCGATTGTTCTCCGCGTGCGGGAAGACGCCGGCATCGGTGCCGTACGCGAACTTCACGCTCGTCGCGAGCGCGCGCTGCATGCCGGCGTTGCGAAGCTGCGCGGCGCGATGCGCCTTGTCGAGACTATCTTGCGGGATGTTATTCGGATTTCCGGGCTGCAGGATCGAATCGAGCGCCCAGATCGTCGGCACGAGATAGGTGCCGCGCTGCTGCATCGCATGCAGCGTCGTGTCGCCGACGCCCGTGCAATGTTCGATCGAATTGCAACCGCCGGCGACTGCGACCGCGATCCCGCGATCGCCGTGGCAATGCGCCGATACTTTACGACCGAACTTTTGCGATTCGTCGACGACGGCTTGAATTTCGTCGAGATTGAGCTGCGGCACGTCGAACGTATCGCCGTAGGAGAGCACGCCGCCCGTGGCCGTGATCTTGATGACGTCGACGTGGCGTTTGACGTGCTCGCGCACCTGTTCGCGAAAGCCGTAGGGCCCGAATGCGGTGCCGGGCTTCTCGTCGTCGTCGACGTGCACCCAATCCGGGAGATCGTTGAGATCGGCGTGGCCGCCCGTGATCGAGAGCAGCGTTCCGGCGGCGAGGATGCGCGGCCCGCGAATCGCGCCGCGTGCGATCGCATCGCGCATCGCGAGATCGATCCCGGCCGCGCCGCCGACGTCGCGAATCGTCGTGAAGCCGTTCGCGAGCATCGCCTGCGCGTTGGCGATCGAGAGCAGTGCGGCTTCGGCGATGCTATCGGCGGCCTCGTTCTTCGGGCCGAACGCCGTGAGGTAGCGCGACGCGACGACGTTCGCCGCGACGTGCGTGTGCGCGTCGATGAGGCCGGGCATCAGCGTCGCGTCGCCGAGATCGATGACCGTCGAGTCGCTGCCCGCATCGCCCGCCGAGAGCGACACGATGCGGTCGCCTTGGATGACGACGACGCCCGGTGCGTGCATGCGGAAACCGTCGAACATGCGTGCTGCGCGCAGCACGGTCACCTGCGTCGGCGGGGTCGCTCCCGTGGCTGCGGCCGCGGACGGGGCGGCCCCGGCCGCACGGGCACGTGCGGGGAGGAAGAGCGCCGCAAAGCTTGCGACGGCGCCCGCGATGAACGCTCGGCGGCCGAAAGCGATCTCCGCTTGCGCGCGGAGATACGGCGAGTAGGGTGCGTGTGGGCAGCGGCACGGCTCGATCATGCAGCCCGACTTCGCCGCCGAGCCTCGGCGGCTCCCTTGGACGCATAGCCCATCGAGGCGATGGGTATTGCCGTCGCATGGCACAAAAAGTTTGGTTCGTTACGGGTTCGTCGCGCGGGTTCGGCCGCGTCTGGGTCGAGGCCGCACTCGAGCGCGGCGACCGCGTCGTCGCGACGGCTCGCGACGCGAAGACCGTCGATGATCTCAAGAGCAAGTACGGTGATGCGATTCTCCCGCTCTCGCTCGACGTCACCGATCGCTCGGCGACGGAGCAGGCCGTGAAGAAAGCGCTCGCCGCGTTCGGGCGCATCGACATCCTCATCAACAACGCCGGCTACGGCAGCTTCGGCGCCGTCGAAGAGGTCTCCGAAAAAGATGCGCGCGCGCAGATGGAGACGAATTTTTTCGGCTCGTTGTGGATGACGCAAGCGGTCTTGCCGCAGATGCGTCAGCAGAGATCCGGGCGCATCCTCAACGTGTCGAGCATCGGCGGGATCGTCGCATTCCCGAACATCGGCCTCTATCACGCCTCGAAGTGGGCGCTCGAGGGGCTCTCGGAATCGCTCTCGCAGGAAGTGAAGCCGTTCGGCATTCACGTGACGCTCATCGAGCCGGGTGCGTACTCGACCGACTGGAGCGGCAGTTCGGCGAAGCGTGCCGACGAACTCCCCGCCTACGCAGAGATGCACGCCGCAGCGAAGCAGCGGTCGGCGAACAACGATCCGGGCGATCCCGGCGCGACGGACGATGCGATCCTCAAACTCGTCGACTCGAACGATCCGCCGCTCCGGCTCTTCCTCGGCACGTCGGGCCTCCCGCTCGCGCGGCAGAAGTATGCGGAGCGCATCGCCACGTGGGAGAAGTGGGCCGACGTTTCCAACGCCGCGCAGAAGAAGGGCGAAGCCGTCCCGGCATAGTTTCGGAAACGGGATCGGAAAAGCAAGAACGCTCGGGATGACGTACCCGGGCGTTCTTCGCTTCTGGGGACCTACATCGGCATGAGAACGCTTCGCCGGATGCGATCTCGAACGCGTAAGTCGTTTTACCGTCCGAGCGACTTGCGAGTCTCCTCGAAGAGCTCGGGTGCCGAGACGCCGCGCGTCGCGCGGCCCGAAACGCTGATGGATAGGAAGCCCCGCGAACGCGACATGGCGGTCGTAAACGCTCGCCGTTCCTGATCGTTGTATCGCTCGCGAAATTTGAAGCGAAAGAGCGCGTACGTGAATTTCGCGGTTCGCGCAGCGGAAGCGTCGCCGACGTTCTCCTTGGGGATCATGCCGATTTTTTTCGTAAACAGAAATGCATCGGGAGCGTAGTATTTCGGCCACGCGCCCGCGCGAACGTCGACCGCGAAGACCGCATCGAACGATTCGCCGCGTGCGGCATCGACGTCGGTCACGCGGATCGCTTCTTCGTCGTGCAGCGCGACGCGCAGAAGATCGTCCTCGGCGCTCGCCACGCGTTCGAGATACGTGAGATGCTCTTCGAGCGACGCGAGCGGATCGCGTTCGGCGAGCGTAT
>CAZZYZ010000186.1:0-5803 GCA_964658425.1 Vulcanimicrobiota bacterium | reverse complement strand
GGCGCGCGCCGCGCGCGCGACGCCGCTGCCGGAGATCGCGGCCGCGATCGACCGCGCGATCGGCGAGCACGGAGAGATCCTCGACCGCGCCTCGCTCGCGCTCGCGCGAATGCGCCGCAACGCCGCGCACGCGCAGGACGACGCACGCGATCGTTGCGGCTCGATCCTGCGCCAGGCCCGCTATGCGAAGGCGATCCAAGATCCGATCGTCACCGTCCGCGACGGCCGCTTCGTGATCCCGGTCAAGGCCGAATTCGCGGGTCTCGTCGCGGGCGTCGTGCACGACACGTCCTCGACCGGTCATACGCTCTTCATCGAACCGCTCGACGCGCTCGACGTCAACAATCGGCTGCGGACGCTTCGGATCGAAGAGCAGCGCGAGGTCGCGCGCATCCTCGCCGAACTCTCGGCGCTCGTCGGCGCGAAGGCGGAGCAGGTCGAGACGAATCTCGAGATCCTCGCCGATCTGGACCTCGTGCTCGCGCGCGTCCGCGTCGCGCAGAAGATGGACGCGATCGCGCCCGCGATCGTCGACGCGCCGCTCGCGCGGATCGTCACGGGACGCCACCCGCTGTTGCTCGACCGTGCCGTGCCCCAGACGCTCGCGCTCGACGACGAGACGCGCGTCATCATCATCAGCGGCCCGAACATGGGCGGTAAGACGGTCGCCCTCAAACTGCTCGGCCTTTTCGTCGCGATGACGTACTGCGGGATGCAGCTCCCGGCGCGCGAAGGGACGACGATCGGCAGCTTCGATTTCCTCGGCTGCGATATCGGCGACGAGCAGTCGATCGCGGAGAACGCATCGACGTTCTCCGCGCACCTCACGCGATTGCGCACGATCGTCGAGGCGGCGGGACCGCGTTCGCTCATCCTCATCGACGAGATCGCGAGCGGGACCGAGCCCGCCTCGTCGTCGGCGCTCGCGATCGCGCTCATCGAGCATCTGCTCGCGCGCGGCGCGCGCGGAATCGTCACGACGCATAGTACGGAGCTGAAGCTCTTCGCGCATGCGACCGATCGCGTCGTCAATGCGAGCGTGCGCTTCGATCCCGAGACGTACCGGCCGACGTACGAGCTCGATCTCGGATCGCCCGGCCAGTCGCTCGCGTTCCCGCTCGCGCGCAAGCTCGGGCTCGATGCGGAGATCGTCGCGCGCGCGGAGTCGCTGCTCTCGACGAGCGAACGCGATTACGATCGCGCGCTCGCCGAGCTCGCACGGGTTCGCATGGCCGCCGCTGCGGAACGCGATGCGCTCGTACGCGAGCGCGCGTCTCTCGACGGACTCGAAGCGAGCGCGCGCCAAAAAACGGATGCGCTCGAACGCGAACGCCGTACGCTCGCGCGTCAAGCCGACGAACGGATCGGCCGCGCGCTACGCGAGTTCACGGCCGAGCTCGAACGCCGCCAACGCGAACGGATCGGGACCGGTCGCACGAAGGTCACCTCGGGACAGGCGGCGCTGCTCGGTCGCGTCCTCGACGGCGTGCATAAGGATCTCGGGCTCGATGCCGCGCAGCCACCGCAGCAGCGCGCGCCACAACCCAGAGCGGGCGTCGCGCTCGGCGATCGCGTGCACGTCGAGTCGCTCGGCAGCGACGGCATCGTCGTCGACGATTTCGGTGACGGCGTGCTCGTCGCGATCGGCTCGATGAAAACGGTCGTCCCGAAGAAGGGCGTCCGCATCGTCTTGCGTGCGGCGTCGGCTCCGCGCGCGAAGCCGCAGGCGGAAGCGAAGGCGGGCCAAGTACAACTCGACGCGGCGACGACGGCGAAGACCGAACTCGACGTCCGCGGCAAACGCTTCACGGAGGCGGAACCGCTCGTCGACAAGTGGATCGACGAATCGGCACTCCTCGGCATGTCGCCGCTGCGACTCATCCACGGCAAAGGGACGGGCCTGCTCGGCCGGGGCTTGCAAGAGTGGCTCAAGGATCGCCACGGCATCGCGGGCGTCCGGTACGGCAATGCCGATGAGGGCGGCAGCGGCGTCACGATCTTCGAGATCGCTTAGCGTCCCTCGTCGTTTCGTTCACACGATCTCGCACGGGATCATCGCATCTTCATCGAACGTGTAGACCGCACACAGCCGGTGATCTCCATCTGCGATGATCACTTTCGCGTTCGCCGTATTTCGGCAGAGCAAGATCGGAGAGAGCTTTTCACCTCGCTTGATGGGCCTTATCTTTTTCGACATGGCTGTTGCTGACGCCGAGCAGCGATAAGCCCGAGGCGCGAAAACGTCTTTCGCGGCGAAGTCGATCATCTTCGCTTTTTTAGCGCGCGAACGAGCGCTTTTGCTGCAGGCCGCGCGTACGTCACCGAGAGATACGACTGCGCGGCGGCGTAGTCGTGCTCTTGCGGCTCGTCTCGCCGATACACGCGTCGTGCTCTTCTAAATCGCGGCGAGCGGCTCCGCGTCGAGCGCGATGCGTGGGGCGAGCGCGCGGACGATCGTCGTGACGGCGTCGTCCAGCGAGAGCGTCTCCGTATCGATCGCGATATCGGGATCGAGCGGCGCCTCGTAGGTGCCCGCGATCCCGGTGAAACCGGGCAGCTCGCCCGCGCGCGCCTTCGCGTAATGGCCCTTCGGATCGCGCGTCTCGCAGGCGCTCGCGCTCGTGGCCACGTGGACTTCCACGAAACGATCGCCCGCCGTGCCGCGCGCCTCGGCGCGACCGGCGCGCGTCGGCGAGATCGCGGCGACGACCGTCACGACGCCGGCATCCGCGAACAGTGCCGCGACTTCGCCGAGCCGTCGCACGTTTTCGGCGCGATCCGCATCGGAGAACGCGAGATCGCGATTGAGCCCCGCGCGCAGATTGTCGCCGTCGAGGACGTAGGTCTGCAGCCCGCGCTCGAAGAGCCGCCGCTCGAGCGCCATCGCGATCGTCGACTTGCCGGCGCCGGGCAAGCCCGTCAGCCACACCACCGCGCCGCGATGGCCGTTCCGCGCCGCGCGAACGTCCGGCCCGAGCAGATGTCCGGCAGCGACGACGTCCGTCGCGCGCATGAGCGGGAACGTTTCGCGAATCGTACCGCCCGCGACGACGTCGAGGCCGTCGATCAAGATGAAGCGGCCGAGGCCCGGATAGCGTTCGACCGTATCGAGCGCGAGCGTCTCGCGGCTGCGTACGACGACGTCGACGACGTCGTTGGTCTCCGCGATGTCGGTATCGCGTTCGGCGAGCGTCGTGAGATCGACGATCCGTTCGAAGCGTTCGATCTCGACGTTCGCGAGGCGCGTCCCGACGCGCATCTTCAAGCGCGCGTTCGGGCGCAGCGTGCGCGTGCCGAGCCAGAGCAGGCGCGCGCGGAACCGATTCGTCGGCGCGGGGATGTCGTTCGATTGCGCCGCGACGTCGCCGCGTTCCACGAAGAGTTGCGCGTCGAGCGTGAAGCCGACCGATTCACCCGCACTCGCGGACCGCTTCGCGTTCGGGAACGGCCACGTCGCGAACGAGGTGACGCACGCGCGCCGAGCGCCCGGCGCGAACGCGACCTCGTCGCCGATCCGAAGTGTCCCCGCTTCGATGCGGCCGGTCACGATGCGCTCTTCGTTTTGGCGTACGACGCCCTGTACCGCCATTCGGAACGGCGCGACCGAATCGCGCGAACGCTGCGTGAGACCGAGCAGCGCGCGCACGATCGTCGCCCCGTCGTACCACGGCATCGTCTCGGCGACGGCGACGATGTCGCGCGCGGCGATGGGAACGACGGCCGCGGCCGTGACGCCGATGTGCGCGAGCACGCGCGTGAGTTCGGTACGGATCTCGAGATAGCGCGCGTGCGAGTACGCGACGCGATCCATCTTGTTGATCGCGGCGACGACCTGCTTGACGCCGAGGAGTTCGAGCAGCAGCGCGTGGCGCCGCGTCTGCTCGCCGACGCCTTCGGCCGCATCGACGACGAGCAGCGCCGCATCGGCATCGGAGGCGCCCGTGACCATGTTGCGCAGAAACTCTTCGTGGCCCGGCGCGTCGATGAGCACGATCTCGCGTTCGGGTAAGCGCAGCCAGATGCGCGTCGTGTCGATCGTGATCGCCTGATCGCGCTCGCTCTGGAGGGCGTCGAGCACGAACGACCACTCGAAGGGGACGCCGCGCCTGTCGCTCACGATCCGTAGTTCCGCAACTTTCCCGTCGGGCAGATTCCCGGTGTCGTGCAGCAAACGCCCGATCAGCGTCGACTTCCCGTGATCGACGTTGCCGACGGTGACGACGCGCAGTTGTTCGCCGAGCGCGATCTCTTCGAGCGTCGCCATCACATGTAGCCCCCGGTGCGCAGACGCTCGAAGGCGTCTTCGGTCTCGTTATCCATCAGTCGGCCCGCGCGTTCGGGTGCCTTCGTCCCTTCGAGCTCCGCGATGATCTCCTCGATGCTCGAGGCGTGCGAATCGATCGGCGCCGTAATGTTTTTCTCACCGAGCGAACGATAGCGTTTCCCGTTCTGCGAGAGATAGAGCGGCACGATCGGGATATTCTCGCGCAGCGTGTAGCGCCAGATGTCGACCTCGGTCCAATGCAACAGCGGATGGACGCGCACGTGTGCGCCGTCGGGGATCTCCGTGTGATAGACGTCCCACAGTTCGGGCGGCTGGCGCACGACGTCCCACGAGCCGTCGGCCGCGCGCGGACTGAAGACGCGCTCCTTCGCGCGCGTCGCCTGTTCGTCGCGGCGGATGCCCGCGATGATGCCGCGATACTTGCCGCGCTCGATCAGCGCGCGCAAGCCCGCCGTCTTTCGCGCCGCCGCGCGCGTCGCCGGCGGCAGCGTCGGATCCATCTCGGATTCGGGCGGACACATCTCGTTGAAGAGATCGAGATCCCATTCGCGCGCGATCCGATCGCGGAACTCGTACACCTCGGGGAGTTCCATCTCCGTATCGAGGAGGCCGACCGGGAAGGGGACGCTCCCGAAAAACGCTTTGCGCGCGAGCCAGAGCAACGCGGTGCTGTCTTTGCCCATCGACCACAACATGCACAGCGGCGTCAGGCGAAAGTACGCTTCGCGAATGATCGCGATCGAGCGCGCTTCGAGCTCGTCCAGGAGATCCACGGTCAGGGGCCTTTCTCGGGTTCCGTATGGAGGCCGCACTCGGTCTTCGCGAAGCCCGACCAGCGGCCGGCGCGGACGTCTTCGCCCGCGACGATCGCGCGCGTGCAATGCGTGCAGCCGACGCTCGGGTAGCCGACGTCGTTGAGCGGATTGTACGGCACGCCGTAACGGGTCACGTACGACCAGACGTCGCCGTCGTTCCAATCGGCGAGCGGTGCGATCTTCATGCGACCCGCATCGTCGCGTTCTTCGAAGCGCGTCTCCGCACGCGAGTCGCCGCCGGCGCGACGGATTCCGGTGATCCAGGCGTCGTAGTTCGCGAGGAACGCGTGTTGCGGCCGGACCTTGCGCAGATCGCAACATGCATCGGGATCGCGCGCCCACAGCGCCTCGCCGTAGCGCGCGTTTTGAGCGGCGACCGAGAGTTCGGGCCTGACGGCGATCGGCTCGATCCCGTAGCGTTCGCGCACGCGCGCGACGAGTTCGTACGTCTGTGGAAAGAGCAATTCCGTATCGAGATAGTAGACCGGTACCGCGGGATCGATGCGCGAGAGCAGGTCGAGCAGCACCATCCCGGTCGGGCCGCCGAACGAACACGCGAGCACGAGTTTGCCGGGATACGTCCGCGCCGCGTCGCGCAAAATGCGCTCGGCACGTTCCTGACGCTGCGTCGATACTTCGCGGGAGATCATACGAGACGCGGCGCCGCGACGGATCCGGCCGGCGCGCCGAGCGCGAGAACGAC
>CAZZYZ010000185.1:0-5889 GCA_964658425.1 Vulcanimicrobiota bacterium | reverse complement strand
CGACGGCGACTGGCAGTGCGTCGATCGACTGGCGGCGAGTCGGTCGGCGCAGTCGCTCGCGCCGGGCCTCGCCGTGGTCGCGTCGGCGGCGCTGCCGGACTTCGTCACCACGCCCGCGTTTCGCGCTGCGCTCGGCGAGGTCGTCGCGCGCTCGGCGCTGTACCGCACCGCGCCGTGGGGCGACCTCGACCAGCCGGATTTCGTCAACGCCGCGGTGCTGCTCGAAACGGCACGCGGGCCGCACGATCTGCTGCGCGCCCTGCAGGCGCTCGAACGCGAGTTCGGGCGCGTTCCGAGCCGCCGCTACGGACCGCGCGCGATCGATCTCGATATCCTGGCGTACGGCGACGTCGCGCTGCACGACGAACGCCTCGAACTCCCGCATCCGCGACTCCGCGAACGCGCCTTCGCGCTCGTACCGCTCGCCGAGATCGACGGCCGCTATCGAGCGGCGTGCGACGCACTTTCAGAGGCCGAGCGCGCGGGCGTGCAGCGGATACCGGAGAAAGCGTCGCGAATTACGCCTGCTGTGAATTGGGACGAAACGCTCGAGCGGATCCGTTCGGCGGCGGAGTTCTGCGCGTCGGGCGATCTGACGCGCTTCCGAATCGAAGAGGACGGGCTCGAGATCGAGCTTCGGCGCACGCCGCGGCCGGTCGTCGTCGCGCCGCCCGTGCCGGCCGAGGAGGATCATTCGGCGCCGTTGGACGGCCACGCTCCGCACGGGAACGGCGCGATTGCGGGCGACGCGCCGCGCATCGTGCGCGCGGAGTTCGTCGGGATCGTTCGCTTCTCGCGGCCGACCGTCGTCGCCGGGGCGGATCTCGTGGAAGACCGCGAGCTCGCCTACGTCGAGTCGCTCGGCATACGCAATCCGGTTCGCTCGGGCGGACCCGGGCGCGTGCGAGAGATCTTCGTCGCCGATGGGGACGCGGTCGATTACGGCCAGCCGTTGTTCGCGCTCGAATCCGCCGTGTCGGTAGGCTAACGATGTTCAAGAAAATCCTCATCGCCAATCGCGGCGAGATCGCGATGCGCGTCAATCGCGCGGCGCACGAACTCGGCGTCGAGACGGTCGCGATCTTCTCCGAGGCCGATCGCGCGTCGCTACACGTGCGCAACGCCGATCAGAGTTTCTGCGTCGGGCCCGGCCCCGTCGCGCGCTCGTACCTCAACATCCCGAACATCGTATCCGCGGCCTTGATCTCGGGTGCCGATGCGATCCATCCGGGCTACGGTTTCCTCGCCGAGAACGCGCGCTTCGCGGAGATCTGTGCCGATCACGGCCTCGCGTTCATCGGGCCGCTCCCGGAGACGATCTCGAAGATGGGCGATAAATCGACCGCGAAGTCGATCATGCGCGATGCGAAGGTGCCGACGACCCCCGGCAGCGAGCTGCTCGCTTCGGTCGCCGAGGCCGTCGATGCGGCGCGGACGCTCGGCTATCCCGTCATGCTCAAAGCGACGGCCGGCGGCGGCGGCAAGGGGATGCGCGCGGTCGCGAACGCGACCGAACTCGAAGGCGCGTTCGTCACGGCGCAAGCCGAAGCCGAGGCGAATTTCAAAGACGGCCGCCTCTACATGGAGAAGCTGATCGATCGGCCGCGGCACGTCGAAGTGCAAGTCCTCGGCGATGCGTTCGGCAACGTCGTGCACGTCGGCGAACGCGATTGTTCGGTGCAGAAGCCTTCGCATCAGAAGCTGATCGAAGAGGCCCCCGCGCCCGATCTGCCGGCCGCGGTCCGCAAGCGATTGCATTCCGTCGCCGTCACCGCCGCGCGCGCGGTCAACTATCGGACGGCCGGGACGCTCGAATTTCTCGTGAGCGGAAACGACGTGTTCTTTATGGAGATGAACACGCGTATCCAGGTCGAGCACCCCGTGACCGAACTGCTGTACGGCATCGATCTCGTGCGCGAACAGATCTTGCTCGCGGCGGGCGAGCGGCTCTCGTTCAAACAGAACGATCTCGTCCCGAACGGGCACGCGCTCGAATGCCGGATCAACGCCGAAGGCGCCGATTTCACACCGGCCGCAGGGACGTTGACGGATGTCGCGTTGCCGGGCGGCTTCGGCGTGCGGGTCGATTCGCACGCCTACACGGGGCTCGCGGTTCCGCCGTTCTACGACTCGCTGCTCGCGAAGATCGCGGTGCACGGGAATACGCGCCAGCACGCGATCGAGCGGATGCTCGCCGCGCTCGGCGATACGCACATCCTCGGCATCAACACGACGCTCGACGTCTGCGCGCGCGTGTTGCGCGACGAACGGTTCGTGAAAGGCGGATTCGGGATCGATTTCTTGCCGTCGCTCATGGCCGCGGAACACGCGCTCGCGTGACGCGGCGATTCGCGCGCGAGGTCGCGCTGCAGGCGCTCTACAGCATCGAGATCGGGCACCACGAGCCGGCCTTCGCGCTCGAGCAGTCGCCGGGCGATGCTGATCAGAGTTCGGAGCAGCGGGCGTTCGTGCGCGACCTCGTTTTCGGGACGCTCGAACACGCCGAGCAGAGCGACGCGCTCATCGCGCCGTTACTTCAGGAGTGGACGATCGATCGGTTGCCGACGATCGATCGCATCGTTCTCCGGATGAGCGTCTACGAATTGCGCCACCATCCCGAGACGCCGCGTCCCGTCGTCATCAACGAAGCGGTCGAACTCGCGAAAAAATACTCGACCGATGATTCGGGTCGTTTCGTCAACGGCGTTCTCTCGAACGCGAGCCGGCTCGTCGCGTGAGTGCGGCCGCGACGGTACGCGGCCGCGCGCGCAGGAAGCGCCGACTCTCGCCGTTCGGGCGCCTGATCTATTCGCTCGTCTCGCTCGCGTTCGTCGCGATCCTCTTCGCGGGCGGCCTCGTCGCGGGGATCGTGTACGCGTACTCGCGCAACCTCCCCGACATCAATCGGATGGCCGATTTTCAGGCGTCGCGATCGACGCGAATCTACGCGCGGGACGGGCAGCAGCTCGCCCAGCTGTACACGCAGAATCGGATTTGGGTCCCGATCGCGCATATCCCGGCGCGCGTGCGCGATGCCTTCGTCGCGAACGAAGATCATAATTTCTACAAGCATCACGGCGTCGATTTCAGCGGGATCGCGCGCGCCGCGCTAGCGGACTATCGGCACGAGCAGTTGCAGGGCGCTTCGACGATCACGCAGCAGCTCGCGCGCGCGCTCTTCCTGACGAATCAGGTCTCGATCTCGCGCAAGATTCAGGAAGCGCTGCTCGCGATGGAGATCGAACGGTACTATACCAAAAACGAGATCCTCGAGCGCTATCTCAATCTGATCTATTTCGGGGCGGGCGCGTACGGCATCCAAGCGGCGGCGCACGAATATTTCGGGACGGACGTCGCGAATTTAAAACTCGGACAGATCGCGATGCTCGCGGGGCTTCCGGCCGCGCCGTCGGATTATTCGCCGTACGTCAGCATCACGCACGCGCGCGAACGCCAGCGGCACGTACTCGAACGGATGGTCGCGAGCGGCTACGTGACGCAGTCGCAGGCGAGTGCGGCCGAGCGCGCGTCGCTCGGGCTCATCGGTGATCGACCGGTCGGCCTGCAGAGTTTTCGCTATCCGTATTTCACGACGTACGTCAATCACGTCGTCGAGCAGACCTTCGGCAAACAGGCGCTCTACGAGGGCGGCCTCGAGATCGATACGACGCTCGATCCGCGGCTCGAAGAACTCGGCCAGCGCGCGGTCGATTACGGGATGGTGCAGGCGCGCCGCGAGGGGATCAACGCGCACGAGGCGGCGCTCGTTTCGATCCGTCCTTCGACGGGCGAGATCGTTGCGATGATCGGCGGCGCGGGCGGCTTCACGCTCGCGAATCAATTCAATCGCGCGTATCAGGCGCTGCGCCAGCCGGGCTCGTCGTTCAAGGCGTTCGTGTACACGGCCGCGATTGACGGCGGGATGCCGCCGACCGCGAACGTCGACGATTCGCCGATCTCGTATCCGATGGGCGACGGCACGCAGTGGCGGCCGATGGACGACGATTTTCGCTTCTTCGGGCCGATGACGCTGAGCTATGCGCTCGCGCAATCGCGCAACGTCGTCGCCGTCAAACTCGCCGAGCAGGTCGGCGTCGATCGCGTGATCGCCTACGCGCACCGGATGGGCGTGCGCGCGCCGCTCGAAGCGAATCTCTCGCTCGCGCTCGGGACCTCCGTCGTCACACCGCTCGACATGGCGACGGGCTACGCGACGCTCGCCGATACGGGGATCCACATCGATCCCTCGCCGCTGCGCCTGGTCAAGGATTCGTTCGGCTCGACGCTGCTCGACAATCGCGTCCCCGCCGAGAGCGAGGTCGTCAGCGCGGGGACGGCCTACGTGATGACGACGATGCTCGAAGGCGTCATCAAAAACGGCACGGGCTTTCCGAACGCCGAGATCGGCCGCCCGGCGGCGGGCAAGACCGGGACCACGTCGGATTTCAAAGATGCGTGGTTCGTCGGCTACACGCCCGATCTCGTGACCGCCGTCTGGATCGGCAACGATAACGGCGAGCGGATGAACGAATCGTACGGCGGCAACGTCCCCGCGCGCATCTGGGCGCGCTACATGAAGGCGGCGCTCGCGAAGACGCCCGTTCATCAGTTCGCCTATCCGGTAAGCGAGGTCCGCAAGTTCGCCTATTGCGGCCAGCCCAAGAAGTTCGTGTATTTCCTCGACGGCACGCAGCCCTACGGATCGTGCGCGAGCGGGGGTTGGGCGGGCCGGCCGCACTTCGCGGACGGACTCTCGCAGCGCTGATGCGCGGCACGAGCCCGGCGACCGCCGCACCGCGCGTCGTCGGTGTCGCCCGCATCGCCGACTATCTCAAGCGCCGTATCGAAGCCGATTCGAATTTGCGCGACGTCGCGGTGAAAGGCGAGGTCTCGAATCTGAGCGTCTCGGCGAAGGGCTATTTTAATTTCGACCTCAAGGAAGGCGACGCGATCCTGCGCTGCTTCGCGTGGGGCGACGACGCCGCACGCTTCCCGAAGTTCGGGAACGGCACGGCGATCGTCGCGCGCGGCAGCGTCACGACGTATCGCGCGAAGAGTTCGTATCAGTTGCAGGTTCGCTCGATCGAGGGCGCCGGGCTCGGCGACGTGCACGTGCTCTTCGAAGAGCGCAAACGCAAGCTCACGGCCGAGGGGCTCTTCGATGCGTCGCGCAAGCGAACGCCTCCGGCGTTTCCGTTCCGTGTCGCGCTCGTCTCGTCGCGCGGCGCGAACGGCGCGCTCGATTTCACGACGATCCTGCGCGAGCGCGCGCCGCACGTCGAGGTCGTGTGGTGCGAGACGACGGTGCAGGGTCCGAACGCGCCGAACGAGATCGTCGCCGCGCTCGGCCGCGCGTCGCGCGCCGACGTCGATGCGATCGTGCTCACGCGCGGCGGCGGCTCGTTCGAGGATCTCTTTGCGTTCAGCGACGAGGGCGTCGTGCGCGCCGTCGCGCGGGCGCGCCATCCCGTGATCTCCGCGATCGGCCATACCGCAGATCAACAGCTCTGCGATTTCGCGGCCGACGTCCATCTCGAGACGCCGTCGGCGGCGGCGAAGGCGATCGGCAGCGACGCGCGCGAACTGCGCACGCGCATCGCCGAGCGCCTCGAGCGCGCGCGCCGCTCCGTCTCGCTGCGCGTCGAGCGCCTCGAGGGGCGCCTCTCGGCGTGCCTCGTGCGCTCGCGACTCTCCCAGCCGCGGCTCTTCCTCGCGCCGCTCGCACAGCGTCTCGACGACGTCGATGCGGCGCTCGCGAGCGCGGCGACTGCGGCGGCGCGTGCGCGCGGCGAACGCATCGACGCGCTGCGCCGACGTCTCGAAGCACGCGATCCCTCGCGGCGGCTCGCGGAGCGTTCGCGAGCCTTGCAGGGCGCGACGCTGCGGCTG
>CAZZYZ010000184.1:0-5923 GCA_964658425.1 Vulcanimicrobiota bacterium | reverse complement strand
CGATCCGTCTGCGCGGTCTTCGATCTCGTGTGAGAGCCGCGTGACGTCGACGAGCGCGTGCGGCGCTTCGATGCGCTCGCGCATGAGGTCGACGAGGTTCGTGCCGCCGCCGAGATACTTCGCGCCCGCGATGCCTTCGGCGAGACGGATCGCGGACGAGGCATCTTCCGCGCGTTCGAAGCGAAAGTCGATCATCGCGCGGCTACCGGCGCGAAGACGTCTTCGATGGCATCGACGATGCCGTTGTACGCCCCGCAGCGGCAGAGATTGCCGCTCATGCGCTCGCGGAGTTCGTCGCGATCGAGCGTCATCGTGCGTTCGCCGAGATCCGCGGTGACGTTACTCGGGACGCCGCGTTCGACTTCGCCCGCCATGCCGATCGCCGAGCAGAGTTGACCCGGCGTGCAATAGCCGCACTGGAAGCCGTCGTGCTCGATGAAGGCGGCTTGGAGCCGATGCAACTGACCGTCACGTTCGAGCCCCTCGACCGTCGTGATCGAACGGCCGTCGTACTGCACGGCGAGGGCGAGGCACGCGTTGATGCGCTCGCCGTCGACGAGCACCGTACACGCGCCGCACGCGCCCTGATTGCAGCCCTTCTTGCTCCCCGTCAACCCGAGATGGTCGCGAAGGAAGTCGAGCAGCGACGTCCGCGCGTCGAGCGACATCGCCACCTCACTGCCGTTGATCGTCATCCGTATTGCATTCACTCGCCACCCGCTTCATCGCCCACGAACGCGTCAATCAAATGCGATTCGACGCGCTCGTGACGCACGTACGACTACGTTCCCGATCGTGACGGCGCCTACACCGCACGTTGCGTTCGACGATATCCGTCGTCTGCGAATCGCTTCGCTATCCCGCGCGGGATATAGCGCTTGGATGGATCATCCTGGCATGCGATCTGCGATTACGATGAAGCCCCGGCGCTATCGACGTAAACCGCCCTCGCTCACGTCGCCAGCGTACGCGCGGCCGGTACGACGAATTGCGTCTCGTCGATCCCGTGCGAGCGTTTGAGATGCTTCGGGGAGATCGCGAGATACGCGATCGGTACGATCACGAGCGTGAGCAGAAGCGACGAACTCAGGCCGCCGATGACGACGACGCCGAGCGATTGGCGCTCCGCCGCCCCGGCCTCGAGCGCGAGCGCGAGCGGCAGCATCCCCGCGATCATCGCGACGGTCGTCATCAAGATCGGCCGGAACCGGGTCTCCGCCGCCATGACGATCGCACGCAGTTTCGAGTGCCCCGCATCGCGCGAGCGATTGGCGAACTCGACGAGGAGGATGCCGTTCTTCACCACGAGACCGATCAGCAAGACGGTGCCGATCAGCGAGAAGAGGTTGAGCGTTTCGTGGGTGAGTGCGAGCGCGCCGAGCGCTCCGATGATCGCGAGCGGTACGGCGAAGAGAATGATCGCGGGCGACCGGTAGCTGTTGAAGAGCGCCACCATCAACAGGTACACGAGCACGAGCGCGATCCCGAGCGCGGCTGCCATGCCGCCGATCGTCTGCGAAAGATTTTGCGACGTCCCGCCGCTCGAAGGCGCGACTACGATATCGCTCGAGAGATGCAGCGCGGCGACCTTCGCCATGAAGGCGCTCTCGACGTTCGATTGTGCGTAGCCGGGCGCGACGTTCGCGGCGACGGCGATCTCCGTACGGCGATTCTCGCGCGTGATCAGGGGTGCCACGGGCGCGTACGCGAGTTTCGCGAAATCTCCGACGTGGACGATGCTGCCGTTCGTCGCGCGGACCGCGATCGCCGCGATGGCATCGACGTTCGTGCGGTCGGCGATCGGATAGATCACGTCGACGTTGTAGATGCCGTTCGAGGTCGCGTACATCGTCGCGGGATCGGCCGCGAACGCCGCCCGAACGGCCGTCGCGGCGGTCCCGATGCTCACGTTCAACGCGCGCGCCGCGTCGCGATCGAATTCGACCGACACTTGCGGCACGAGCGACGACGCTCCGCTCGTGATGTTGGTCGCTCCGGGGACGCTCGCCAAGGCGTTCGCGATCTTCACCGCGGCATCGGTCGGATCGGTATTCGAGCGCGACGAGACGACGTAGCTGATCGGCTGCGTCACGCCGCCGCCGCTCGAGGTCGCCGGAATGACCGCGACCTTCGCCTGGGGTACGAGCTTCGGGATGTCGCGCCGGTATTGCGCGACGTAGAAATCGGTCGTGTGTTTGCGATTCGTATTGAGTTGCACCGTGATCTGCCCGAGGGGCGCCTCGTTGACGAACGCCCGCTGCGACTGCGATCCGCCGGAGATCGCATTCTCGTTTTGCAGATCCGGCGTGTGCGATAAGACGTACGATTCGACGATCGCGACACGATCGCGCGTCGTCGCGACGGCGATCCCCGCCGGAAACGTGAATTGGATCGTTACCTCCCCGCTATCGATCGCCGGGATGAATTCGAATCCGATCGCCCCGAGCGGGATGAGGGCGATCGCGCCGACGAGCGCGATCGCGGCGAAGGCCACGGTGAGGGTCTGATGCCGTAGGGTCCACGCGAGCAGCCGGTGCGCGTACCACGAGCGAAGGCGCTCCACGCCGCCTTCGAAGCGGCGGATGATCCCCGGCGCGCGCCACGTCGAGCGCATCGACCAATGTGCCGCAAGCGTCGGCGTGATCGTAAACGACGTGAAGAGCGAGGTGAGCGTCGCGACCGCGACCGTCAGGCCGAACTCGTTGAGGATCTTCCCGAGCTGCCCCGGCAAGAACGCGATCGGGACGAAGACGACGACGTCGACGAGCGTCACGACGACGGCGGCGAGCCCGATCTCCAGCCGTCCTTTAAGGGCCGCGGTCATCGCGTTTTCGCCCATCGCTCGATGTCGTTCGATGTTCTCGAGAACGACGATCGAGTCGTCCACGAGAATCCCGATGACGAGCGTCATCGCCATGAGCGAGATGGTATCGAGCGTAAAGCCCATGAGATACATCGCGCCGAGCGTTATTCCGAGCGACGTGGGGATCGCGAGCATGACGACCACGGCATTGCGCCAGGAACCGAGGAAGAAGACCATGACGATCGACGTCAGTACGATGCCCTCGAGCAGCGTGTGGGTGACGACGTTGATGTCCTGTTCCGTTTGCGTCGCCGACACTTTCGTGACGTCGAACGCGACGGCGGGGAACTCTTTTCGTAAGGCCGGCAGCTCGGCGAGCGTCGCGTTGGCGACTTGGACTTCGCTCGCGCCGGCCGACTTGATCACGCTCAACGTCACGCCGCCGAGCCCGTCGTACGTCGAATACGAGCGAACGGGTTCGTAGCCCGACGAGACCGTCGCGACGTCGCCGACGTGCAAGAGTTGCGCCGAGACGCCCCATGCCGAAAGCGACGCGACGCTCGTATTCGTCGAGCTCGACGTCGCGGGCGTTGCGTTCGTCGACGCGATCAAGAGATTGGAGACGGTACGGACGTCTTGGATATCGGCCCGAACGTCGATGCTCGTTTCCTTGCTTCCGGCGGTCGCATAGCCGCCGGGCGAGCGCTGATTATTCGTCGACACCGCCGTAACGATATCTCCCAGCGTCGCACCGTGCGCGGCGAGCTCGTCCGGATTCGCGGAGATCACGAGCGCCGGCGTCACGGCGCCCTGCGTCTGCACGGAGGAGACGCCCGAGATCTGCTCGAGTTCGGGCACGATGCTGTTGCTGATCTCCCGCGCGAGGCCGTCGGGCGTCAGGCTCTTCGACGAAGCGAATAAGCCCACGACGGTCGTCTGGCTCGGATCGAACGTCGATACCGTCGGGGTTTTGAGATCGGTCGGCAGCTGCGATTGGGCGGCTTGCACGCGGTCCTGGAGCGCGACGAGATCGGCATTCTTATCGGACGTGAGATCGAACGTCGCCGAGACCGTCGCTTGGCCTTCTTGAATCGACGACGTGAGATACGAGAGATTCGGTGCGCCTGCGATTTGGTCTTCGAGCGGCTTCACGATCGAATCGCGCATCTGCGTCGGCGACGCGCCCGCATAGTTGACGTTCACGGAGACGACGGGGAAATCGACGTTGGGAAACTGCTGCCGCACGAGCGATTGCCACGAGTATCCGCCGATGAGCGCGACGAGCAGCAACGTCACGAACGCGAGCGTCGGCCGGGCGATGAAGAGCTTCGTCAGCGACATCTTAGCGGAGCGCCACGGTCTGACCGTCGGTCAGGGCGTCGCCGTTCGGGACGATCTGCGTTCCGGGCGATATTCCGGAAACGATCGCATCGGCGGTCGTCTCCGCAAGTACCGTCACCGCGGCGGTGCGATACTTGCCGTCTCGGACGATGCCGATCGCGTTCTCTTGGCCTCCGACGAACGCGGTCCGCGGAACCATCGTTCCGATCACGGGATCGAGCGCGAGACGACCCGTCACGGCCATGCCCGCGAGAAAGGCGCCGCTCGCATTGTCGAGCCGGACCTTCATCGTGAAGTTCGTCGAGCCGGGCGCGGCTTGCCCGAGGATCGCCGTAATCCGGCCGGTCTTCGTCACCGTTTTGCCCTGCGCCGTCACGGTGACCGCGTTGCCGACCCTCGCGCTCGCGAGCTGTACCGACGAGGCGTTGAGCTCGGCGTAGACGGTCGAGAGCGCTTGAACCGTGAACAGCGTGCGCGAATCCGGGTACTCGCCGGGATTGAGATTGCGATTGGTGATGACGCCGTCGATCGGCGCGTAGATGGTCGCGCGCGCGATCTGCGCCGCGACGTTGTCGGCGGTCGCGTGTGCTTGGGCGGCCGCTTCGCGTAGCGAGGCGACGCTCGCGCCTTGAAGGCCCGAACTTTGCGAGCCGTTCGTCGCTTCGGTGAGTCTCGCGGTACGTAAGGCCGCTTCGTCGGCGACGACGGCGGAGCGATCCGAAGCGACGGTCTGCGCCTGCGAATCGGTCGTCTGTTGTGCGATGTAGCCGGCTTTCGCGAGTTGCTCGTCGCGGGTGAGATTGAGGTCGTCCAATCGAAGCTTTTGATTCGCCTCCGCGAGCGTCGAGGCGGCGGTGGAAACGTCGCTGTGACCGGTGCCGATCGTCTGGGCGCCGGCATAGACTTGCTTCGTCGCCGTGGCATCGGCTTCGCGCGCCGCGTGCAGATCGGCTTCGTACGTCGCTTGCAGATCGGATACGTCGAGGGTCGCGAGGATCTCGCCCTTCGTGACCCGATCGCCTTCGACCACGCGCACCGAGCTCGCGGGCTCGGTCAGGGACGTCGATATCGATACGTTCTGCGAGGGCGCGATGAAGCCGCCGAGTTGACGCGTCGGCGAGATCGCGCCGCGAGGAGCTGCCGTGACCGTTACGAGCGGTGCGTCCGCGTGGCCCGCCGCGGCGGCCGCCTTCTGCGTGCTGCAGCCGGCCAGGGCGATCAGGAGGCAGAGCGCTCCGATCTCGGTTAATCTGTCCATGGCGCTAGCATCGCGCTTCCACCTCCGGACACGCTTCGAACGATCCGCAGGGCATCTGGAGAATGCGGGAGCTTAATGGGTCGTACATGGTCGGTCTAGGGACGCCCAAGGTCGTCGTCATCGACGACGAAGAAGGGCTGCGCGAGCTGCTGCAGGTCGGCCTCACGATGGACGGCTTTGCCGTGAAGACGGAGCCGGACGGCATTCGCGGCCTCGAGACGATTCGATCCTACGAACCGGACTGCATCGTGCTCGACGTCATGCTTCCCAAGGTCGACGGTCACGCGCTCGTCGGTATGATCCGGCGGATCACGCACGCGCCGATCATCATGTTAACCGCCCTCGGCGAAGTACGCGATCGGATCGAAGGCTTGCGATCGGGGGCGGACGACTACATGCAGAAGCCGTTCGATCTCGAAGAGCTGGAATTGCGCATCCGCGCCGCGATCCGCCGTCCGGCCTTGCGGGATGCGGAACGTTTCATCTTCGACGAGCTCGCGATCGACGTGCGGGCACGTACC
>CAZZYZ010000183.1:0-5931 GCA_964658425.1 Vulcanimicrobiota bacterium | reverse complement strand
CTCGGCGTGCTGCGCGAGCGCCGCGTCCTCATCCCGATGGGCCTGAGCACGCTCGCGTCGATGAGCCTCTTCAGCGTCTTCTCGTACATCACGCCGATCCTCGAACGCGTCGGCGGCCTCGCGCCGCATCAGGTCACGTGGGCGCTCGTGCTCTTCGGCATCGGCATCACCGCCGGGAATCTCATCGGCGGCAAGCTCGCGGATTGGCGCTTGAAGGCGTCCGTGATCGGCACGTTCGTCGCGCTATCCGGGATCCTCGTGCTCTTCGTGTTCACGAGTCATAGCGCGGGCGCGTCCGTCGTGACGCTCGTCGTCTGGGGCGCGTTCGCGTTCGCGATCGCCTCGCCGCTGCAGATCTGGGTGATCGATGCCGCGACCGACGCACCGAACATGGCCTCAACGCTCAATCAAGGTGCGTTCAATCTCGGCAACGCATCCGGCGCCGCGATCGGCGGCCTCGCAATCGGAGCCGGTGTCGCCTACGCCGATCTGCCGTGGATCGGTGCGGGTATCGCGGTGCTCGCCCTCGCGACAACGATCGCGACCGACGATTCTTGGCGCAAGCGTTTCGGGCGATTGGCCGTTCGTTGATTCACGTCGGCCACAGGCACGTTTCGTGGTCGTTCCAAGGTACCATAGGAGTCTCGGACACGCGTTGCTTTAGCAGAGATATCGAGGTCCGCATGTCTTCGTGAGAGATCGAAGAGACGAAGTCGACTTCTTCGCAAACTCGTTGCGCTTCGCGGGCCATGACGGGATGTCGCATACGTTGGTCGAGCGTCAACCTGTCGTGACGTCCTCATGGAACGTGTGGATCACGACCAAACGATCGACGTCACACGTAACGTCGCGAGCAGACGTGTAAAATCGTGAAAGGCAGCGTACCGCCATTGCGCTAAACGCGCAGCTTGTACCCCGTCGCCATCATCCGCAGCGCGACGGCGAACGACGCGAATGCGAGGACGGCGACGATGCCGATCGAGAGGCCGAGTCCGACGTCGCTACGGCTCGTGAACGCGTACCGAAACGCGTCGATCATGTAGAACATCGGATTGAAGAGCGAGATCTTGCGCACGATCGGCGGCAAGAATTGCGCCGACGTGAACACGCCGCCGACGAATACGAGCGGCGTGATCACGAACGTCGTGAACACCGCGACGTGATCGAATTTCTCGGCGAGCAATCCGAAGATGAGCCCGAGGGAACCGAACAGCGTCGCGACGAGCACGATCATGCCGAAGAAGAGATCCCAATGCTGCGGCATCGTGCGCACCATGAAGAAGCCGACGGTCGTGATGAGCCCCGCGATCACGAGCGCACGCAAGATCGCCGAGAGCACGTAGCCGACGACCATCTCGGCCGCCGAGAGCGGCGAGACGAGCAGCTCCTGAATCGAATACATGAAGCGCCCCTGGAAGATCGAACTCGACGACTCGCCGTACGTCTGATCGATCACCTGCAGCATGATGAGCCCCGGGATGAGGAACGCGGCGTACGGGACGCCCTGCACGTTCTGCACGCGGCTTCCGAGACCGAGACCGAAGACGAGC
The DNA here is from genome assembly GCA_964658425.1 of Vulcanimicrobiota bacterium. GTDB lineage: Bacteria > Vulcanimicrobiota > Vulcanimicrobiia > Vulcanimicrobiales > Vulcanimicrobiaceae > CAZZYZ01. Next base: position 4,381 of record CAZZYZ010000183.1, on the reverse strand, counting down.
ACGTACAAGACGGTCGTGATGATCGGCGGCCAGACGACCTGATTGATGACCTTGTACGTGCGCACCATCTCGCGCTTGACGAGCGTCAGCAGCCCGACGGGATTCCGGAACCCGAACGCGCCGTCCATCATCGCCGCACGAGTTCCAAGAACACGTCCTGCAGCGACGAGTGTGCGAAATCGACGTTCTCGATCGCGTAGCCCCACGCTTCGAGCTCGCCGAGCATCGCGCCGATCGCGGACGCCGCGATCCCTTCGAATGCGAACGTGCTCGCCGCCGCATCGAACCGCGCGCCGCGTGCGAGGAGCGGCGCTGGGACGATGCGCGGGCCCGCGCCGACCGTGACCGTCAGCGTCGCGACGTCCTTGCGCGCGAGCAGCTTCGCCGTCGACTCTTCGGCGACGATCTTGCCGCTCTCGATGATCGCGAGATTCTTACACAGCGATTCCGCTTCTTCGAGATAGTGCGTCGTCAGGATGATCGTCGTCCCGGCCGCATTGAGTTCGCGCAGCAATTCCCAGAGCTCGATGCGCAATTCGACGTCGACGCCCGCCGTCGGCTCGTCCAAGATCAGCAAGTCGGGCTCGTGAATCATCGCGCGCGCGAGCGTGAGGCGCCGCTTCATGCCGCCCGAAAGCTTCACGAACGTCTCGTTCGCCTTCGACGTGAGCTCGAAGCGCGCGAGCAATTCGTCGGCACGCGCGCGCACGGCGCGGCCCTGCAAGCCGAAATAGCCGGCCTGATAGATCAGCACGTCGCGGATCGAGAGATAGCGATCGAAGTTGTATTCCTGCGGCGCGAGACCCACGTGCCTGCGCGCGTCGCGCCACGCCGTCACGTTGTCGTGACCGAAGATCTCGATCGATCCCGACGTCGGCGTCGCGAGCCCGACGATCGCGTTGATCGTCGTCGTCTTGCCGGCCCCGTTGGGCCCGAGAAATCCGAAAAAATCGCCGCGCTGCACCGTGAGCGACACGTCGTCGACCGCGAGGAATTCGCCGTAGCGTTTGACGAGCCGAGAGATCTTGAGCGCGGGCGGCGATGAGGTCACGAGCCTATGACGATGCGCGGGCTCGACTTGTTTGCGCGCGGCGGATCAGATGAGTCCGGCGAGATCCTTGTATGCGTGGCGGCGCAGCACCGCGAGCCGCTTCTTCAGCCGCGGGACGCCCCGCGTTTCGAGGTCGCGCGCGACCGCATCGACGTCGAAGGCGACACGGCGCTGACGAACGCTCCAGCCGCCGTCGCGCCGTTCGAAGAGCGTGTAGCCGACCCGCGGATCGCCGTCCTTCGGCAGACCGGCCGACGCGACGTCGACGAACGTGAAGTCGCGCCACACGCGCACGTACGGCACGTGAAGATGCCCGAAGGCGATCGTGCGCTGCACGACGCCCGCCGTGAAGCGTTCGAGCGCCGCGTCGCCGGCGTCGGGGCGCAGATGCTCGTCGTCGGTCTGCGGATTCGCATGCACGACGAGTAGCCCGTCCGGGCCCTCCCCGAAGCTCCGCGAGAACGGCAAGTCGTAGAGCCAGCGCACCCACGTCGCGCCGAGGCGTTCGCGATACCAGGCGAACTCGGCGCGGTCCTCGGGATCGTCCCACGCGACGTCGAGGTCGGCGATCTCGCGATCGGTGTTCCCGCGAACGCAGAGCGCGCCGATCTCGGCGAGCCGTTCGAGCACCTCGCGCGGTCGCGCGCCGTCCATGCAGAGATCGCCCGCGGCGACGATCGTATCGGCCCCGCCGCGCGCGCGAAGGTCGGCGAGGCACGCGTCGAGGCCGCGCAGGTTGCCGTGGATATCCGAGAGGAGCGCGAGGCGCATCCCCGTCAGTCGCGCGCGATCGCGAGCGCGAGCAGCGACGGCGTGATGCCGACCTTCCCGAACTCCCAGAGGTCGATCGCATCGACCGCGATCTTCGCCTTGCGTAGCCGCGGCAGCGTCTGCCGGAAGCGCAGGTTCGCGATCGCGCGGCGCGGACCGAGCGTCAGCACGCCGGCCGCATAGTCTTCGCCGCGCGGGACCTCGATCGTCTTGAAGCCCACGAACGCGGCGACGTCGAGCACGCCCGGCGCGCAGAGGATCGTCTCGTCGTCGAGCGCCGACGCGACGGCGCGCAGCCGCAGCACGTCCTCGTTGAGCGGGACCTCGACGACCGCGAGCCCGGCGAGGCGCGCGTAGGCCGCGAGCTGTTCGCGGCCGAGCCGGTTGCCGTGGCGCGAGGGCGGGATCCCGAGCTCCGAGCGCCGCGACCGCGGAACCGCGACGAAGAGCGTGCCCCCCGCGACGAAGGCGTCGCCGCCGTCGAGCAGCCCGGGCGCGTCGATGCGCCCGACGATCGGAACGCCGGCCCGAACGAGTGCGACTTCGACGGCCGCGATCTCGCCGCGGCGCGCGAGATCGCTCGGCCGCATCAGGAACGCGCCGTCCGGGAAGACGAGCGCCGCATCGACGCAGAGCGACCCGAGCGGCCCGTCGGGCGTCGCGAGCGAGGTCGCGATGACGCCGAGTGCGGCGAGCCGCTTTCCGAACACGACGAACTGCTCGCCCGCGCGCTCGACGATCGGGCTCGACTCGCCGTGCGCGGGCGCGACGCGCGCGAGCGCCGCGGCCGGCGGGACGACGAGCGCGGCACGTAACGTTCCCGCGCCGCTCTTCACGAACGGCGCGCGTATCTCGGTAGTCACGCGCGTGTCGTTCGCGCTCGGCGGGCCGCTTGCCCTAGCACGCTCGCCTACGATTCCGGCAACGCGTCGAACGGCGCGAGGTCGGAGACGGGCGTGAAAAAGTCTGCCAGGTCGGTCGCGAGCGCGTCGCCGAGCGAGAGCGCCGGAAGGCCGAGCAGCTCTTCTTCGGTCTTCAGGATCCCGACCGTCGAGAGATGCCCCGCCCCGATGTAGCCGCGCTTCGCGAACGGGGAGACGACGATCGCATAGGCATGACGCGCATCGACGCGGTCGGCCGCGCCGCCCGTTCCGACGGGCGCGATGAAGATCGCGGTCGAGCTCCACTGCGGCAGATGCGAGAGGTACGCGACGAGCGCGCCGAGCGCCCGATCCGAATCCGCGCCGCCGCCCGCGCCCGGGAGCGAGACGTCCGCGAACGCGGGCATCGCACCCGCCTTCGCGAGCGGATCGAAATCGCGTTCGAACTCGGCGACCCGCGCGGTATCGGCGAGCGGAGCGTCGTCGGCCGGATAGGCGAGATCGACCGCTCCGGCGAGCGCCGCGAGCGCCGGGACGTCGAGCGAATAGAGCGCGGTCGTCTGCCGCCCGGGGGTGCCCGGCACGCGGCCCGAGAGCCGCAAGAGATCGCCGTAGTCGCGAAACGTCTGGCGGCGCGCGAGCAGCGAATCGAAGACGAAGCCCGCGCGCGAGTAGTCCTCGGGATCGTCCGTCCCGTTCTCGAGCGGTGCGCGGCCCGCGAGGACGGGCAGCACGCGCTCCGTCGCCGGGGTCACGATCCCCGCATCGGCGTAGAGGTGACCGCCGCCCGCGGCGCCCGCATCGACGTAGAAATTGCGGGCGAATGCGAACGTGCGCGCGAGCGCGTGCAGGTTCGGCATCGGGAGCGCGCCCGCGGCCACGACGCCGCCCGAGAGATCGGCGAGGACCGCGTCGAACGTCGCGGGCGGCGCGTGGACGACCACGACGTGCTTGATCGACGCGCTGCCGAGCCCGAGAAAGCGCTGCGGCACGAGCCGATTCGGTTTCGTACGGACGACGCGCCGCAGGTGCGAGAGCGCGAGCGGGGTCGTCCGCCGCAGGTCGATCTCGCGCAGATCGATCCGTTCGAGCGTCGACCAATCCTGCGCCGTCGGCACGCCCTTCGCGTTGAGCACGAAGATCGTCCGGCCGTCGGCCGAGAGCGCGAGGGCGCTCGGATGCCAGCCGGTCGGGATCAGCCCGAGACGGTGGGGCCGAAGCGGATCGCTCGTATCGAGGACGGCGATCGCATCGATCCCGGCGAGCGCGACGTAGAGCCGGCGGCCGTCGGGCGAGAGCGCGAGCGCATCGGGCTGCGTGCCGTACGGCCCGCGATCGAAGAGACGCAGCTCCGTCCCGCCGACGACGCGCGGCTGCTCGCCGAGCGCGAGCGTCGCGATGCGGTCGACGTTCGCGAGCGCGATGAAGGCGTACGGACGCCCGTGGACGGCCGCGATCGCGGCGGGCTGCACGCCGCCGACGGTCGCCGTCACCGAAAGCGATCGATCGAGCGCGACCGCGACCGGCGCGGCACCCGTCGGCGCGCCCGTCGCATCGAAGGCGTACGACGTCAGCGAGGACGCGCGCTCGGGGTCGGGCGTCGGCAGCGAGAAGGCCGGGGCGGCGACCGGCGCCGGGAGCGGCGCGTGCGCCATCAGCCCGGCGTTCGCCACGAGCA
>CAZZYZ010000182.1:0-5959 GCA_964658425.1 Vulcanimicrobiota bacterium | reverse complement strand
GCGTGCTTGATCGCGTTCGAAATAATTTAGGACTGAAGCTCGCGGCGCTCGCGATCGCATTCGCGTTTTGGGCCTACCTGCGGCTCACGCCGAACCCCGTCATCGCGGCGCGTTTCCAGCAGCAGGTCAGCGTCCCGATCGTCACGACCGGCCTCGGGCCGGACGAACTCGTGCATCTCGACGATCGCGAGGCGCTGATCTCGGTGAACGTCGCACCGGGGGGCGCCTCCGTGCGTCCCGAGAGCGTGCGCGCCGTTCTCAAGCTCGCAGGACGGGGTCCCGGCGTCTATAACGTGCCGGTCGAAGTGATCGCACCGAAATTCGAAATAAAATCGCTCTCGCCCGCATCGGTGACGATCGCGATCGAACGGATCGAGACGCGTGCGTTCCCGGTGGTCGCGACGTATCTCGGCCGCGCGCCGCGGGGGATCGTCGTCTCGAAGCTCTCGCTCACGCCGAATGCGGTCCGGATCCGCGGCGCGACGAGCGATCTCGAACACGTCGCGGGGATTCGCGTCGATGTTCCGTTTCCGGGCTCCGCGAGCACGTACGACGCGATGCTGCGGCCGATCGCGACGGGCGACGCGGGGAGCGATGTTTCGCATCTTTCGTTCGCACCGAATCTCGTACGCGTGCACGCGGAGTTCGTGCGCGCGGCGAGCAGATGATGGGACGCATCTTCGGGACCGACGGCGTGCGAGGCGTCGCGAACGCCGATCTCACGCCCGAACTCGCATTCGCGATCGGGCGCACCGCGGCGGCCGTCGTCGCCGCAACGAGCGACGCGCATCGGCCGATCGTCGTCGGGCGCGACACGCGGCTCTCGGGGACGATGCTCGAAGCCGCCCTGACGGCGGGCATCGCATCGACCGGGCGCGATGCGCTCTGCGTCGGCGTCGTTCCGACGCCCGGCGTCGCGTGCATCACGACGCACGCGGCGGCCGCCGCCGGGATCGTGATCAGCGCGTCGCACAATCCGATCGAAGATAACGGCATCAAGATTTTCGGCGCCGACGGCTTCAAGCTCAGCGACGCGCAGGAGAACGAGATCGAAGCGCGCCTCGACGATCCCTCGCTGCCGCGCCCGACGCACGCAAACGTCGGTATCGTGCGCACCGCGCACGAGCTCGTCGAGCGCTATTTCGCGACGCTCGTCGAAGGCGCGGAGGATCTCTCGGCACTCACGATCGTCGTCGATGCCGCGTACGGCGCCGCGTACGACGTCGGGCCGCGCGCGCTCGCCGGCCTCGGCGCGACCGTCGTCGCCTTGAACGCGCGCGACGACGGCGCGCGCATCAACGTCGCGTGCGGCTCGACCGATACGACGCAGCTCGTCGCTCGCGTCCGCGAATTGCGGCGCGAACGCCCCGCGGCGCACGTCGTCGGCGTCGCCTTCGACGGCGACGCCGATCGCGCGCTGTTCGTCGACGAGGAGGGCGACGTACAGACGGGCGATCACACGATGCTCGTCCTCGCGCGTGAGAAGCAGCGGCGCGGGGCGCTCGCGGGCGAGACGGTCGTCGGAACGGTGATGAGCAACGTCGGCCTCGAACGCGCGTTGCGCGCCGAGGGGATCGCGCTCGAACGCGCCGCCGTCGGCGATCGCTACGTCCTCGAACGCTTGCGCTCGGAGGGCCTATCGTTCGGTGGTGAACAATCGGGGCACATCCTCGACCTCGAACGCAATACGACGGGCGACGGGCCCGCGACCGCGGTCGCGCTCTTCGGTATCGTCGCGCGCTCGGGCGAGACGCTGCGATCGCTCGGCTCCGCGCTGCACGTCGCCCCGCAAGTCCTCGTGAACGTCCGCACCGCGCGGCGAGACGTCGTCGACCACGATGCCGTGCGGCGTGCGATCGCGGCGGTCGAGCGCGAACTCGGCAGCGACGGGCGCATCCTCGTGCGGCCCTCGGGGACCGAACCGCTCATCCGCGTGATGATCGAGGGCGACGACGCGGAGCGCATCGATTCGCTCGCGCGCGAAGTAGCGGAAATCGTGGTGCGTTCGGCGCAATAGCCCGATATGATTCGGGTTTTCTCACGCGTCGCTTTCATCGCGACGTTTTTTTCGTCCACGTTCGTGTCGGCCGCGCTCGCACAACAGCAGCCGGCGATCGTCTTGAACCTCGATGCGACGGGTGCGCCGCAGAAATACTATCGCGTGCGCGAATCGCTGCCGGCCTCGCCCGGTGCGTTCACCTTCGTCTATCCGAAATGGATCCCGGGCTATCACGGACCCGTCGGGCCGATCGAAGACGTGGTGAACCTGCACGTGAGCGCGGGCGGGAAAACGCTCGCATGGCGCCGCGATCTCGTCGACATGTACGCCGTGCACGTCGTCGTCCCGCCGGGTACGACGGCGCTCGATCTCGAGTATGCGGTCGTCGGCGCCGAATCCAAGAACGGTCAGATCTCGCCCGTGAGCACGAACGAACTCGCGCTCGTCGAATTCAGTAATTTCGTGTCGTACGCGCAAGGCGCGACCGCCGAAGGGACACGCGTCGACGCGCGCGTGACGTTCCCGGCCGGATGGACGTTCGGAACGGCGTTGCCCGTCGCGTCGCACGCGGGCGACACCGTCTCGTTCGCCGACGCGTCGCTCTACACGCTCATCGATTCGCCGGTGATCGCGGGCGCGCACGAGCGTGCGTTTCCGCTCGGCGGCAATCAGGAACTCGACGTCGCGTCCGATAGCGCCGCGGGCGCCGCGGTGACGCCGAAATTTCTGACCGGCATGCGTCGGCTCGTCGCCGAAGGTCCGGCGCTGTACGGCGGCAAGCACTATCGCGACTACCATTTTCTCCTGACGCTGAGCGACGAAGTCGGCGTCGAGGGGATCGAGCATCACGAGTCCAGCGACGATCGTGCGGGCGAGCGCTACGCGGCCGACGATACGGTGTACGGCGCGTTCGCCGATCTCTTACCGCACGAGTATTCGCATTCGTGGAACGGCAAGTATCGCCGGCCGGCCGATCTTTCGGTACCGAACTATCAGGATCCCGAGGAGACCGACCTCCTCTGGATCTACGAGGGCCTCAATCAATACAACGGCGAGAAGCTCTCGACGCGTGCGGGGCTCAACGATTTTCAAACGCAGCTCGACGAACTCGCCGACAACGCTGCGTCGATGGACGTCGAGAACGGCCGCGACTGGCGCCCGATCCGCGATACCGCCGACGGTGCGCCGTTTTTGTACGTCGCTCCGAATCAATACGACGAAACGCGTCGCAGCGCCGGCGATTTTTATACCGAAGGCGATCTGATCTGGCTCGACGCCGACGTGACGATTCGCAAGCTCACGCACGGCAAGAGATCGCTCGACGATTTCTGCAAGCTCTGGGGCGACGGCAACGACACGACGAGCGTACCGCACGTCCACGGCTACGACGAAGCGACGATGCTCGCATACATGACGCAGGTCGTCCCGTACGACTGGAAGGCGTTCTTCGATAAACGGATCGCCGAGGTCCAGCCGCGCGCGCCGCTCGGCGGTATCGAGAACGGCGGCTATTCGCTCGTGTACACCGAAAAGCCGAACGAACTCGATAAGCATCAAGCCGAGATCGGCAAGAACCATACGATCGATGCGCGCTATTCGCTGGGCTTGCGCCTCGCCGAAGACGGTACCGTCCTCAACATCGTGCAGCACTCTTCCGCGTTCGAAGCGGGGCTCGCGCCCGGGTGGAAGATCCTCGCGATCGACGGTCGCAAGTTCGACGACGATACGCTCAAAGACGCGCTCGCGGCGCACAAGGGCCGCACGACGCCGATGGAGCTCATCGTCGCCAACGGCGATTTTTTCAGGACGATCGCGATCGATGCGAGCAGCGGCGAACGATACCCGCATCTCGTCCGGAATGCCGCGATCGAGGATCGGCTCGCGCCGATCTACGCGCCGCGCACGTACGCTCGCTGACCGCTTTGTAAAGATCGTCGCCGGAAACCAAAGTCGCGCGAACGATCGGCCGAAATGGAAAAGGACGACGGCCTCCAGCATCAAAACGGGCGTCATCGGAGCGTGCGGGGGCACGAGTCGAGCGCGTTCGTCTTTACGATGAGCGTCGATAAACCACTGGCTATCGCTGAATCCGGGCGACCGGAGCGGGGGAGTACTCGGTGGGGTGAATGCGCCGGTCGGCGCTAGGGCGACCTCTGTGCCCGAACCCGTCAACTAACTCCGTAAGCATCGAAAGAGGAGCAGGTTGTATCGTTCGTTTCGGACGGCGCTCGTCGCCGTCGTGTTCGCTAGTGCTTGCACGAGCGCCGTGTTGGCCGCGCCCCGCACCGCGCATACCGTCATGCCCGGAGAGACGCTCGCCTCGGTCGCGGCTCGCGAGCACGTGACCGAAGCGGATCTCGCGCGGATCAACGATCTCGAAGGGTCGGCCGCCGCGCTCGAACCGGGCACGATCCTCGCGGTCGATTCCGACGCGCTCCCGCAGATGCTGACGCCCGTACCGCCGCAAGCGACCGCCGAGCTCAAGGCGATCGAAACGATCTCGCAGATGCCGAGCGCGAACGCGGACCTGCAGATGTGGTCCGTCGGAGCGGGATCGCCGGCCGACGATGGGTCGCAGCCCGCGCGAACCGCCGCGAAGACGGTCCATCGGATGGGCCCGCTCCATCGCTTCGCGAGCAGCTTCATGAGCGGCACGTCGGCGATCGCCATGAGCCTGCGGCGGGATGCGACCCGCTTCATCGGAACGCCGTACGTCTTCGGCGGCACGTCGCCGAGCGGATTCGACTGCTCGGGTTACGTGCAGCACGTGTTCGCGATGCTCGGGATCGCGCTTCCGCGCACGGCCGACGCGCAATTCTATGCGAGCGGTTCGACGCACGGCAATCTCGTACTCGGCGACCTCGTGTTCTTCCAGACCTACGAGCCGGGCCCGTCGCACGTCGGCATCTACATGGGCGGCGGACGTTTCATCCACAGCTCCAGTCACGGCGTGATGATCAGCCGCCTCGGCGACTCGTATTGGTCCTCGCGCTATCTCGGATCGAAGCGCGTGGCTCGCTTGGCGAGCCGCTGATACGATCTCGAGAGACCGCCCTCCCTCTCCACGATGCCTCGAGCGAACGCGCGGGGCATTTTTCGTTTCCGGAACTCGTTTCGTGACGCGAAAAGGGACGCGGACGGCCGAACACAGAGAACGACGCCGCTCGTTCGTGCGTTTCCACCGCGTGTTCGCCACCGAGGTTCCAACGTGAAAAACCGCTCGCTCTCCCTCGCCTTCGCGCTCGTCGCGCTCGCCCTCCCGTTGCAAGCGCAAGCCGGGAAGATCGATACGAACGCCGCGCCGCTCGATCAATACTTCGGAAAGATGAAGATGAGCGCGATCGGCTTGCGGATGGACGTCGATCGGCTCGGCCGGCGCTATCACGCGCGGACGATCAGCGATCCCGATCTCGTTCACGATGCGGGGCTCGCCCAAGACGCGTTGGTCGCGTGGCAGCAGAAGTATCCGAAGGATCCGTGGATCGTGCCGACCGCCTTCCATCTCGAGCAACTCTATCAGGCCGTGCAGTCGAACGAGGCGCGGACGCAGGCGCTCGTGATGCTCCACTTCCTCGCCGAGAAATATCCGACGAGCAAGGACGCCCACACCGCCCGCGTGCGCCTCGCGCAAGGCTTCCCGCCGCTACACGACGAGACCGCGGTCGTCGCGACCCCGAACCCCTACGGCGCGCCGGGCGTCGCCGATGCGTCGCCGAGCCCGTCGGCGTCGGCCGCAGCCGGTCTCACGGCTGCCGTACCGGCCGCATCCGCCGCGCCCGCGTCGCCCGGTGCCGGCGCCGCTTCACCCGCCGCGGTCGCGTCGCCCTCGGGAGCGCCTGCGGCGAACTAGAGTCGTTCGAAGGGGTCGCGGAATCGCGTGCGGTACCGACGCCCCTTCGGAGAGCTCTGGTGGGGTGTCGCCAAGTGGTAAGGCACGGGACTTTGAATCCTGCATTCGTT
>CAZZYZ010000181.1:1453-5981 GCA_964658425.1 Vulcanimicrobiota bacterium | reverse complement strand
CCCAAGGATCCGGACGCCTCCGGTCACCGTGCCACCGGCGTGCAACGACCCCACATGTCCGAACGAAGCGAGGAACGAAAACAAGAAAGCTGCGAAGGACATAAGGCTACCCCTTCAAACGGCAGCGCGGACCCGTTATCTGACCGCTGCCTGAAGATCATAGCCGAACAGACCCCACTAATCGTATGGGGCTTCGGTCACCTAAACTCGGGATTGCTTACCTAGTAGTCCTAGGTTTCGTGAATCGAGGGTTGTGATGGTTGGTAGTATAGACTCCAATTACGTGCAAAACGTCTTCAGATGCCTGCATACCAGGCGTAACCGTTGTCCTCCCAGTACCCGCCCTTCCCATCACCGATATCGGCGTAGGACGCGACGACCTGAATGCTCTTGACCCACTTCGTGCTCTTATACGCGAGCTGGGTCGGGATACGCAGGCGGACGGGGCCGCCGTATTCCGGCGCGACCGGCTTGCCGTTGAAATCGAGCGCCAGTTGCGTTTGCGGAGCGGCCGCCTCATGGATGCCGATACTGCCGTAGAACGGCGTCCCTTGGCTATCGGTATCGAACGAGTGGAAGACGATGTAGCGGGCCGCGGCGGTCGGGCGCACGATCGCGAGCAAGCGCGAGAGGCGAACGCCCGCCCAGCGCCCCACGACGCTCCAGCCCTCAACGCAGTCGTGCCTCGTGATCTCGTCGATCGATGCGAGCGCGCGCAATTGCCGCAGATCGAACGTCTGCGAGCGCTCGACGAGCCCATCGACCGGGAGCCGATAGCCCGCGTACTTCGCCTGCACGAGGCGCGTGTACGCACCGTCCTGCGGCGTCGGGTTGCCGTTGCTCGGAAAATCGGCCGTGATCTCGGAGGCGCCGTAGAGCCGTGCGCGCCCGTGGGTCCCGATCACCGCGTGATTGACCACGCTCGCGCTCCCGAGGATCCGCTGAACGACCGGGTTGTTGTTGAGCGCGTTCGTCTGCGCGGAGCAGCCGGTGACCCCCGCGAGCGACCCCGCGATGAAGAGGCCGCGCTTCATACGCCGGTCCCCTCGTGCTTCCCGATGCGATAGGTGCCGAGCGTCATCGAGCGCATGTTGTTGCGAAATCCCGTGGTCACGACGAGCATAACGTGCCCGAACGTGAATCCGATGATGAGCATCATCGAGACGAAATGCCACGTCCGCGCGAATTGCCGCCCGCCGAGCAGCCAGACGACCGGCGATGCGATCGCATCGATCCCCGGTGAGAGCGCGAGACCGGTCAGAATCGCGAACGGGATCAGCCCGAAGATCACGGCCGTGTAGCCGGCTTTTTGCAGCGGATTGTACTTTCCGTGATCGGGCGGTTCGGGGCGCAGCCGCAGATAGTACGCCTGCATCGGCCACATCTTCGGAAGATCGCTCGGCCGCAGGATCAGGAGGCGAAGATCTTTGCGAACGAGCGCGGCGACGAGATAGAGGCAGGCGGCGAGCAGCAGGATCCATCCGAAGAAGAAATGCCAGGAACGGCCGCCGGCGAGATCCTGATAGCCCGGGAACGTCGCCCATCCGGGGAACGCGCGTTGCCCCGTGCCGCCTTGGCCGTCGTCCGTGACGCCGAGATATTTCGTCGTCGTGAACGTGTGGCCGAAGATCGTCGTCACGCCCGTCACGGTGCCGGTCGGCGCTTGCGCCTGCGAGATCGAAAGCACGCGCTTCGCCGGATTGGAGACGTCGGAGGCATCGAGGTACGGCGCCGCGTTGAAGATCTGCAAGCCGCTCATGAGCAAGACGAGCAGCGCGATCGAAACGAACCAGTGCGAGATCCGCGTGGCGATGGAGTGCCGGTAGACGACGCGCGTCGGTGGAGTAGGCTCGTGCATTACGATATTTTACCACGCGGTGCTCCGGCTCGAGGTAAGGAGCGTTACGACCGGACGCGAAGGTCGGCGTCTGGCATTGCGGCCAGGTGGAGGCGACCGAATGGTTAGTGCGGGGGCCGTACGCGTTTGAATGGCGACCGATTCCCGGCGGTGATGGCGGCGACCGCCCACGGTCGCATTCTCGCGGACAACGCGGCGGGCGCGCAACTCCCCGATCTCGCCCTCGAACGAATGCAGCGCTATCTGGCTTACGATAACGCGCAAAAAGGATCGCTCTTCACGCGGACCCAGGCGACGACCGATCTCGTCGCGGAGGCGAAGGGCGAGGTCGCATCGCTGCTCGCGACGACCCCCGACCACGTCGGCATCGGCGCGAACGCCACGTCGATCGCCTTCGCGCTCTCGCGGCTGATCTCGAGTACGATCCGGCACGGCGATCGCATCGTCGTCACCTGCGCCGATCACGAGGCGAACGTCACGCCGTGGTACTGGCTACGGCGCTTCGGCGCGCAGATCGATATCGTCCCGGTCGACGAGCACGGCGATCTCGACGAGCCGCGCTTTCGATCGTACCTCGAACGCGGACCCGTCCTCGTCGCGTTGCCCTGGGCCTCCAATGCGACGGGCAGCGTCTTCGACGTGCCGCGGCTCGCCGCGCTCGCGAAGGCGGCGGGCGCGATCGTCGTCGTCGACGGCGTGCAGGCGTTCCCGCACTTCGCGCTCGATCTCGGGCCGTCGATCGATTTCGCGTTCTTCTCCGCGTACAAGATGTACGGGCCGCATCTCGGATTCTGGTACGCGGCCGACCGCGTCCTCGAACGCTTCGTCCATGCCGACGATGCGACGATGCCCGGCGGCGACGCGCGCTACTGGACGCTCGAGTGCGGGACGCAGAGCCACGAAGGGCTCGCGGGCTGGCTCGGCACCATCGCCTATTTGCGCGACGTCGCCGAGACGCCGCGTATCGCCGTCGAGCGCATGGCGGATTACGAAGAGAAGCTCTCCGCGTACGTCTGCGAACGCTTCGCCGAGCGGGCGCCCGAACTCCGACTCTACGGCCGCCCGCCCGACGTCGCGCGGCTCCCCGTCTTCGCCTTCAACGTCCGCGACATGCCGAGCGTCGAGCTCGCGGCGCGACTCGACCTCGCCGCGATCGAAGCCCGCTGCGGCGATTACTACGCGCCGCGCCTCATGCGCACGATCGCTCCGGAGACGGGCGGCGTCGCGGTGCGCTTGAGTTTCGCGCATTACAATACGTACGAGGAGATCGATCGCTGCTTCGACGTGATCGATACCGCGCTCGAACGGTACGACGAAACGCTCGTCGAAGCGGGCGCGGACGCGCGGGGTGCCTAGCTGAGCGGCCACGCGATCGTCGTCCGCTTCGGAACGCTTCACGATCAACTCGGAGATCCAAAAAAGAACGGCACGCTGCTCGTCGAGGGCGGCCGCATCGCCGCGATCGGCGACGCATCGCTCGAGGTTCCGAGCGATGCGCGCGTCTTCGAAAGCGCGTGCGTCGTGCCGGGGCTCATCAACGCGCACGCGCACCTCGAGATGAGCGGCGAAAGCCAAACGATGAGCGTCTTCGTGCTGACGACGCCGACGCAGCGCGCGTTTCGCTGCGCCGAGAACGCGCGGCTCGCGGTGCAGTCCGGCGTGACTGCGATGCGCGACCTCGGGAGCACGGAGTCGCTCGCGATCGAGACGCGCGATGCCGTCGAGCGCGGCGCGATCCCGGGCCCGACGATCGTCGCGGCCGGGCGCGCGATCTGCATGACGGGCGGCCACGGTCACTTCGTCGGCCGCGAAGCCGACGGCGCCCTCGACGTGCGCAAAGCGGTTCGCGAGCAATTGCGCGCGGGCGCGACGTGCATCAAATTCATCGCGACGGGCGGCGTCCTCACGAAAGGCGCGGTCCCCGGCCTCGCGCAGCTCTCCGAGGACGAATTGCGCGCCGGGATCGAGGAAGCGCACGCGCACGGCCTGCGCTGCGCGGCACACGCGATCGGTGCGGCCGGGATCGCCAACGCGTTACGCGCGGGGATCGATTCGATCGAGCACGGCCATCTCGTCGATGACGAAGGTCTCGCGCTCTTCGCGGGTTCCGGAGCCGTCCTCGTGCCGACGCTCGCCGCGCTCGCCTGCATCACGGGCGGCGGCGAAGGCGCGGGGATGCCCGACTTCGTGCTCCGCAAGGCGCGCGAGATCGCCGAGCACGCGGCCCTCAACCTGCGCCGCGCGCGCGCGGCCGGCGTACGGTTCGTCGCGGGTTCCGATGCCGGGACGCCGTTCAATCCGCACGACGGCTTCGCATACGAACTCGAACTCATGGCATCGATGCTCGAGATGTCGCCGCGCGAGGTGTTGCGCGCGGCCACGCACGATGCAGCGTCGCTGCTCGGCATCGATCGCGGCACGCTCGCCCCCGGCGCCGCGGCCGATCTCGTTCTGCTCGATCGCGATATCGATTCCGATGCGCGGCCCTATCGCGCGCCGCGCGCCGTCATCAAGGGCGGCGAGATCGCCTTCAGTGCGTTATAACCCACCCTTAATGGCGAGGCGCTACGGTGGTACTTGGGCGAACGTTCGAAGAACACTATGAACGCCAAGCAGCAGTTCGCCCCGCTCGCCGCCTCCCTCGGCGCGGTCGCCGCCTTCGCCCTCACG
>CAZZYZ010000181.1:0-1443 GCA_964658425.1 Vulcanimicrobiota bacterium | reverse complement strand
GGCCGCGGCAAGCGCAGATATCGGCGTCACGGTCAACGGGAGCGCCGTCGATGTCGAGCCGGCGCCGATCGTCCAAGCCGGACGCGTCTTCGTTCCGCTACGCGGCGTCTTCGAGCAGCTCGGTGCGAGCGTCGTCTACGACAACGGGACGATCAACGCGACGGGCAACGGGCGCGACATCACGCTCCAGATCGGTTCGACGCAAGCGACGGTCAACGGGCAATCGCAGGTCGTCGACGTCGCACCGTTCATCGTCGGCGCGAGCACGTACGTGCCGCTGCGCTTCATCTCCGAATCGCTCGGCGACAGCGTCAATTGGGACGAGGCCGATCAGATCGCGGCGATCGATTCCGGCGGCGGCGCGTCGGATTACTACGCGCCCGGCACCGCGAGCTACGTCGACACCGCTCCCCCGCCGATCCCGCAATACGATCAGCCCGCCGTGCCGGTCGAGAACGACGTCTGGCAGCCGGGCTATTGGGCGTGGGGCTCGTACGGCTATTACTGGGTGCCGGGCACCTGGATCGCGGCGCCTCAGCCGGGCTATCTCTGGACGCCCGGCTACTGGCAGGGCAGCGACGTCGGGTTCCATTTCATTCCCGGCTACTGGGCGGCGGCCGTCGGTTTCTACGGCGGCGTCAATTACGGCCACGGCTATTTCGGAAACGGCTACGACGGCGGCCGGTGGTCTCGGAACGTGTTCAACTACAACACGTACGTGACGCACGTGAACACGACGATCATCCGCAACGTGTACATCAACCGCAACGTCTACGTGAACAACGATACGACCGTGCGAAACGGTGGGTATAACGGCGGCCGCTATGGCCTGACCGCGCGGCCGACGACGCAACAGCTCGCCGTCGCTCGGGGTCGTCACATCGGCATGACGCAGGTCCAGCAACTTCACGTGCGGACGGCCGAAGGCGATCGCCAGTTGCTCGCGACCGTCAATCACGACAAGCCGCCGGTCATCGCGGTCGCGCATCCGTTGAGTGCGAACAATCGACCCGCCGGATTCGCTCCCGTACGAGCGACCGAACGCGTCGATCCCCAAGCGCACGTCGCTCCCGTGCGGGTGACGACCGTCCGCAGAACGCTCCCCATCGGCCGCCCGGTCGTCGCACGCCCCGTCGAAGCGACGCGCCCCGTCGTCACACGGCCGGCGACGATCGCTCACCCCGAGGCCGCTCGTCCGCAAGCCGCCGCGCATTCGGTCGTCGCGCGGCCCGCCGAAACTGCACATCCCGTCGTCGCGCAGCCGGCCGACGTGAGCCGACCGATCGTTCGTCGGCCGACCGAGGTCGCGCATCCGGTCGCGGCGCGTCCCGTCGAAGTCGCGCAGCCGGTGGCGAAGCCGGTCCCGGCGCGCGCTCCCGTCATTCACGAACCCGCCCCGGCCGAACGCGCCGCTGCGCAACCCGAGACGGCTCCGCGTCGGAC
>CAZZYZ010000180.1:0-6022 GCA_964658425.1 Vulcanimicrobiota bacterium | reverse complement strand
CTTTAGAATTAGCGAATCGCCGCCCCCAATCTTTTATTTCACCGAGAGGCCGATGCTTTGTGAAGGCAAGTGTTCTTGACCTGAAGCTTCGCCCTCTCGCGTGCGACCCGAACGGCTTCGCTACTGCGCGGAGAGCCTCGCGCAAAGAAAGTCGGCGGTCCGTTGGAAGCGATCGAGTTCGTTTTCGTATCGCGTGTATTCGTGCAACTCGCCCGGAACGGAATGCAGCGTGACGTCGACGCCTCGCGCTTGCAAGAGCGTCGCGAGCGTGACGTTCTGGGAGAACGGAACGTTGCGGTCGTCGTCGCCTTGATCGAGATAGACGGGCGAGCGCCACGTCGCGAGCGACGCGAGCGGCGATGCCGCAAACGCCGTCGCGCGCTGCTCGGGCGTCCCGACTCGGTTCTCGCCGCGAAAGGCATCGATGAGGGTCGACCAATCCGAAATGCCCGCCTGATCGGCGCCGGCGGCGAAAATATCGGAATTGCGTGCCAGCGAGAGCGCGGTGAGATAGCCGCCGTACGAGAGCCCGAAGATGCCGATTCGTTTCGGATCGACGTCGCGGCGCGCCCGTAGCAGGCGCGCTCCGGCGAGGACGTCCTGATACTCGCTCGCTCCGAGCCAGCCGCGCTTCGGCGCTTCGCGGAAATCGTGGCCGTACATGATCCCGCTGCGATAGTTCACCGAGAGTACGTCGAAGCCGCGCGCGACGAGATATTGCGTGAGCTCGTAGAGATTCGCGTAGGCTTCGAAATAGTGAAACGTCGCGAGCATTTGGCGTTCGGGACCGCCGTGGACGAAGACGAGCGCCGGATGCGTCGCGCGAGCGTCACGCGCGGCGAACATTTGGCCGTGAACGTGCGTCCCGTCGGCGGCGTCGAACACGACCGTCTCCGGCCGCACGAGCGCCGCCGCCGGAAACGCGGACGGCACCGGCCGCGGCAGAAGCGCACGCGGCGCGCCGCCGTTCGCGAGCGTCACGATGCCGGGCGACGCGGCGCCCGCGTTCACGTACGCGAGCTCCCCGCGCGCGAGCTCGACGGGCGACCACTGATTGGGCTCGGGCCCGGTGAGCCGGCCGCGCGCGCCGCCGCCGACTGCGACGCGCCAGACGTGGCGCGCATCGGCATCGCCCTCGTTCGACGTGTAGACCAGATCGTTGCCGCTCGCCCCGAGCGAGATCTGCTCGATATCGAAATCGCCCGGCGTCAGCAGCTGCGGCGCCCCGCCGGACGGCGGCATCGCATAGAGATGCGAACGGCCGTCGCGCTCCCATTCGAACGCGAGCCGCCCGTCGCGCGACCACCAGAGCGGCCGCACGCCGTCCGCCGTGAAGAATTCGCTGCCCCGTCCGCGATCAGCGGTCCAGACGACGCCGCCCGCTCCGGTCGCGGCATCGGCGACCGCGATCGACCACGGCGGCCTCGCACTCGGCGGGTCGTAGAACGAGAGCGTCTGCGCGTTCCCCGGCAAGCGCACGAAGGCGATCTGCGATCCGTCGGGCGACCAGACGGCGGAACCGTCGCTCGCAAACGACGGCGCCGCGTACACGATCCTCGACGTGCCGAGCGCGTAGATCGCGACGTACGCGTGATCGCCGCGGTCGTTCGTGACGGAGATGCGCGCGCCGTCGGGCGACCAAAGCGGATCGCTCGCCGTCCCGCTGACGGTGAACAGCGCGGAGGCTTTTTGCGCGGTCCACGTGCGGCCGCCGTCGCGCGTCGCGATCGCGGCGCTCATCACTTGGCCCGCACCCGTGCCGTCGCTTCCGATCCACGCGACGCGATCGCCCTTCGGGGAGACGACGGGCTCCTCGCCGATCCCGAGTTCGATCGTCGATTCGCTCGCAAGCGACGTCAGCAAAATCTTCCGCGGCTCGCGTTTCGCCGCATTGAGCGGATTCGGATTTATGCCGCCGCCGTCTTGGCCGAGGCCTCCGCGCTCGTAGACGACCGCGCTCGCGTCCGGCACGAACGCGATGCCGCCGAGTTCTCGGCCGTCGTCGGCCGTCTCGTGCGTGATCTCGCGAACGCGACCGGCCTTCCACACGGCGATATTCCGCGCACCGCGTTCGTGGACGGTCCACCCGAGTGCGTCGCGCTTCGGCGACGCGGTGAGATCGTCGACGAACGGTGCCGCGAGCACCGAGTCGAGCGTGAAGGCCGCCGTCTCGGCGTGTGCCGGCGGCACGCGAAACGCGGCCGCCGTCACGAACGCCGTACACGAAACGACAACGGGTCGAAGAAACGTCACGCGGACCTCGAGACGGCGAGCGGATTCGCGTTCGGTTTCGTTTTCCGAGCGCGGCGCTCATGCGTCGCGCGAACGCCTAACGCAGCGTGCGGTTCGGCGTCCCCGTGAGTTTATCGCGCAGGCGGTCGAGGCGGACGAGACCGCCGTAGACCGTCACGACGTCTGCGGCGATGAGGTCGCCCGCGTTATCGATCAGCGCATACGAGACCGCCGCACCGCCGCTCATCGAGAGCGGGATCGAGAAGAGCCCCGAGAGCAAACTCTTGCGCGTCACGTAGCCGCCGCCCGCGTTTTCCGTACGCACGTGCAGCATCGCGAGGCGCCGACGTCCCGCGGGCCGACAGCGTGCGTCGTGCGTCTTCTCTTCGGCGTCGGACGACGTCTTCGAAGTCGCGGGATCGCCGTACGCCTGCGTGGCGAGTTCGAAGCTGCGCTCCGCGACGACGCGCGCGAGGATCGCCGTCCCACTCGTCGCGTCGCTCGACGCGAGCCACGCGAAGAATGCGCCCACGCTCTCCGCCGTACTCTTGAGGCGTTCGCATCTCGCGCGTATACGGTCGGCTTCCGGGAGTGCGGTCGCCGCCTGCGCCGCGTCGCCGCTCGCGACGACGGCTTCTTCTTTTGCGAGCAAGGCGCCGCACGTCTCGAGTTCGGATTCGAGGTGGGCCGCCCGGCGCGCGATCGCGTCGAGGTCGCTTTCGATTTGCTCGAGCGCATCTCGGCGCCGGTTCGCGCCGAAAGAAGCCGCAAATGCGACGACCGGCGTCTTCGCAGACCCGCGGCCTGCCAGAAGTGCCGAAGCGACCGCGGCGGCGAGCAGCGAATCGTACGCGCCTGCCTTCGGCGTCAGATCCGTACCGCCGATTTGATAGTCGCTCTTAAAAATTCCGATCGCGTTCGATACGACGGTTGGGACGCGACCCAATTCGCCGAGTGTTGAGACCGCGAATCCTTTGCGAATCGCAGCGTCTTTATCACGAGCGGTCGGCGCCGCGAGCGCGTCTTGGCTTTGCGCATCCGCCGAAGCTTTCGGATCCGAGATCGATAGCCGATCGAACAGCGCGTTCACGAGCTTGCGACGCGCATCGTATTCGAGCAGTCGATCGCCCGGAGGGATCCCGCTTCCCGAAACGATCACGAAGCAATCGCCGCGCGCGATGACGGCGCTCGCGATCGTCGCGGCAGCTTCTTTGATCGCTCGCGCGGTCAAGAGTTCGAACTCTTGCTGCCCCGCACCGGTATCGACGGTTACCGTGCCCGCGTCGTCACTCATGCGTCGGTCTACGCGCGTCGCGGCCCCAGGCCTTCGGTGAACGCGCTCGCCACGTCAACGTGCGAGCGTCCAGTCGTAGACGTTCCAGAGATCGGAATTGACCGGCTCCGGCCGGACGCCGCGTAAGCCGTCGCGCAGGACGTACGCGTAACGCGTCCAGACGATCGGGACGATCGGCGCGTCCGCTCGGATGCGCGATTCGACGGAGCCGAGCAGACGCTTGCGCTTGGCCGGATCGGTTTCGACGCGCGCCGCGACGCTATCGCGATCGACCGTCGCATCGGCGTAACGCATGTAATTGTAGCCGTACGGCGGGAAGGCGCCAGTCGTAATGAATTGCGTGCGATCGGGCGTTACCGGGTACCCGAAGGGCGAGACGACCGCTTGGAAACGGCCGCGCGCGAGCGGGCCGTCGGGTGCGCGCAGGACGTCGTTGAGTTGCGCGTTCACCGAGACGTCGGCACCGAGCGCGCGCCAGGCCGCTTGCAGCTGCACGGCGAGCCCGAGATACGTCGGATTTGCGCTGGGAACGATGAGCGAGAATTGCAGCGGCATGCCGCCGCGCGATCGCATGCCGTCCGGGCCGGCGCGCCAGCCGGCGGCGTCGAGCAGCGCTGCGCTACCGGCAGGATCGGCGGCGAGTGCCGACGCGCCGTTCGCACGCGCGAAGATCGAGTTCGGGGGCAGGAGGCCGCTCGCGACGTCGGCTTGACCGTGGAAGATGGTCGCCGCGATGCGGGCGCGATCGAGCGCGAGGCCGAGCGCGCGGCGCACGCGGCCGTCATCGACGGGCGCCGCGCGAACGTTGAATTGGATCTCCGCGAGCGTCGTCGACGACGCGGAGCGCAGCGCGATCCCGGTCGTCGCCGGCCCGAATTGCGGCACGAGCGCTGGCGGGATCTGCGCGAAATCGATCGCGCCCGTACGCATTTCGAGCCCGAGCGTATTCGCATCGCCGAAGAACGCCATCGAGATCGCGGGCGTCTTGGGTGCGCCTCGAACGTATCGCGGGTTCGCGCGAAAGGAGATCGCCGTGCCACGATCCCAGCGCTCGAGAACGTACGGTCCCGAACCGATCGGATGCGTGTCGAACGGATCGTGCATCAGATCGCGGACGCCGCGTAAGAGGTGTTCGGGAACGATCGATCCGTTCTGCCCGTTCACGAAAATCTCGGCGACGGCATCGGCATCGGGCGCGTGAAGGCGCACGCGCACGGTGCGCGCGTCCGCAGCGTCGACGCGGTCGACGATATCGTACGTGCTGCGCGACGGAAAGTTCGTCGCGGGCGCGCGCAAGAGCGCGAACGTGAACGCGACGTCGCGTGCCGTGAGCGGTACGCCGTCAGACCACACGAGATTCGGCCGCAAGCGATACGTGAGCGTCCGTCCGTCGCGCGAGATCCCGCCGTTACGCCGCGTGGGAACGGCGAGCGCGAGATCGGGCACGACGCGTCCGCGATCGTCGATGACCGTGAGCCCGTCGAACAATGCTTCATCGATGTAGTTTTCGATGTATTGGCCACCGCGCATCGGATCGATCGTCGCGGGCTGGCGGATCGAGCCGATGCGAATCGTCTGCGCATCCGCGGCGCGCGCGGGAAGGGGCGTCGCCCGGCCGATCCATGCGATCGACACGAGCAACACTCCGCACAGCACCAAACTTGAGGCGCGAACGCTCACTGTGATATCCGCCGCTTTACAAGCCGGCGCTCAACGGCACCGCGCGACGGACCGATTTTATACGTACGACAGCGAGCGTTCGTCCGAACCCGCGTCTCCGCTATTTCGCCCGTAGGTAACGTCACCGCATGGCCATCGCAGCAGGCATCTTCGCCCTGTTCTCTTCGTTCTTTTCTTTCGGCGCCGTCCACGCGGGTACGTCCCACGGACCGCAGACGCGCCGTCCCGCCGAAGCGTACGGCGGGATCATCGACCGGCCGCGCGCGTTCGACGCGCACGGCAACGCCGCCGATTCGGCCCGTACGTACAGGTCCCACGTTATCTGACCGGAATTACCGAAAGGTATTCCTCTCATGCCACCGTGGGTGTATTCGGTGAGATCGCCCGGGCTCGACCTTACGCCTCAGAATTCCCCCGCGAGCGCCGTCGTCGCCTACCGCGACGCGCGCTCGGACGATTGCTTCGCGGCGCTGACGGGTCGCAGCGATCTCGCGGCGCGCCTCCTGCGCGCACGGCTTCACATCCGACGCGGTCGGTACGAAGAAGGCCTCGCTTCGCTCGTCTCGTCGAGCGAGGTCGCGTTTCCGTCTCGGCGTTGCGAGGGCGAGTACCATCTCATCCGCGGCGTTCTGCAGTCTCGTACCGCGCTGCCCGCGGCCGCGGAGCGCAGCTTCGATATCGCCTACGGCTTCGTGCTCGGGGCGCGCTCGCCGGCGCTGAGCGCGGAGTTCCATCACTACGACGCGGCCCGGTCGTTCGCGGCGGGCGAGCTCGCGATCGCTGAACGGATCGCGCGCGAGGTTCTGGAGATCCGCG